>CAZDTN010000076.1:0-7914 GCA_964508355.1 uncultured Sphingobacterium sp.
ATGCTAAAATGGACTTTTAGAAAGAATTGATAAATTCTTTATCAACGTTTAAACATTGGTGTAAATTTTGGTGTAATCTTGCCATATGAAATTACTATATGGCTACCTAAAGCCCTACAAATGGCTGATTGTCCTCACGATGCTTCTGGCAACAGTGAATACGGTATTCTCATTGATTGATCCCATCATTTTTGGAAGAATAATCAAACTTTCCCAAGACATCAATACGAGGCAGGAAAATGGAAACGCATTTGGCTGGGATGAATTTTTTTCTGCAACCATGTTGTTGTTGCTGATGTCGATGGGAACAGCGATGGTGAGTCGTATTGCCAAAAATCTGCAGGATTATTTTGCAAATGTTGTTATCCAGAAATTCGGTGCGAAGATTTTTACCGATGGATTACAACATGCCATGAAATTGCCCTACCAGGAATTTGAGGACCAAAGAAGTGGGGAAACATTAAGTGTATTGACAAAAGTGAGGACAGATACAGAGAAATTCATAAACTACTTTGTAAATGCTTTATTTGCCATTGTTGTTGGTGTAGTTTTTGTATTTGTATATGCATCAGTCTATATTCACTGGACTGTTCCTGTGGCTTATGTGGTGGGTATTTCATTGCTTTCTTGGGGTACAAATGCCTTAAGTAAAAAAGTAAAAACGATACAGAAAAAAATTGTGAGCAGTACTACCTCTCTTGCAGGCACCACTACAGAAAGTTTGCGCAACATTGAATTGGTGAAGAGTTTGGGACTTACAACTCAAGAAGTCAACAGACTCAATTCAGATACCTACAAAATTCTGGGATTGGAATTAACTAAGGTAAAGAGAATACGCAGTATCAGTTTCTTACAAGGAACTTTGGTCAACACCCTGCGACAGGTGATTTTGTTCTTGTTGATGTGGCTGGTCTTTAGAGATGATATGCAACCACATGAAATGGTAACTATGCAGTTCTTCTCATTTTTCATATTTGGACCTTTGCAGGAAATAGGCAATATTATTTTGTCCTACAGAGAAGCAGAAGCCTCTATAGGCAATTACCATCAATTGATGCAAAAACAACCAGAATCAACTCCTGAAAATCCTGTACACTTGGGCAATATTGAAACACTCGCCTTCCAGGAAGTTGGCTTTAAGCACCTTACTGCAAAACAAAAAGCAATAGATGGAATCAGTTTTCAAGTAAATAGGGGTGAAACAATTGCTTTTGTGGGACCATCAGGTTCAGGTAAGACTACTTTAATGAAATTATTAGTAGGCTTGTACCGTCCACAAGAAGGGAAAATTCTATACAATGGTTTGGATGAAAATGAAATAGATTTTGAAGATTTGAGGAAACAGATAGGATTTGTTACTCAAGACACCCAATTATTTTCAGGTACCATCAAAGAAAATCTCTTATTTGTAAACCCAAATGCAAGTGAAGAAGATATTCAAATAGCACTTGATAAATCTTCTTGTCAGAACTTACTCAAGAGAGCTGATAATGGAATCAATACCGTAATCGGTGAAGGAGGTTTAAAACTTTCTGGTGGAGAAAAACAAAGGATCTCAATTGCACGTGCACTGCTGAGAAACCCAAGAGTCTTACTATTTGATGAGGCCACGTCTGCACTTGATTCTATCACAGAAGAAGAAATTACAGAAACAATTAGGTCAATCTCTGCAAGAAAAGAACAGATTACCTTACTAATTGCTCATAGGCTATCAACCATCATGCATGCTGATACAATCTATGTATTAGAAAGAGGTGAAATAGTAGAAACAGGTTCTCACCAAGCACTGCTAGACGCCAAGGGCCTATATTATGCCATGTGGCGCCAGCAGATCGGTGAAAGAAAAAAGGATTGATCCTTATTGAATAACTAATTTGAAGTCTAACTCAATATCTGTTTCGCCCTTAGTAATTAGGTCGTTTGCAGCCTTTGTGCCCGGCTTGTGCTTAAGGACCAATTTAAGTGTCCCTGTTCCTGGGTTAAGTCCAGTTACCCAAAAAGAAGATAACCCCAGTGGCAAACCTTGCGTATCTGTATCATAATTAGAAACGGAAAGCAAATTAGAAGAACTAGGTACATAATAAAACTGATGATCATTCGCCTCAGTTTTAATTTCTTTCGTTATATCATCAGCAGGGCTCACACTTTCATTTAATACAGTGACTTCACAGATATAGGGTATATTTTTTTGTAGTACAATATCGTCAAACTTGACAGGTGCGGCACCGCCTTCACCATCTAAATCTTTGAATTCATAAACTAATGGAGCAATACTTGATGATAAGGTATTGGTTAATTTCAATCTTACCGTTGTGATTAATTCACTTTCATTAGGATCAACTAGATTATCTTTCTTACAGCTAGTCAAAAATAAAACAACAGCTGCAATGAATAAAACCTGTACATTAATCTTCTTCATACGCTTGAATTTTAAAATGGCATTTTTATTTTTAATGAAATATTTCTTCCTCTTTCTAATGCGAAATAACGAAAGGCATTCATATAGTCGCGATAGGCAATATTGAATAAGTTATTTACTCCAAAAACTACATCCACTTTTCTTTTCATAAACTCTACTCCTGCAGCTGCTTCAAAATTGACTAATGCATAAGCAGGTGGCGGTGCCATATAATCAGACTCCATAGACTCTTGACCATTTGGATCGATCACTTTAATATTTCCAGTAGGAGGAACACGTTTTTGCGCTGTAACATATTGATACGCAATCTTGATAGAAGGCAGTTTAAATTTTCTGCCTTCTACGAATGCGTAACTAAGATCTACCTCATATCTATCAGATGGCATTTGAATCAACCATGTATTTTGCCCACGATCATATGCTCTTAGTATTGATGCTTTTAATTGTGTGCTCAAGTGATTATTAAACTTATATCCAACATTTATATCTGATCCTGTAATAACGGCATCTGTTTGTGCATAATCAAATGCAGGAAAGGCTCCACGAATCGTTAATAAAGGTGGATAGGAAGGCTTTAAGTAAATAAAATCATTGATGATTTTATTATAAATGCCAAAATCAATTTCCCACTTACTGTTGTTAAACAATACATTACCTAAAATGCTATACGCTCTTTCAGGTATTATGGAGGGATCACCTCTTTCTATTCTGGCAGCACCATGATGAAGGCCATTACTAAATAATTCATTTACTTGAGGAGCTCTCCAGGCAGTAGAACCTGTAAAGGAAGCCCTTAGATTTTCGTTAAATGCATATGCAACAACAGCAGTTCCAGAAATACCCTTGAAATTTCGATTACCGTAAGGATCACCAGGTACCAAAGCATTACCCATCAAACGATCATTAGGAGCCCTATCGTTGTCTTTTATTGCAAATCGACTTCTTATATCATACCGCAATCCTGCTTCAATCTGCCATTTTTTGAATTTATATTTTTCTGCTACCCATAAACCTAGATCAATACCAGTATAATTGGGAATGAAATATCGATAGTTAATGGTATTCTGCTGGTGCATTACATTCAAACCCATCGAACCTTTTAGTTTCTTGTTGCCATAGTGTTCCCAAACAAGATCGGCCATGTTTGTGAGAAGATTCAATTGCAGTTGAGGTAAATCAGATTCAGACCTGGTGATATCAAACTCTTTTCTAATATTCAATTGAGATGACAAAGTTAGACTTAGCCGACTCTCTCCAAGATTTTCTGAATAAACTTTGGCTTTCAACAAATGATGCTGCACATCCTGAAAAGGCCTATCAATCTTATAGCTAAAGCCTGCATCTTTAATATAATCAGGAGGTTGTTGGAGTCTAATTAGGTTTTCTAAATCCGTAAGATTACCAATATGTGATCCTGAAAAAATGCCGATTCGTGTATTAAAGACAGAATAAAATATTTCTGCTCCTTTATTACTTGCACGCCATCCTGCGGCTGCCGACATATTAAATTCTTCTACGCCAGAATTTTTCAACCAATAGTCGGGTGTTCTCGCATTCCCACCTCTTTTAAAAGTACTTTGTAATCGCCATGCAGTTTTTTCTTGCTCATCAAAACTGCTCTCTACCATGGCAGAAATTACACCCTGTCTGTTATTTGAAAATGCAGCAAGGTTCAATTCACCATTCAAAACTCGATGATATTGCAATAATCTGGGTTCAACCAAAACAACCCCACCAATTGCATCTCCGCCATATCTCACGGAAGAAGCTCCTTTAATGACAGTAAGTCGATTGGCAACATATGGATCAATTTCAGGTGCATGTTCACTTCCCCATTGCTGACTCTCTTGTCTGATACCATTGTTGAGAATTAAAACGCGACTACTATGCAACCCTTGAATAACAGGTTTATAAATATTATTTCCAGTTTGCAAGACAGTTACACCAGCAATTCTTTGTAGAGATTCTCCAAGCGTCAAACCCCTGGTTGCAGCTAACTCCTTTCCCTTCAATTCTCCAGTTATTCCTTCAGATCGAATAGATGCAGCACCAACCACCACGACTTCCTGCAATACATTTTCAGCATGAGGAAGCTCAATCTGCTTTTCCATATCTTCCTTGATGTGAAAATGATAATCGGTTGTCTGACAACCAGCATGACTAATCCGTAATGTATAGTCACCCGGACAAAGACCACTAATTAAATACATCCCTTGCCTATCTGTAACAACAGATTTTTTTAACTCGAGAATTGTAGCTGTTGCTTTCTCTAGGACCAATCTGGTATCAGCATCCTTGATAATACCCTTAATGGTTAAGACACATTGTGCCTCAACCTTGTTGAGGTGGATAATTAACAACAATATGGAAAACAGCTTTAATCTCATTTTTACAATGGAGGATCAAAGCTAAGCAAAAAATTAAATTTGCAACGATATTGCAAATCATTAAAACCTTTCAATAATTCCCGCTATTCCTTGACCACCGCCAACACAAGCAGAAACCATGCCATAACGTTTGTTCAGGCGCTTGAGATCACCTAATAACTGCACCGTCAACTTGGCACCCGTACATCCCAAGGGATGGCCTAAGGCAATTGCACCTCCATTGATGTTGATCTTGCTTTTATCTAAATTCAATTCATTTATTACGGCAAGCGACTGTGCGGCAAAGGCTTCATTGAGCTCAATAAGGTCGATATCTTCCATATTAAGACCGGCTAGCTTGAGCACCTTTGGAATAGCAACAACAGGCCCAATACCCATTATTTTTGGATTAACTCCTGCGACAGCACAATGCACGAGTCTGCCTATGGGTTCTAAACCCAATTCTTTCACCATCCTCTCACTCATCACTATCACAAAAGCAGCGCCATCACTAGTTTGAGATGAATTACCAGCTGTAACAGTTCCCTTAACTGCAAATGCAGGTTTGAGTTTAGCAAGTCCTTCTAGGCTGGTATCAGCACGAACTCCTTCATCAGTATCAACGACAAAAGTTCTCTTCTGCCGTTTGCCTTTTTCATCCAAATAAACCTCATTAACAGTTATGGGGACAATACCTTCTTTAAAATGACCCTGCTGAATAGCGTTAAGTGCTTTCTGGTGGGAGGTCAATGAAAATTCATCCTGTGCTTCACGACTAACATTGAACTGTTTTGCCACAGCTTCAGCTGTCAATCCCATATTAATATAATAGTCAGGTTCATCAGAAGCGATATTAAATGATGGGACAGTTTTCCATCCTGCAGCAGGAACAAAGCTCATGCTTTCCGTTCCGCCAGCAATAATACATTCTGCCATCCCCGCTCTGATCTTGGCTGTCGCCATTGCAATAGTTTCCAAACCAGAAGCACAATACCTGTTTACGGTAATACCTGGAGCTTGCTCTCCAAGAGCTCGTGCTGCAATAATTCTACCTACTTGCAACCCTTGTTCTGCTTCAGGTACTGCATTACCTACAATCACATCATCAATTCTGCTCTTGTCCAACTCAGGCACTTTTTTCATCAATTCCTGTATCACTTCAATAGCAAGGTCATCTGGTCTTGTAAACCTGAATCCACCGCGTTTTGCTTTTCCAACAGCTGTCCTCAATCCGGCTACTATATATGCTTCTTGCATGATGTGTTTATTTTGTCGTAATCCAAATTTAGTGAAATTGGACTTCTAATTAACGACTGAAAAGTAATGTTGTTGAGTAAAAAATTGACCATTTTCGGCAACCCCTCTTATTTCAATGATATAATTACCTACTAAATCAGGTGTATAAAAAGTAAATTCCCGTGTTTGTTGCTGCTTAATTTTGATATAAGGATCCCAATAGAGTAAAACCCTCAAATCCGGCACTCTACTTTTTACAGCTTCATCATCAACATATTGAATATTATTGAATTGCCTTTTGATCGGTATACCCGGATAATCAACAACTAAAGTTTGACGATCTAACTCAAAGCCTGCTAAATCGCCATTGTAAGTAATAAAACTAACAATACCATCATACGATTGATCTCCTAAAAAAAACTTCCTGGATACTATATCCATACGTTTTACTTTCAAAGGATCAAAGGCAACAACTTTATTGATATCACTTGTTGGCACCCCATCAATCAAAACAAGAGGATTATTTTCAAATGATTTTTTATTGGGTATATCAAGGACTGAAAACTTATATTGTTGATTAGATTTCCGCAGATCAACTTCAACTACATATTCACGCAATACCTCTTCCATGGTATTAAAGCGAGTATAATCATCTAAAAAATATGTTTTATCAGGTGTGCCATAAAATACCGTGCTATCATTGAAATGTGGCAAGAAGTAAGTTGTTGCCCTATTCCTTTCGAATGATTTATCTATAGTAGAATAAAAAACCCTATCGTCTAATTGACTATTTTGTCCTTGATACAAAACAGTTCCATCAAATTTTTCAAAAGTCGTTGCTGTTGCATACGGCGAATTAATTTGAACAACAGCACTTGAATCCTTTAAAAAAGGTAACTGTACAACTATTTGTTGCGAACCATAGGGTTTACCTACATCGAATAGAATCCCTCCTTTTTCATCACTGGTAGCTTTTCCGAAATAAAATCGCTCTCCACTTACACTGAGGTAAACCTCTACCCCGCTGATAGGCTTACCGGAAAGCTTATCGACCACGTGTCCTGTTACAAAATGCCCATTGTATTCTACAGGAGAAGCAACAGAGGGATTTTTATCTGACAAAAGAGAAGTTGCGCTTTGTTTAACAATAGATGATGTTAAATCCAATGATTGCTCACTATTCAACTCTAAGCCATCATTTTTAAATACAGCAACTGATAGGTTTGCAGAAAAAGCCACATTGTTCAAACTAAAATTCACCTTACTGCGTTTCGAATATTTTTGCTGCAACCCATTCACATTAAAGGCAAGATCTGTAGGAGATCTAAAAGCAGTTATTTTCTTTAAGACCAATGTGCTACTTGTATCACCCATTACCAAGTTTAAAGGGGAAGGTGAAGTAGGATTAATCACTTGCAATGCATATGAAAAAATACTACCGGGAAAATATTTTTGAGCAGCAACATAAGCCCTCACAGAATATTTACCTGTAGGAAGGCCAGACGGTATTGACCATGAACCATCACCCATACCACTTTCTATCTCTACTTTCTGTTGATGCACTGTCAATCCATCTTCTTTCAAAATATCCAAATAAGCAATTTTACTGACAGGCGATAGTACACCGCCGGTAGTCGAAACAACATATACTTTGAACCACATTACTTCACCTGCGACATATCCTGTTTTTGCCATATGAAGAAATACAGTTTCGGGTGAAACTGTTACTTGTGCTTTAACAGTATCTGAATCCATTTGTATAAAGAAAAGAGTAACAAGCAATTGAATAAATCGCCCAGCTCTTTTAATTGAATGATATGTTGAATAAATATTCATACTTACCAATATGAAGGCATTTTTGTTGTACCACCTCTTAATCTACAATCAATACAA
>CAZDTN010000077.1:0-7773 GCA_964508355.1 uncultured Sphingobacterium sp.
AAACATGACTGAATTTCAGTCAACCGGCCAGCCTATTTAACAATTTATTAGCCGGAAGGGGTTTTTCTGGTTGGATTTTTATGAAATTTTGGCACAGTTATGACAGATTCCTCAGGAAGGAAAGGGTGTCAACACCATCAGGAAAATCAGTGAGACCAGGCATTTGAGCTTTCCCAAATGGGATTTCTTGTTTTCCTACTATGCACTGTACTTTATTTTTGTCAATTTTTAGTAGTACTTCACCTGGATCCTCATAAAATTGATAATGCAGTTGAGAAATAGGGGAGAAAGGGCTCTCATTTTCTAACAGAACAATTGATTCATTGCTCATGTAGAATTTGTTGTTCATGATAGCAATGGTCAGCTGATAGTCGAAGTTGTTTTTGTACTTATCATGATCTCTATAATGGTCATATTTCCTTAGTGCGTTTAACAATGGTAGAAAATCATAGGACTTTGGCACCCAAATTTGGGTTACATTTCTGCATCCTAATCCAAAATACAATTGGATATCATCTGCTAATCTATCCAGTTCTTCAGGGGTTTCAGTACCTTGTAAAATGGCGATGGAGGTTCTGTTTTTTCTAATGATGTTTGGAAACTTGCTAAAGTAATACTCAAAATACCTCGCACTGTTATCACTTCCAGTGGCTATAAAGGCATCACAATCCTTTAGCATATCTTGAATAGATATCCATTCTGTTGCTTCAGGCTCCATTTCTATCAACCTTCTCAGAAGGTGCCCTATCAATACAGTATCTTTTGAAGATGGCTTTATTTTAAGCCGATGACCAGAAAGCAGAACAGCTATTAGGTCCTGTATGCCTACATAGGGAATATTACCTGCCATCACTAAACCAACCGTTTTGGGATTGTTTTGTAAATCGGGGATATGATATTGTTGGCTGATTTCTTCCAGTACTTTTGAGCTTAACATCCCCTGGGCAATCGACTTACCAGCTAATGAAACATAGTCAGGTATGAACCATTTATTTTCAACCCAAGCCTTATGCTGAGCTTCATTATAGGCTTCAGACTCACTTAGTAAATAATCTCCCAGTCTAGAAAGTAAGTTAATTCTTGTGCGTAAATTCATTTTCAAATTTTCCAATCATTGGTTTACCTTTACAAAGGTCCCAAAAATTAAATTTACGTTCAAATTCAACCTTAAAAAATATAAATATTATGGCAATCAAGATTACTGATGAATGTATTAATTGTGGTGCTTGTGAACCAGAGTGTCCAAATAATGCCATCTATGAAGGTGGAGTTGAATGGGCAGTTGCAGATGGTACTGCTGTTAAGGGTGCATTTACCTTAATGGATGGAAGTGTTATTGAAGCTGATGCCAAGAATTCACCAATTAGCAATGATACGTACTACATTACACCAAATAAGTGTACAGAATGCCAGGGTTTCCATGAGGAGCCGCAATGTGCAGCAGTTTGTCCTGTTGACTGTTGTGTGCCAGACGAGCTATACCAGGAAACTGTAGAAGAGCTATTACAAAAGAAAGATAAACTCCATTTGTAGTCGTTAACCTCTTTGTTAAAAAGGTGAGGGCATCAGTATGACCCTCACCTTTTTTATATATTTGTGTACCTATACTTAAAGAATCAATATGAATAAGCCTGTTATTGCCTTCGTCACTGGTGGATATTCCTCAGAAGCTGTTATATCATACAAGAGTGCAATCACTATTGAAAAGAATATTGATACTACAAAGTTTGATGTTTACCGTATTGATATCACACCAGAGGAGTGGTTTCATCCTACAGCATCAGGTGAAAAAATACCTGTGCGTAGAGATGATTTTACCTTGAAGCTGCAAGATAAAATCATCAAGTTTGATGCTGTATTTATTGGAATTCATGGCACACCTGGTGAAGATGGAAAGTTGCAAGGTTATTTTGATTTGTTGAATCTACCTTATACTTCATGTGATGCAACATCATCAGCTATAACATTTAACAAAAGATATACTACTGCGGTTGCTGGTGCTTCAGGTTTTCATGTAGCTAAATCTATTCATATTTTTAAATCAAACTTTAATATGGATGATACAGCTGACTGGAATTTGAAATTCCCTGTTTTTGTAAAGCCAAATAATGGTGGATCAAGTATTGGAATGAGTAGGGTAAATGTTAAAGAAGATCTGAATGTGGCAATAGAAAAAGCTTTTAAGGAAGACAATCAGGTGCTAATTGAAGAATTTATATCCGGCAGAGAATTCACAATAGGCGTATTTAAGTCTAAAGGAAGAATTATTACACTGCCTTTTACTGAAATTATTACAGAAAATGAATTCTTTGATTTCGAAGCTAAATACCAAGGTAAATCTAAAGAAGTAACGCCTGCAGAATGTAGCCAAGATACTGCAGAAAAAGTCAGAAAAGCTGCTGCAGGTATTTACAATGTTTTTAACTGTAGAGGGGTAGTGAGAATGGATTTCATTTTCAATGATGAAAATAAGTTGCCTTATTTGTTGGAAATCAACACAGTGCCAGGTCAAAGTGCAGCTAGTATTGTACCTCAACAAGTAGCAGCAATGGGGGTTAGTTTGACGGATTTCTATACTATGTTAATCGAAGAAGCACTTGGTGTTTAAAATTTTAAATAATGAATGTTGAATTCATCACCAGAAGACCCCTTTGGCAAAATATAGCCATTGGATTTGGGATATCTGTTTTCTTGTTGTTGGTATTCCTTTTCCTTTTGAATAGAATTACTAATCACGGAGATTACCTTGTTGTACCTGAAGTTAAAGGGAAAAACTATGTTGATATCCAAGATGAGTTAGAAAGCCAGGGCTTTGAAGTAGTAATTCAAGATTCAATTTATGTTGATAGCATAGCTCCCAATGCCATTATCAAGCAATTTCCAGAACCAGAAGCTACTGTAAAAGTAAACCGTGTAATTTACTTGACTGTGAATTGTACAGTGCCACCTACAATCTCCATGCCCAACTTGATTGGTATGAGTTTTCGGAACGCATTGTTGGAATTAAGATCTCTTGGATTAAAGATGGGAGATACTACATTTATTCCTGATATGGCGAAAAATGCTGTCAAAGATCAACTTGTTGAAGGTGTTCAAGTTAAGCCTGGTTCTGCAATACGCATGGGGACCAAGATAGATTTACTAATTGGTTCTGGATTGAGTGGAGGCGCAGTGCCTGTTCCAGATTTATTCGGCTTAACCTATCCTCAAGCGATACAAGTTATGGAGTTAAAAGGAATTACACCAGGAGTTATTATATTGGATGAAGGTTTAGTTGATACAACACTTGGCTTTGTCTATTGGCAAAACCCCAATCCATTTAACGAACAATTAAATGTGAATATGATAAGATCTGGTGAACTCATGGATATAAGAATTTCCGCAATCAAGCCTGAAAAAAAGACAGATACAATTCAAGTCAAAAAGTAGTCATTACTCTTAAACTCAATAATTATCGAAAATGAAAACAATACAAGTCGCAGAACTTAATGAGAAAATGAAAACTGGTGAAAATCTCTATTTAGTTGATGTTAGAGAAGCTTTTGAACATGATGAGTTTAATATCGGGGGTATATTACTACCACTTGGAGATATTAGGATGGGAGATACTGAAAAAATTAATCATCTAAAGGACCAGGAAGTATATCTCTATTGCAGAAGTGGTAATCGAAGTGGACAAGCTGCGCTGATATTAGAAACAATGGGTTTCAATAATGTAACCAATGTCGTTGGTGGCATGTTGGCCTGGCGAGATAGCTTTGGTGTATAAATTCAATTTTTTAATCTTGTAGTGCTCAAATCTGACTTAGATTTCGTTAACATAGTTTCTATAAGCGCTTTACTGAATTTTTCTACTGAGCCAGGATTGATTGATTTTGTTTGTATAGACCAAATCAGCGTTTCAGTTTCTGTATCAAAAAGGTTTCCCTCCATAAAATAGGTTTTATCAGTAACATAATATCCCGGGTCATATACATAAGGATACCAATAAGAATAAAACCCTCGAAAATGTAAGCCGTAACCCGGGAATGGTCCGTAAATACCAAATGAGCCAGGGATATACCTGGTTTCACTTTTTTTATCTGTAAGGATTACCGTAAAAATCAGATCACAATCCAATCTTTTTATTTCTTTCATCATCATTTCTCTGCTTGGTGGTGCAGGCTTTGAAAATGAAGGAGGAAAATAGTCCCAGCTTCTTTCTGCAGTATATCCATTTGATTTTGCAGTCAACCACATCTCTTCCTCTAAATGAGTTCTTACATGAGGGTTGTTTACAAGTGCTGCGACAAAGATTTTTTGATAAGGTTTAGTTGTCTTAAATGTTGGGTTTGTCCAACTGTATGTTATCTTATTTGAAGAAATACAAGCTGAAAAAAAAATAGTAAAAAATACGCCCTTAGTTAATATCTTTTGCATACAATTAATTGAGTATGCAACATACAATTAGTGGCACCTATAAAATGTATAAGTGCCACTATATATCTAAAGAAGTTGTTTTTTGTTATTTAATGAGGAGCATTAAAAATTGATGTTCAATCCAATCATTAAATTTCTCTCAGCCATTGGGTAGTAATAATTGTTGATAGAGATCTGGTTGTTGAATAAATAAGAGAATGTATATCCATTAGGTGCATATAGTTTGTTCCAGAGATTATTAACTTGAATTATTAACTCAATACTGGAAAATCCTTTTGGTTTAAAAATTTGATTAATCATTAAGTCTTGAACAAAAAACGGATCAATACTTCTATCTTTTCTAGATGTGTTGTCAAGGTACTGTCGACTGACATATTTACTAATCAAACGAATTTCTGTATTGGTGAATGGTTTGTAGCTGAGGGTTGCATTTTCGACAACTGAGGGTGAGAATGCGATATCAGCATTTTTATAAAAATTACTCTTCTGACCACCTAAATCATAATCATCATAGAACTCAGTAAATTCTTTTACTTTATTGCTACTTAAAGCAATATTATTATTGAATTGTAGTTTTTCACTAATGATAAAATTTGATTCAATTTCAACACCAGTTCTAAAGCTGACCGGAATATTTGTTCTTGTATATGCACCAACATCATTGATTTTGCCAGTAAGAACAAGCTGATTTTTGTAATGCATGTAATATGCGGTAACAGCAAGTTTTAGCTTTTTAGTATTACGCTCAAATCCTAGTTCTAGATCATTTAGCGTTTCATGTTTAGGTATTTCTGTAGTGCTTACTTCAAAATCATCTCTGTTGGGTTCTTTATTGGCTATTGCAAATGAGGCGAAAACTGAATTGTTGTTTTTGCTGTACCTGATACCAAATTTAGGATTAATGAAAAGCCATTGTTGATCTATTTTCAAGCCTGGATTATTCCTGAATCCTTCAATATCATAACTTACATTTCTTGCTTGAATATCACCAAAAAAGTGGAAATCATTGTACTTGTGAAGCCATTTGCCAAAAATATGTTGCTCCTGTTTTCTTGCATCTAAATCATACCATTTATAATCTTTTTCAATACCCAACTTTGCCCATATGACTTTTCCAAAATGGTTACCATCATAGTTGCTGGATCCACCCCCTAAAATGATTTCATTGTTTTTGTATTTTTTTTGGAAACTAAAATTTGTTCCAGTGTAGATGTTATCTAGCCATAACTGTCTAATCAGATCTGTCTCTGTTAACGTGGTTCCTCCCAGTATATAATTTGGAACTCCATATGTACCAAAGGATTGTGTTGCTTTATACTGTTCATAATAACCTCTTCCTGTTGTAGCAAACACTGCCGCATTGAAATCCCACCGGCTATTTATTTTTTTATTGTAGAATAATTGATAATGAGTTTGTGTATAATTGTCAGTTTCATTTTCATAAGGATCTCCTGGCTTTTCAGAACCGGCGCTGTTGAATTTTCTATTGGTAATTAACTGTTCCTCAGTAACACCATACCAGGCTTGTCCAGTCTTCTCTTTACCTGAAAATACATTTAACCTGAGTGAAGACTTTTCTTTTATGCTTGCTGCTGAAATATAAAATGATTGAAGTTTGCTGTAAGATCTATCAATGTATCCATCACTTGAAATATTCGACAACCTAGCGTCAATCGTATAGCGACCATTAATTAAACCTGTTCCTAACTTTACTGTGTTTTTTAAAGTATTAAATGATCCTATACTATTGCTCAATGTGCCGTATGCTTTTTCTTGAACTTCGTTGGTCATGAGGTTGATGGTAGCACCAAAAGCACCAGGACCATTTGCACTTGTTCCCACACCCCTCTGTACCTGAATATTATTGGTTGAAGAGAGGAAATCGGGTAGGTTGACTAAAAAAACTCCTTGTGATTCAGCATCATTATAGGCAATACCATTAAGTGTGAAATTAATTCTGCTTGCATCAGTACCCCTAATACGAATACCAGTATAGCCAATACCATTTCCTGCATCAGAATTTACAACTGCTCCGGGGATCTGATTCAACAAAAAAGGGATATCTTGCCCAATATTGTTCTTTTCTATCGATCTTTTTGTAATTAAACTTTGGGTAAACGGATAATTTTTTTCTGCCCTCACAGCTCTAATTTCAATAGGTTCCATGAGTTTAGCCTTTAAAGTGTCAATTGTCGTTACACCTAGCTGAGCAATGGTTGTTGATTTTTGGTTGTTTTTTGAAAAACTGGATGTAGCAATGGCCAAAAGTAAGGTGGCCGTCAAAATTTTTTTCATACTGTTTTTGTTTTTTGGTTTACAAAAACAGGAAAGGATGAAATGATGGATTCGTCCTTCCCTGCGCAGGCATTATCCTGATCAGGTCCTACGGGTTTGATCTCAGCGATGATGATTAGTCAAAGCACCCCGGAACGATGCAAAATTAGAGATTGGTTTTTAATTTAAAAAACGACTTTCTTTTTTTGTGTAACTTTTTTTTATCCAATGCGTTTAATAGAGGTAAACAAATTTAAAAATCGATGAAAAATATTTTCACCTTATTGCTGGTAATTTACTCTTGTGCTTCTTTTTCTCAAGAGAAAGTGATATTTAATGACGAAAATGTAGTTTTAAGAGATGTGGCTAATTTTCATTCAGTAGTCGTTAGAGGGCCATTTAAAGTTTATTTTTCTTCAGATCCTGAAACCCAAGTGGCGGTAAGTGCCAAGGATATCGATGCACGAGACAGAATCTCTACCAAAGTAAAAGATGATATTTTATATGTTTCTTTGGATGAGAGTGGTGTAAAATGGTGGGGAAGTAACAAAGAATTTAAAGTGTATGTCACTGCTCCAAAGCTTAATTCTCTTACCGCATCAGGTGCTGTTAATATTGTTGTTGTTGATGAATTGAAGTCAAATAGCTTGAATTTGAATCTATCTGGGGCAAGCGATTTTTCAGGAAAAGTAGATTGTACAGATATGAAGGTTAATCTATCTGGCGCTTCTGATACAAAGATTAGTGGTTCTGCAGATAAAATAAATGTGGTATGTACTGGTGCAAGCGGATTCAAGGGAGGTGAATTAAAAGTTGATGATGCTGATTTAGTGGCAACAGGTGCATCTAGTATTAAACTTACTATCCGGAAATCCATGAAGGCTAGAGCATCCGGAGCAAGTAGTATACAGTTCTATGGGAATCCTCAGAAGAACAATTATGCTTCCGGAGCCAGTAGTATTAAGGGTTTAGAAAATTGATTCAAAGATTTTTCTTCTAAATAAGAAAAGCAACCGGGTGGTTGCTTTTTTGTTGCGAAGGCTGGGATCGAACCAGCGACCTTCGGGTTATGAGCCCGAC
>CAZDTN010000078.1:0-7740 GCA_964508355.1 uncultured Sphingobacterium sp.
TAAAAGAATGTAACCCGATATTTAAAAGATTTTTTTTTGTTGCTTTGTGGGTTACTAAAAAGCCTGAAAAGGTATTAAAATAGCGTATTGTGGCAAGTCAAGAACAGGAATTATCGGTTTTTAGGGCCATTGGGAGCAACGACAAAAGTGCTATCGAGTCGGTTTATAGCGAAAACTACTCTCTAATTCAGCATTTTGTGATAAGCAACAATGGAACAGAAGATGATGCCAGGGACATTTTCCAGGAGGCCATGATGGTCCTCTACGAAAAAGCCAGGCAACCTGATTTTGAACTAACATGCCAGATCAGGACCTACCTCTATTCAGTAAGCAGACGGCTTTGGTTAAAAAAGCTGCAGTATGCAAGAAGAATGGAGTCTCAGGTGGAGAACTTTGACAAGCTGGTTCCTGTAGAAGAAGATTTAGAGGATCATGATAAATTGACCTTGCAGTATCAAACAATGAGAACTGCCATGGGGAAAATTGGGGAACCTTGTAAAAGCCTGATCGAGGCATTTTATGTGCACCGAAAGAACATGCATGAAATTGCTGGTTTTTTTGGGTACACCAATGCCGACAATGCCAAAAACCAGAAATACAAATGTTTAGTAAGGTTAAAAAAGCTATTCTTCGCTCAATATAAAAACGCATAATCGTAAAAATGGACCAATCACAAATAGCCGAAGTAGTCGAAAGATACCTCAAGGGAGAAATGGACAGCCAGGAGAAACAGGCTTTCGAAGAGGCGCGTAAGCACAATCCTGAGTTGGATCAGGCCGTGGTGGAATACCATTTTTTCTTTGAAGAGATGGTGCGCTATGGTGAAGTAAGAAGATTTAAGTCGAATTTATACGATACCCATCATACCTTACAAGAGAACGGAGAGATCAAAGACTTACAACTCACTGCTGGGACACGCATCATCAATATGTGGAACAAATACCGCAGGGTTGTAGCAGTTGCAGCTTCAATTGCAGGTATTACTACTCTTTTTATCAGTGGAATGATGACTTTATTTTCTCCAAATCGTCCAATTCGTGATATCGAAGAATTAAGAAGAAAAGTCAGCAACCTTGAAAAACAATCCAGCAACCAAACAGCTGAAATCAAAAATGTAAAGTCCAAAATTGAGCCTGGTGCTGATGTAAAATTTGGTGGTACCAGCTTTTTGATTGACCAAAAAGGCTATCTCGTTACCAGTGCACACGTATTAAAAGGCGCAAATCGTGTTTATGTACAAAGCAATGATGGTATCGACTATTTGGCAGAAATTGTAAAAGAAGACCAAAATACGGATATCGCTATACTAAAGATCACCGACGAAGAATTCAAAGGGACCAAGCAACTCCCTTATGGCCTAGGTAAATCTAAAAATGATTTGGCTGAACCAGTTTTCACAATGGGTTATCCAAAAGATGAGATTGTTTATAATGAAGGTTACCTGAGTGCAAAATCTGGCTTGCAAGGTGATACCATGTCGTTTCAAATTACCATAACAGCAAATCCTGGAAATAGCGGTGGTCCTGTGTTCAACAAAAATGGTGAAGTGATTGGTATTTTAAATGCGCGTCAAGCCTCTGCGAATGGCGTTGTTTTTGCAACAAAGGCAAAATACATTCAAACATTAGTCGACGAGATCAAGAGAAATGACAAGGATGAGAACATCAAGGTGAAAACAGTATCTTCACTTAAAGGTGTTACGAAGCCCGAACAAGTCAAGCGAGTACAAGACCATATTTATATGGTGAAAGTAGTACTTAGCTAATTACTTCCATAAACCCGCTGGATATTCTCCAGAAGTTAAGAGCAAATCAATAGCTTCTCTAACTGCAGGAGCATCCTCCTTATAGGTAACGCCAAACCAAATAGCACTGGTTGGAATGACTTCAACTTTACCTACCTTATCTTGCATGAAACGATCAGCAACCAAAGGAATAAAAAACTCTGATTTTTCTTCCTTCCCTCTTTCTGATAAAAATTCCTGGAATAATCTTGAAGAATAACTAAATACTGATGGATGAAAACACCAGAAGTTCATCGACACGATAGTATCCTGCTGCAATAATTTTGGAGACAATCCATCTTCTGCTACAATTTCACCCGCTTGTTCAGCAATATTCAACCGCTCAACAACTCCTGTTAAATTCCCTGAATCATTGACACTGCATACCCCTCGGTTGACTGTACCGTGACTCGATAAAGTTTGTTTCAACTGATAGCCAATGATGGCATAATTTTCTTCAGAACATCCAGTGGTTAGAAAATCATAAGCCTTTTGAAAGGCATCTCTTCCATAAAAATCATCAGCATTGATCACTGCGAATGGTTCATGGATGGAATCTGCCGAACACAATACTGCATGAGCTGTCCCCCATGGCTTTGTTCGAGTTGCCAGTCGTTGATACCCGTTGAGATGGGCATCAAGATGCTGGTATACATATTCAGTTGCTATCTTACCTTTTAGTTTAGGTTCAAAAATTGCTTTGAACTGATCTGCAAATTCTTCCCGGATTACAAATACAATTTTCCCAAACCCCGCGCGAATGGCATCATAAATTGAATAGTCCATGATTGTTTCCCCATCCGGACCGAATGCTTCGATTTGTTTCATGCCTCCATACCTGGATGCCATACCTGCAGCAAGAATCAGTAACGATGGTTTCATGTGGATCAATTTAGGAAGCAAAAATAGTTTGAAATAACAACGCATCAAAATGCGACCTTTGCATTGCTCATGTTAAATAATAACTTAATACAAAAAATCAGTATCCCTACTGCATCGCATCGGGGGATCTCGGTATCAGTATTAAGATTAGACAAGTTGCATCCAATTGTATCTGGAAATAAAATATTTAAACTCAATCACTATATTGATGCGGCAGTTAGTGAAAGCAAAAAGGAGCTCATTACTTTTGGAGGCGCTTTTTCTAACCACTTGGTGGCAACAGCATTTGCTGCGTTCGAAAAAGGTATCAATACCCTAGGTTATATTAGAGGCGAAAAACCTGTAACTCTCTCACCTACACTGAAAGATTGTATTGCATATGGCATGCAGATTCAGTTTTTAGAACGCTCTTTATTTGATGAATTACAGAAAAAGCTAGTAGTTGAAAAAAAGGAGAAAGCAGTTGTGGTGCCTTATGGTGGCTTTGGTCGATTTGGCGCCATGGGCGCAAAAGAGATCTTGAATTTTGATGGAAATACTTCCTACAATATTATTGTTGCTTCGTGTGGCTCTGGTACAATGGGCGCAGGTTTACTGGCTGCCATGAGTAAAAAGCAGAAATTAATTCTAATATCAGCAGTAAAAAATAATTATTCGATAAAAGAGGAGTTATTATCATTATTACTTCCTGAAGAATACAATAATAAGTCATTTGAGATCAATCATGATTACCATTTTGGTGGTTTTGCAAAAAAGAATAACATCCTTTTCACTTTCATGAATCAATTTTATCAATCGACTAGTATTCCAACTGATTTTGTGTATACAGGTAAATTGATGTATGCATTTCACAATATGCTGGAAAATGGAATTATACCCGAAGGATCAAATGTCCTGCTTATTCACAGTGGAGGCCTTCAAGGAAATAGATCTTTAGAAAATAAGGAACTTATTTTTTGAATGACTTTGTTAACTTTGTTATGATGCCATTTAAGAGTTCCAAGATTGCCCTTGCCATTCTCCCTCTCCTATTTTCATTGGTTACCTCAACCCGTGCACAAGATAGTTTGCCGAATTTTTCTGTTGATATTAGAAATGGTGCAATTATTATTGGCTGGATTAATCCATATAACGACATTGCTCAACTTATCATTCAACAGTCCAAAGACTCCATCAGTGGATTTAAGTCAATTGTAACCATGCCCGATCCTGCGGCAGTTACCAATGGCTTTGCCTATAAGAAACCAAATAGTGAGGATTATTTTTATCGGATTTTCTACCTCCGCTCTGGTAGTCGCTACATGTTTACTGCCCCCAAAAAGCCAAAACCAGAAATAAGGATGGCGGAAACCAAGTATAACCCAAGCAATAAACTAGATAATCAGATTACCTCTCCCAAACAAGTAGATAGTTTAATAAAGTCAAATCCGGATATTGTAACAAACATAAAAAAAGGATTACAAGCCGATTCAATTGTATTAGAAAAAATCGACAGCGTATTTAGGGTAAATCCTGAAAAAGCAATGAAAATTATTCGCTATGTTGATCAGGTAACTTCTCCAATTCAGAAAATTGAACACACCACGAAAGATGATATATTCAATCCTTCTGGTTTCATCTTCACCAACAATGAAGGGAACTTGGTGATAGCCTTACCAGACGTACACAAAAAGAAATTCAGCCTACATGTTTATACCAAAGAAGGCCTACCCATTTTTGAAATGAAGAACATCAAGGAACCACTACTACAAATTGACAGGTCTAACTTCTATAAGAGCGGATGGTTTAAATATGAACTTTACGAAGCTGGGAGATTAAGAGAGAAAAACAGATTTTACATCCCGGTAGACATTAAATAAGATTACTTTCAAATACCTCAGCAAACTTTTCCTTGATTTGCATTTTAACAGTTTCCATTTCCAATGGATATCCCAACTCTTTTTCTAAAGAAGTCACTTGCTTATCTGGTATGCCACATGGCACAATCAACGTGAAATAATCAAGATTGGTATTTACGTTTAAAGCAAATCCATGCATAGTGACCCAGCGACTACACCGCACACCCATAGCACAAATTTTCCTGGCCTTCATTTTGTTATCAGGATCTAACCAAACACCTGTCTCACCTGGACTCCTATCCCCTTTAAGCCCATATAGAGCAAGAACCCTAATAATTACTTCTTCAAGTGATCTTAAATATTTTCCAATATCAGTATAATATTTTTCTAAATCTAGAATCGGATAGCCAACTACCTGACCTGGTCCATGAAATGTTATATCACCTCCACGATTTGTAGGATAATAGGCAATATTTCTTTTTGCTAATTCCTCTTTTGAAATCAATACATGTGCCTCATCTCCGCTCTTTCCCAGCGTGTATACAGGAGGATGCTCACAAAAAAGTAAATGATGAACAGTTTCTTCCGTTGTTTCACCTTTTACACGCTGCGACTTAATAGTAGTATTGGCTTTTAACAAGCTTTCCTGAAATTCCCAGGCCTTCCCATATTCTATCGTACCCAAATCTTTGAAAACTACATCTTGCCGCATCTGGAAGCTATTGGTCAACAATCAATTAACTTTGCAAAAATAAGCATTATGCCGCAGGAGGAAATAGAAGATATTCAGAATGAAGAAAACGTCGACCAAAGCTCAGAAGAACTTTATGAGCGCCTAACGCTTACTGTAGATAAAGGACAAGAGCCACTAAGGATTGATAAATTCCTGTTGAACAGGGTGGTCAATACCTCCAGAAATAAAATCCAACAGGCGATCGACAATGGTATGGTGCTGGTGAATAACCAAAAAATCAAATCTAATTACAAAGTAAAACCTGAGGACCAGATCATTTTTTATTCTGATACAGATCCTGTTACCTATGAAATTGTTCCAGAACAGCTGCCGCTAAATATTGTATTTGAAGATGATCATGTTCTTGTAATAAATAAACCGGCAGGCATGGTAGTACACCCAGGTGCGGGTAATTTTTCAGGAACGCTCATCAACGGAGTTGCATGGCACTTGAAACAACAACAGCCGGATTTAGACGAGTCTAAATTACCAAGATTTGGTATGGTGCACCGCATAGATAAAAACACAAGCGGACTAATTGTGTTGGCGAAATCTGAATTGGCTGCTGTTAAATTGGCAAAGCAGTTTTTTGACCACACCGTTCAAAGAAAATACATTGCATTGGTCTGGGGCAATTTTGAGGAACCAGAAGGCACCATTACCGGTCACATTGCGAGACATGCCCGTTTCAGAAAATTGATGGATGTATACCCTGAAGGGGAACATGGGAAAGAAGCTATTACACATTTCACTGTTCTGGAAGACTTGAAATATGTCAGCCTGGTAGAATGTGTGCTTGAAACCGGAAGAACACACCAGATCAGGGTCCATATGCAACATATAGGACATTCATTATTCAATGATGATGTATATGGTGGCAATAGAATTTTAAAAGGTACTGTCTTTACCAAATACAAACAGTTTGTCGACAATTGTTTTGAAATCTGCAACAGACAGGCGCTGCATGCTAAAACATTGGGATTTATTCATCCAGCAACAGAACAAGAAATGTTGTTTGAAAGTAAATTGGCAGAAGATTTGCAAAAAGTGATTGAGAAATGGAGGGGCTATACCAGTAGTAATCACTTTAATGAGAGGTCATAAAGCGTTGCTGTAAACAACCCACGTTCACTGCCTTTAATCAATACTCCCCAGCTTCCATCATAACGGATTAATTTGGGATAAAGCATGCCCCCGAATTTATCAATTTCAACATGCATGTTGACATTAAATTTATACACTCCGGCATTATAGGTCATTTTGTAATCTCGCTCGATTACTTCAAATGTTGTATAGTCAAACCAGGTGGTCATTTCGTCGATTACCACTTCATCTCTTTTGAAGAAAGAAAGATCATCTTTGATTTTTAAGATAAAGACATATGCGGTTTTCCCTTTGTATTCCTGTATATCCACTGTAAAATCGTACAAATCGCTTCTCCTTTCATCAAAAACCTGAACTTTTGATCCCATCAAGGGTATTCCTGGTATATCTTTACCGGGATTAAAAAACAACATTTTCAACTGCTCTTTTCTTTTATCTATTCCTTTTTTCCCTTTGATATTTCTTGCAATATCCCCTACAACATTGGTTTGACCGCAAACAGTATCCTTCGAAAAAAATAAGGAGGCATACAATTCACCAGTATAATAATTTGGTGTTCCATTCTTATCAAAATAATCACCTGTAACTTTCTCCTCTAATACATTGGTAACTCTACAACCATTAGCCGCCCATTGTCTTGTTTTACTGTATAAACTTGATTCCACTCCTCCCCGTTTATCAAACATCCTGACATCATTAATGGAACTGTAATTAAGAACACGGAGATTCTTAAAGGCTTTGTAAAATGAAGAATCTTCTTCAACCCTTTTAATAAATCCTGGCACGTTAGTTCCCTTTCTAATAACCACAGGCGTTAACGTAACTTCTCTTCCGCCTAAGTTGACAAGTGTATCTTTATCTTGCGCACAAAGACTTGTGTAAACAAATAAAAAATGCAGGGACAAGACCAATGGTTTCATCCCTGCAAAGATAACAAGTAAAAAAGCGATTTAATTATTTCTTATTCTGAGGTGTATCTCTATTCATCTCCATGATATCTACAGGTTGAGAAAAATCGCCCAACAACCATTTGCTGAAATAATCACCCATTAACCAGAAATGATACTCAGTCATATCTCCATAACCATGCCTTTGTCCGGGTAATACTACCAAGTCGAATCGCTTATTAGCTTTTATCAATGCGTTTGCCATTCTAATTGTATTAGCAGGATGTACATTGTTATCAATATCACCATGTGAAAGCATCAAACGACCTTTGAGATTTTTAGCAAGTTCAGAATTTTTTTCAATAGCATATAAGAAAGTAGTATCGCCTTTGTCGGTTATTTGTTCTCTCACTCCATGATGCTTTTCACTCCACCACCTGTTGTATATATTATTTTCATGGTTACCTGCAGAGGAAACAGCCACTTTGAAGAAATCAGGATATACCAGCATTG
>CAZDTN010000079.1:0-7695 GCA_964508355.1 uncultured Sphingobacterium sp.
AATTTTCTTTTCCATTATGGAATTTAAAAGAGTAGTCGTCACCGGCATAGGCGCCATCACGCCCATTGGTAATACTTTCAATGAGTATTGGGATGGACTATTGGCTGGTACCTCCGGTGCCGATAAAATTACCCTCTTTGATGCTTCAAAGTTCAGGACGCAATTTGCTTGTGAAGTCAAAGGCTTCGACCCTGTTGCTTATCTTGATCGCAAGGAAGCTAGAAAAGTCGATCGCTTTACACAACTGGCAATCGTTTCTAGCGATGAGGCTATCCGTCATGCTGGTATCAGCAAAGAAAATGTTGATCCAGATAGAACCGGTGTGATTTTTTCCAGTGGTATTGGAGGATTGTTAACCTTCCAAGAGGAGGTGATGGCCTATGCAAAGGGAGATGGAACGCCTCGTTTCAATCCTTTCTTCATTCCTAAAATGATTCTTGATATAGCAGCTGGGCATATCTCCATGCGCCACGGATTTAGGGGTCCCAATTTTGCTGTTGTCAGCGCCTGTGCTTCCTCTACTCATGCCTTAATTGAAGCCTATCATTACATTAAACTAGGAAAAGCAGATGTAATGGTTGCCGGTGGTAGTGAAGCTGTAGTTTGCGATGCGGGTGTAGCTGGTTTCAATGCTATGAAGGCTTTGAGCGAGCGCAACGATGATCCTAAAACAGCTTCAAGGCCATTTGATAAGGAAAGAGATGGCTTCGTGATGGGCGAGGGAAGTGGAACGCTTATTTTAGAAGAACTCGAACATGCTAAAAGAAGAGGTGCTACCATTTATGCAGAAATCGCTGGTGGTGGAGCTACTGCTGATGCTTATCATATTACTGCTCCACATCCTGAAGGATTGGGTGCTTTAAATGTAATGAAGGCCTCCCTGCTTGAGGCTGGAATGCAGCCTTCTGACATTGATTATATCAATGTTCATGGAACATCTACCCCATTGGGTGATATTGCAGAAACAAAAGCCATTTTAGGCGTTTTCGGTGAGCATGCCTATAATCTTAACATCAGCTCTACTAAGTCAATGACAGGCCATCTATTGGGTTCTGCTGGCGTAATTGAGGCAATAGCTTGCATTGGTGCAGTCCTGCATGATATTGTACCTCCAACCATCAATCACTTTGTGGATGATGATGAACTGGATCCAAAATTGGATTTTACTTTCTGGGAGCCTAAGAAGCGTGAAGTTAGAGCTGCACTCAGCAATACTTTTGGCTTTGGCGGGCACAATGCATCTCTCATTGTAAAGAAGTATCTTTAATACAGGTTATTTGCTAGGTTTATCCTTGTCATTGTAAAACCTACCCGTTTTAATTGTGTTTTATTGGCTCAAATATTTGTTTAGCAGCAGCAAGAAAAAAGTTTTTTTGCAACAACTCTGTAATGTACTTGGATTTGCTCCTGGTACTATCAGCCTGTATATTGCAGCTCTCTCGCATCGTTCAGTCAAAGAGCGGGCAACTGAAAACAATGAACGACTTGAATACTTGGGCGATGCAATTCTAGGAAGTATTATAGCCGACTACCTCTTCATGAAATACCCTTACAAGGGTGAAGGTTTTCTTACGGAAATGAGAAGCAAGATGGTTAACCGCCAAACCTTGAATGATATTGCTATTAAAATGGGGTTAAAAAAAATTACCTCTTTTAATAAAAACGACAACTCACTTCGTGTTAGTCAAATTTTTGGTAATGCCTTAGAAGCCTTAGTGGGAGCGATATACATCGATAAGGGCTATACTAAAACCCAACAATGGGTGCTAAAAAAAATTATCCTTCCTCATTTGTACTTGGAAGATCTAGAAAACATAGAAATCAACCAGAAAAATAAACTGTTCAGCTGGGCGAACAGATCTGGCAAGTTGTTAGAGTTTGAAACTTTAGAAGAAAAAATTGAAAATGGCAGAAGGCTGTTTACTGTGGGTGCAGTCGTTGATGGAGAAGTGATAGCAGAGGGAAAAGCATTCAACAAAAAAGATGCAGGACAAATAGCAGCACAACAAGCAGTAGAAAAATTAAATCTTACTTAGTTTCCTGTTGGATATCCTGACATAGTTCAATCAAGACACCATTGGTATCTTTTGGATGCAAAAAGCAAATTAGTTTTTGATCTGCGCCAAGTTTTGGGATTTCGTTAATGAATTCAAATCCATCATTTTTCAGTCTTTTTATTTCCTCTTGGATATCATCAACTGCAAACGCAATATGGTGAATTCCTTCCCCTTTTTTTTGGATAAAACGACTGATTACGCCATTTTCATCTGTACTTTCCAGTAGCTCAATTTTACTTTCTCCTGTTTGAAAAAAAGCTGTATTGACTTTTTCTGAAACCACTTCCTCCTTTTTGTAGCAGGGTGTTCCTAATAATTTTTCATATAGAGGAATGGCCTTTGCCAATGATTTGACTGCTATGGCCACATGTTCAATTTTATTCATAGTCGTTAACTTACGTTAAATGTACAGCTAAATACAAAACACTGTACCGGGTTTGGGGTTCCTAATTTCTATATTCTGTAACTTTGCATTAGAAATGAGTAGTATGGAAACAGCAACTATGATGACCGGCATTTATATCAGCGAGAAAGCAAAATCTCGTGTAGAGCAGTTGCTTTTAGAAGAAGGCAGGAATGAAGGCTATTTTGTAAGGGTTAGTGTTGTAAGTGGGGGCTGTTCAGGACTGACGTATAAAATGGATTTTGATAATGAAACCAAACAAGGTGATCAAGTTTTTGAAGATAAGGGGATCAAGCTAGTGACAGATAGAAAAAGCATTCTTTATTTATTCAATACAACATTAGATTATACCGATGGTTTGGACGGTAAAGGCTTTCATTTTATGAATCCCAATGCCAGTCGTACTTGTGCCTGTGGCGAAAGTTTTTCAATTTAATTTATTGTTTTACAAAAGGGATGGTTGATCTGCTACTGGATAGTTCAATCACTAAAAAGTAATTACCCGCCTTCAAAGCATTTATTGGAATTATCGCCATATTCCCCTCCAACTTGTATAAAATGGATTTTGTATCTCCATGTGGGTATATTAGCCTAATCCTTTTTATTGGTTCATTACTTTTGAGATAGAGTATATCTCGACTAGGATTGGGATAGAGTTGGATCTTTGTTTGATAATTTTGTTCTGTGACAATATTTGAAGTAATAAAGCGTCCATCAATATCTATTCCTTTTATTCGGTAAAAACAATTCCTTGAATTGGACTTCTTTATCTTTTTTGAATATGAAAATGGTCCTTTGTGCTGGATTGAAGTTGTTGTATCGATTGTTTCATAATGTAATCCATTCCTACTGCTCTCGATTACGTATGAGTTTACATTTTCATCATCATCTACCACCCAGGTCAAGATTATCTCTTCTCCTGCTCTCTTTTTTTTCAGATAAATGGAAGAAAGCGGTAGTACGTTTTGAGATAATTTCCCAAGGGTAAATAGTTGAATCTCGAATGTGTCAACAGAGGCAATAAGTAAACTATCGTTCGAATTCCTGCTAGAACTAAGTTTCCATGTATTTGATAAACTGTCTAAAACTACTATACAATCAAACTGACTTTGTATTTGTTTTCTATAAATTATTTGTGCCTGTTCTTTCACATGCTTTAGTTGATGAATTTTTATTTTCCAAAATATTGAATTGGAAAGTTGCTGAATGGGTTGTACCGTGGGGTAGGATAATAAAGTTGGCGATAAGCTATCGACAACTACTTCATAAGTATGGCCAATTTCTGAATGTCTTAAAATTTGAATAGGCGCAAATAAGTTGTCTTTACCCAGGGGAAAGAACAACAACGGGTTCTTACTTAAATGTATCAATTTGCCTGTGAAAAAACTTTTTTCATTACCCGCATCACAGTATTGCATGATACTGACTGATGCAGTATCATGGCATATTAGCTTGCCATTTAAAAGCAGTAAACTATCTAATATGGATATGGATTTAGAAAGAAAAAGGTTGTTTTGGGATTTCTCTATTTTTAATTTACCAATGATTTCAGGAAATCTATTTCCTGTTGTTTGTGTACTTGAGCCATAGCAAGTAAATTTAATTCTATTGTGTAAGTTGAGTTTGACAGTTTGGATATTTGCTGCTGTATCACTGCCTATAATGCTCTTTGCTGAACTTAAAAAACTACAATTACTGTCAGCTTTTAATTCACCCACACCTTTGATGATCGAGTTGCCGAGGTCGATTGTCGAGTTTGATTGAATATGTATTTGACCCACAATATGGTCAATATTGATTATTGAGTTTTGTAGTTGATAGTTTCCTGATACAATCCATTTTCTAAAATGAACACCTTGGTTGAGCTGTCCACTTATTTCAATTTTATTATTGCTGCCATTTGTCTCCAGGCATCTCCCAATAGTATCACCTGAAATGGGGTTAATATGCAATCGGCCTTTGATGATCATGTCTCCAGAGATGAGAATATTGTTGGTAAGGCTTGAGGTGTATGTTGCTTGATCGGTGATAATTAAATCTCCTTTAATGGCCAGTTGATTATTGCCGCTCGAGGTATACGTTTTCTTCGTACTATTTTGTCCGCTTAACATCAAACTACCGAAAGTTCTTCCTGATGCTGATAGGGTATATGCGCTATTTCCTGGGACATTCAATTCAAAAATACCCTTTTGTGAGTCGGGGCTGACTACCAGATTAGCTATTAGTAAGGCGTTCCCTCTAAGGGTTTGGTGTACATATTTTCCTCCATTTTTAATCATCAGTTTACCAATGATTTGAATTGAATTTCCTGCGTTTGCTCCTGAGCTATTGTAGAAAATTGAACCATTATTGATAACTAATGCAGTGTCCCCTGTGTAAAGGATTAGTCCAGGTGAACCCACATTGTTACTGGGTAAAGTCACGCTGATTTGATTACCTGTGGCTGGGTCAATGGATATAGAATAGGCATGAGAGGTGACCATACCTTCGGGAAAATAAACATGATAACTTGATCTAATCCATTGGTTGTTGAATACCACTGTATCATTGGCCGTTGGAATACCATCTGGATGCCAATTTAAGGGATTATTCCAAAGGCTATCATTGCCGCCGCCATCCCAATTTTTCTGTCCATATATTTTTAAAACAGTTATTGTTTGTAATGCTAACATAACCACTAAACCCTTGATCCCCCATATCATATTCCACATGACTGCAACTTATTAACACGGCTTTTGGTCGAAAAGGTTTTTCCATCGTGATTTTTAAGTTATTTTCACGGCACCTTTTAATCAGGTGAATATGTTAGCTGTTGTAAAGAAGGAATTGCGGCAATACTTTAGTGGCTTATTAGGGTTCATGACCATTGCTGTTTTTTTATTGCTTACGGGTTTAGTTCTGTTTGTTCTTCCCGAATCAGGGATACTGGATTTGGGATATGCAAGCATGGATTCTTTTTTTTCGAGTGCCCCCTACATCATGTTGATCTTGATACCAGGGATTACTATGAAAAGTTTCAGTGATGAGTACAAGACTGGAACATTTGAAATTTTGAGAACTGCTCCTGTTAACATTAATCAATTGGTTTGGGGTAAGTTTTTGGCGAGCGTTTTAGTGATATTGATAGCCCTATTGCTCACATCGATTTATGTTTTTTCATTGTCGCAATTATCAACTGATGGGATTGATATTGGTGGTATAACTGGATCGTATATAGGGTTATTCTTTATGTGTTCGGTATATGCTGCTATTGGAATATACACTAGCAGTCTTCAAAAAAATGCAATCACTGCATTCATGAGTTCAGCTTTGATATGCTATCTGGTGTTTAGTGTTTTTTCCTCATTATCTGCTTTGGAAATCATGTCATCTTCAGCCGGCTATTATTTGTCGTTATTGGGTATAGAACAGCATTACGCGAATATCAGTAAGGGGTATATAGATTCAAGGGACCTGATCTATTTTGGGAGTGTAATTTTCTTTTTTCTTAAGCTTACCGTGCTAAGGGTTAAAAATCATAAGCCATGAGAAAAAATTCATCTCTTCAATTGATCTTATGGCTATTGGTTTTGATTGCCATC
The DNA here is from genome assembly GCA_964508355.1 of uncultured Sphingobacterium sp. Classification (GTDB taxonomy): domain Bacteria; phylum Bacteroidota; class Bacteroidia; order Chitinophagales; family Chitinophagaceae; genus Pollutibacter. The sequence goes on from CAZDTN010000079.1 coordinate 6,042, forward strand.
AATATATTTTCTGATTTTTACCATACAGGGATAGATTTAACTGCTGAAAAGAGGTATACCTTATCAACTTCTACCAAAAATCTGGTGAATACTATCGAAGAACCCATGAAGCTGACTGTATATCTGGATGGTAGCTTGCCAGCTGGATTTAAGAAGTTAGCCAGCAGGGCAGAGGATGTTGCAAGCTCTTTTAGATCGATAAGTAAAGGAAATTTTTTAGTAGAGTTTGAAAGACCTGGATTGGGTTTGAACGACACTGCCAAAGCAATTTTATTTGATTCTTTACAAATGATGGGCATCAATCCCACCAATGTAAAGGCGCAACAAAAAGATGGAGAAAAAACTGAAGAGACACTGGTATTCCCCGGTGCAATCTTAAGTAGTCCTAGTGGACAGATAGGAATTGATTTTCTGGAAGGTCAAAGTAGCTTGAATGGTTTAAATTCTTTGAATAATGCGGAAGCGTTGATGGAATTCAAAATTGCAAGAGCCATCATGATGTTGCAACGTGATACATTGCCTCTGGTTGGATACCTGACAGGCAACGGTCAGCCTTTGGATTATAGTGTTTTTGATCTTGTAGAAAATGTTTTAAGAAAAGATTATTTCTTCAAAATTTTACCCATTGATTCAGTTGAATTTATTCCTGAAGAATTTAAAGCTATTGTGGTTGTAAAACCCACAGTTCCATTTACAAGAGCCCAACGTTTAAAAATTGATCAATACGTTATGCGAGGGGGGAAGGTAGTCTGGGCTATTGATCAACTATATGCCAGCATGGATAGTCTGCAAAGAAGTAATGGCTCTTTTGTTGCTTTCGATCAGGGTTTGGAGCTGGACGATCAATTGTTTAAATATGGAGTTCGTATCAACAGGGATTTAGTTCAGGATTTAGAAAGTGATAAGGTGCCATCGGTAGTTGGTAGCGTTGGGGGACAGCCTCAAATCGAGTTATTGCCATGGCCCTATGCTCCCATGCTTAGGAACACGAGTGGTCATCCGATTGCAAAAAATTTAGATTTCATTAGTTCATCATTCCCTCAATCTATTGATACCATTGCAACTCCAGGGATAAAAAAAGAGGTTTTGTTATCTACGTCTAATTTTGCGAGGAGTTTGCAAACTCCAGCTCTTGTGGAATGGAGGAGCATAAGAACTGAACAGGATCTCCAATTGTTTAATAAACAGCAAATTCCAGTTGCTGTATTGTTAGAGGGTAAATTCAATTCTGCCTTTGCTAACCGACTCTCAAAAGATGAAGTTGATTTTCTCTCGTCAACTGGTATGCCTTTTTTGTCTTCAAACTCATCCGCCAATAGTATGGTGGTCATTGCAGATGGTGATCTTTTGCTCAATCCTGTAAATGATCAGGATGGTCCATTGGGCATGGGGATGAACAATTATACTCGTCAACCATTTGCTAATCGAGATTTCATCAGTAACGTCTTATTTTATATGACAGGCGGGGAAGATGTAATTGCTGCTAGATCAAAGATATTCCGGCTTCGTTTGATTGATCTGGAAAAAATGGAAAAAGAAAAATTATTTTGGCAATTTGTAAATATAGCCTTGCCCTTGTTTCTATTATTTTGTTTTTATTTCCTGAATCGTTTTTTCCGTATAAGAAAATATACAAAAATTCATATGCAATAAG
>CAZDTN010000080.1:0-7687 GCA_964508355.1 uncultured Sphingobacterium sp.
GCTCCAGGGCAACGGCGTCAGCCATCTCGCCGCTGCCCTGCTCCAGAGCGGCGGCCGCCGCCTGCAGGGCCCGCGCCCCAATCGTGCCGGCCAGTCCCTTGAGGGTGTGGGCCAAGCGCCGGGGCGTCTCAGGATCAGACGCGGCGAGGGCCTCGCGGAAGCGCGGGCCGAAGTCGGCCTGCCCCAGGCGGAACTTCTCCAGCAACCGCTGATACAAGGCGGGGTTGTTGTTGGCGCAGGACAGGCCGGCCGCCCGGTCCAGCACCAGAGGCGTCTCCGGAGGCGCCGCGGACGACGCGACGGGCTGCGCCGGCCGCACCCAGCAGGCGATGGTGGCGTACATCGAAGCCACATCGAGCGGCTTGGCGATGTGATCCACCATCCCGGCTGCCAGCACCTTCTCGCGGTCGCCGGCCATGGCATTCGCCGTCATCGCGATCACCGGAAGCCCGTCGAAGGCGGGGTTGGCGCGGATCAGCCGGGTGGCCTCGTAGCCATCCATCACCGGCATCTGGCAGTCCATCAGGACGCCGTCGAAGGCCTGATCCCGCTCCAGCACCTCCAAGGCCTGACGGCCGTCACCAGCCACCACCACGGTGATGCCGGCATGGCCGAGCAGCTCCTGGGCCAGTTCCACGTTGAGGTCGTTGTCCTCCACCAGCAGCAACCGGGCGCCGCGCAGCTTGGCGATCGACCCGACCTCATCCTCAGCGCGCTGGCGCTCGCGCGGCGGCTGCAAGAGTCCATGGCCGAGGACCTCCCCGATGGCCTGCAGCAGGGAGGACGGGGTGGTGGGCTTGTTGAGCACCGAATGCAGACGCACACCGCGCTGCTCGGCCAGCTCCTGGGCCTCATCGCGTCCGAAGGCTGTCACCATGATCACCCTGGGCTGCCGCGACAGCGGCAGGGCGCCGATGGCCCGTGTGGTGTCGATGCCGTCGCGCACCGGCATCTTCCAGTCGATCAGCATCAGATCAAACGGCTGTCCGGCGCCATCGGCCTGCTGCACCCGCTGGATCGCCTGATCGCCGTCGATGGCCAGCTCCACGGCCAACCCGAAGCTGCTGCACATCGCCGCCAGAATCTCGCGGGCGGCACTGTTGTCGTCCACCACCAGCACCCGCAGCCCGCGCAGTTCATCAGCCCGCAGCATGCGCCTCGGCGCCGGCTCGGCCTGCAGCCCGAACACGGCGTGGAAGTGGAAGGTGGAGCCATGATCCGGGATGCTCTCCACCCAGATGCGTCCGTGCATCATCTGCACCAGCCGGCGGGCGATGGCGAGGCCCAGGCCCGTGCCGCCGTAGCGGCGGGTCGTGGAGCTGTCGGCCTGGGTGAACGGCCGGAACAGCCGCTGGCACTGCTCCTCACTCATGCCGATGCCACTGTCGCGCACCCAGAAGTGCAGCTCCACCTCGCTGCTGTCCTGGCGCACTGTTTCGATGCCCACGATGATTTCGCCGTGGTCGGTGAACTTGACGGCGTTGTTGCCCAGATTCACCAGCACCTGACCCAGCCGCAGCGGATCGCCCCGCAGGGCCGTGGGCACATCGCTGGCCTCGGAGAACAGCAGCTCCAGCCCCTTGTCGGCTGCCCGCATGCCCACCAGGCTGGCGAGGTGATCGAGCACATCCTCCAGATGGAAGTCGATGGTCTCCATCGATAGCTTGCCGGCCTCGATCTTGGAGAAATCGAGGATGTCATTGATGATGCCGAGCAGGCTCTCGGCCGCCCGATTCACCTTGGTGATGTAGTTGCGTTGCTTACCGGTGAGATCGGTCTTCAGGGCCAGCCGAGACATGCCGATGATCGCATTCATCGGTGTACGGATCTCATGGCTCATGTTGGCCAGAAAATCGCTTTTCGCCTTGGTCGCTTGCTCGGCCTCCTCCTTGGCCTGCAGCAGCTCCAGCTCCGCGCGCTTGCGCTCGGTGATGTCCCGGATGGTGGTCATCAGCACCGGTTGACCGGCCAGGGAGATGGGCACCAGGGTGATCTCACAGGGGAAGGTGGATCCATCGACGCGTCGATGGATCCATTCGAAGCGGTGCGTTTCGCCGCTGCTCAAGGTGGCGGCCATGATCTCGGCCGCCAGGTCGGTGCTGGCACGTCCGTTCTCCTGCAGCGGCGGCGAGAGTTCCACCGGGCCGGTGGCCAGCAGCTCCTCGCTGCAGGCAAAGCCGAACAGTTCCGCGGCCCGGGCATTGGCGTGGATCCAGCCGCGCTGCGGATCGAGCACCAACAGGCCGTCGTTGGAGCTGTTGAAGTAGGCATTCACCTTCTCCTCGGCCGCCTTGCGTTCAGCGATGTCCTCGAGGATCCAGACCGCCGTCACCTGATCGCCATCGTTGCGGAGCGCCTGCGCCGACACCGCCGCCACGAAGGGGGAGCCATCGCGCCGGCGCAGAGTCCACTCCGTCCTGGCGATGCGCCCCTCCCGCAGTGCCGGATCCACCTCGCGGTGAAAGGCCTGCCGATCGACGTCGTTGAAGAACAGCAGGTCGCCGGGTTGCCCCAGCAGCGCCCCATGCTCGTAGCCGAGCGCCTCCTCGACGCGTCGGTTGGCGCGGACCAGCACCCCCGCCTCCGAATAGAGAATGCCGTAGGGAGCGCTCTGGAAGATGGCCTCCTGCTGGGCCAGCAGATGCTGGATCTCCTCTTCCTTCTGGCGTCGCTCGCTGATGTCGCGGATGGCGGCGCAGACGCTCACGCCCCGCTCCCCCAGAGCCGGCAACTGAGACAGGCTGATCTCCAGCGGGAAGCGGGAGCCATCGCGGCGCCGGCCGAACACCGCCAGCTCGGTGATGCCATCGATGGCCGCGGCCCTGAGCAGCCGCTGCAGCGAGGCCCCCACATCGGAGCCCTCGCCGTTCTCCAGAAGCTCCAGGAAAGGGCGGCCCTCCAGCGTTTCTCCGGCGACACCGAACATCGCCGTGGCCATCGGGTTGGCCAGCGTGATCACCCCCTGGTCGTCGATCACCAGCAGTCCGTCGGGGGCTGATTCGGTGATGCCCCGGAACCAGGCTTCGGTGTCCCTCAGGGTCTCCTGCTGCTGGGCCAGGGCCGTCGCCTGCTCGCGGGTGCGCTCCAGCAGCCGGGTGGTGCGGGAGCTGCGCTCGAGGATCTCGATCGTCATCGCCAGCACCGGCAGCACCGCATCGAGCAGTTCCTGCTGCCTGGGTGTGAACCGCTCGAAGCTGGCCAGCTCCACCACCGCCAGCAGCTGTTCGCCGCGCAGCACCGGCAGCAGGGTGAGCTGGCGGGGGGGAGCCTCCCCGAGGCTGGAGCCGATGGTGAAGTACTCGGCAGGCGGCTCGCTCAGCTCGATCGGCACGCGCTCCAGGGCGCACTGGCCCACCAGCCCCTCGCCGATCGCAAAGCCCTGGCTGAGCACCTTGCGCCGGCGCAGGGCATAGCCCCCCAGCAGCCGCAGCGGCTGTCGCTCATGTTCGGGATCCATCAGATAAAAGGCCGCCTGGCCGATCGGCAGGCTGGCGGCCAGCGCAGAGAAGAAGTGCGAGGGCAGTTCTGTGAAGCTGGCCACCCGCTGCAGCTCCGCGCTGATCACCGCCTCGCTGGCCTTGAGCCAGCGCTGGGTCTCCATGTCCAGCGCACTGCGGCGCAGCACATCGATGGAACGCGTCAGGGCACCGATCTCATTGGGGTAGTCGCGGCAGGGCAACTCCAGATCCAGCTCCCCCTGGGCCAGGCGTTCCACCGCATGCCGCACGCGGTTCTCCGGCCGGCTGATCGAACCGGCCAACAGCAGCGTCACCACCGCACTGAGCCCCAGGCCGCCGACCATCAACGCCAGGATCACGCCGTCAGTGCGCCGGTGCAGCTGCTCGGAACGCAGCGCGTCCTCGCCGGCATGGCGCAGGTACTGCCGCTGCAGCTCCTGCAGCTGGCTGTCGAGGGCCTCCAGGCTGGCGTTGAATTCAGCGGAGCCCAGATAGGCCGTGGCATCGGCCGAGCCCACCTGGGTGAGCGCCTGCTTGATCTCTTGCCCATAGGCGAAGGCGAGCAGGCGCACCTCATCGAGGGCCGCCTCCATCGCCGCGTCATGGCCGCGCATCCGCTGCAGTCCCTGCTGCAGGGCCAGGACCTGCTCCTGAATCCGGCTCTGCTCCTGAATCTGCGCTTGCAGCGCGGCCCGATCCTGCCGCGTGGCACTGAGCAGCAGGCGCCGCAGGGAGCGGCTGATCACCCGCAGGCTCTGATTAGCCGCACTGATCTGGCCCGATTCCTCGATGAAATCGCGCTGGGCCCGCTGACTCTCGGCGTTGAGGATGTGGACGCTGCGCAGCCCCACCAGCCCCAGGGCCAGGGGCAGGCTGAGTAACAGAGCCAGGCCGCCCAGCAGCTTGGTGCGTAGGGTGAGCCGCTCGAGCGGTTCGCAGCGGGGAAAGCGCAGGGTCATCGGTGCATCGCATCAACGGGTTGCCGGGAGTGATCTGGCCTGCGGGGGCCGCCATGGCCCTCCAGGGCCAGGGCCAGAAACGGCAGCAGGTCGCTGAGCAGCTCCTGTTCGTGGGCCCGCAGGGGGTGCAGCAGGGCCAGCTCCAGCACGGCCAGCACCCGCTCGCCGCTGAGCACCGGCAGCAGAAGCAGGGACTCGGGCTCCAGCTGCCCCAGGCCGCTGTGCACCGGCAGATAGCCCGGCGGTGGCGAGGCCACCTCCAGGGGTCGGGCCTGGCGCAGGCATTCCCCGAGCAGGCCCTCACCCAGCTGCAGCCGCTGGGGGACTGGCCACGGCTCGGCGCTGGCGTAGCTGCCCAGCAGGCTGAGGGTGCCCTGGTCAGGCTCGACGCCGTAGCAGGTGGCGGCACCGATCGGCAGCACAGGGGCCAGCGCCTGCAGGAACCTCGCCGCCACCGCCTGGGGACAGTCCTGCTCTTGCAGGACGGCATGGATGCGCACCTGCTGGGCCTTGATCCAGCGGTCGTGGCTCAGCTGCTCGGCGAGGCGCTCCTGCTCAGCCAGGGAGGCGGCCAGATCCCGGATCTCGCTGGCGGCGCCCCGCAGCGGCGGCAGGGGCCCCATCGGCTCACCGCGCAGCTGCTGCTGCAGACGCCGATCCAGCTGCAGCAGCGGCCGGGTGATGAAGCGCGGAACAATCAGCGCCAGGATGGCGAACAGCAGCAGCAGATCCAGCAGCAGCAGGCTCAGGCACAGCGTCCACAGCCAGTCGGCCCGTTGGCGCTGCGCCGCCACCTCCTGGGCCATGCGTTCACGGATCCGTTGCTCCAGGGCTTCGCTGGGGCCGTAGATGCGGCTCAGCGCCAACTGGTAGAGAGGACCAAACGCCAGCACGATCGCCCGATCGCGGTCACCGCCACGGGCCGCGTCCATGACTTGCTTTTCCCGCTGGATCAGGGTGTCGGATTCGTGCTTGGCCTGCCGCATCAGCAGGCTTTCCTGGGGTGTCAGGCCCAGGTGCTGCAACGCTGCGGCGGCCCGGTCGCGGCTGCGGGTGATGGACACCTCGCGCCAGTAGGCCTGCGCGAAGCGCTCCTCGCCGGTGGCGGCGTAGGTCTGCACGCTGCTGGTGAGCAGCTTCGAGCCAGCCAGGAAGCGCGCAACCTGATCCGTGGCCTCCAGCTGGCGCCGGGTAGCCCGCATCTGCTCGACCTGGGCGACGCGGTAGCGCTGGAAGCTGAGGCCCGTGGCCCCGGCCATGGCGGTGTACAGCAGCAGCACAAGCGCATTGGCGAGTCTGATCCGCATGGGGCCACTCGCTCCTACGCCTCGTCATGCAGAGCGCCCATCACGCGCAGGATGTCGGCCTTCTGCCGCAGATCCGCATCGGTGTCGGCGAACCGGGCGGCAATGGCTTGAAACTCCTGCTGAACCTGCAGGAAGGCATCCACCACATCCGGATCAAAATGGCTGCCGCGGCCGTTCACGATGATGTCCACAGCCTGCTCGTGGGGCATCGGGTCCTTGTACACCCGACGGCAGATCAGGGCGTCGTAGACATCCGCCAGGGCCATCAGCCGGGCCGAGAGCGGGATCTGGTCACCGGCCAGGCCCTGAGGATAGCCGGATCCATCCCACTTCTCTTGGTGGCTGTAGGCAATCTCCTTGGCCAGTCGCAGAAAATCCACCTCGAGACCCAGCTGTTCCTCCGCCTTGGCAATGGCATCGCGCCCCAGGGTGGTGTGGGTCTTCATTACCTCGAATTCCTCCGGCCTGTAGCGACCGGGCTTGAGCAGGATTCGATCGGGGATTCCCACCTTGCCGATGTCGTGCAGAGGGGCTGACTTGAACAGCAGCTCGATGGTGCGGTCATCCAGCTGCGCCGCGTACCGGGGATGGCTCTGAAGCCTCCTGGCGAGCTCGCGCACGTAGAACTGGGTGCGCCGGATGTGATTGCCGGTGTCGCTGTCACGAGTCTCGGCCAGCGATGCAAGCGTGAGCACGGTGACATCCTGAATCGCGGCAATCTCCTGGCTGCGCCGCTGCACCTCCTGCTCCAGATAGGCATTCTGATCGCGCAGGAAATCTGCCGCGGCCTTCAGCGCCAGCTGCGTGGTCACACGCGCCAGCACGATGGGCGGATTGATCGGCTTGGCGATGAAGTCCACCGCCCCCAGTTCCAGCCCTCGCCGCTCATCCTCCGTGCTCGACATCGCCGTCAGAAAGATCACCGGAATGTCGCGGGTGGCGGGGTTGGCCTTGAGTGCCTGGCACACCTCAAATCCCGACAGGTCCGGCATCATCACGTCCAGAAGGATCAGATCCGGCGGCGACGCAGAGCCGGCGATCTCGAGTGCCTTGCGTCCGTTGGTCGCGGCCTTGGTACGGCAGTGATCCTTCAGCAGATCCACCAGCAGATCGATCACCTCGACCGTGTCGTCCACCACCAGAACTGTGGGCTGAAACTGGGTGGGCCGGAGTGCGGTTCCCTGTGCCGAGGCAGCGTCAGGATCAGGCGCCACGATGGCCACAGATGACAGACCTTCCACAGCCTATCCAGCCTCATCGGCTGCGTTTTGAGCGTTGCCGTTTATGACACGCCAGCCCCATCTGGCCGCGGCGGACGAGGCCCACCTCCGCGCCGGCCGCCACAGCGCTGCGCCAGGGCCCGCAGCAGGCGCGGAACCGCATCGGGCTGCCCCTGCAGGGCAAAGGCCTCCTGCTCCAGCGCGCGGCTCTGCGCTCCATAGCCGTTGAGCACCAGGCCGCTGATCTCATTGCGCACCACCGGCTGCAGCGGCAGGGTCCAGCCGATCGGGGTCAGCACCCGCCCCCCGGGACAGCTCTGCGCCACATGCACCGCTTCATGCAGAAAGACCTGGCGGGCGATGCCCAGCTCGAAGCTGAGCGGCGAGAGCCACAGGGTGCGGCTGACCGGCTCGTACTGGCCGTAGGCCTGGCGTGCCGGCGGCAGGGCGATCCGCACCTTGAAGCCATGGCTCTTGAGCGCGCGCAGCAGCGGCATCAGTTCGGGCGGCAGTGCCGATTCACGGCGCGGCGCCAGCGGTGTCCCCCCCGCCTGCGTCAGGAGCAGGCTCAGCACCAGAGCCGGGAGCGGCATCAACGGCATCGCTGCAGAAGGCAATCTCCTGCCTCCATCGTGGCGTTCTGTCCGCTCGCCGTCGCCTGGAGGCAGGCCACCCCCCCGCCGGGTCCTCACGCCCACACCCGCGGCAGCTCGCCGATGCGGGTGGTGGCGGCACCGGAGAGG
>CAZDTN010000081.1:0-7455 GCA_964508355.1 uncultured Sphingobacterium sp.
GATTTCAAAGGTAAAATCATCGACAACGCAATAACAGGACTTCAAATGCTCATCAATGAAATGGATGTGCATTTCAGATTGATAGGAGAATTCAATGCCTATAATTTACTCGCAGTATACGCAGCAGCTATATGTTTAGGAGAAGACAAGCAAGATGTTTTACAAAACCTCAGTAACCTCACAGGTGCTGAAGGAAGATTTGATTATATCGTATCGCCACAGGAGGCAATAATTGGAATTGTTGATTATGCTCATACTCCAGATGCATTATTGAATGTACTTTCTACCATCAAGAAATTTCAAAAAGGTGGTGAACAACTCATAACAGTTGTTGGATGTGGAGGTGATCGTGATAAGTCAAAAAGAAAACTGATGGGCGCTGCAGCTGCTGAATTCAGTACCAAAGCCATTTTTACTGCTGATAATCCAAGAAGTGAAAATCCTGCTGATATACTTAATGATATGCATGAGGGATTAGATGAGGAAATGAAACGCAAGGTGTTAACGATTGAAGATAGACGTGAAGCCATTCGAACTGCAGTAATGCTCGCAAGGCCAACAGATATCATTTTAATTGCAGGGAAGGGACATGAGAAATACCAAGAAATTAAAGGAGAGCGATTTCCTTTTGATGATAAAGCAACACTATCCTCCATCATTCATGAATTAAACAAATAGTTCAACATGTTGTATCATTTTTTCCAATGGTTGCAAGATGAACAGATCCGGATACCGGGTGGAGGACTATTTCAGTTCATCACGTTCAGGGCTATGCTTGCGGTTTTATTATCGCTTGTCATCACTTTGGTTTATGGTAAGAAAATTATCAACTTATTGAGAAGATTGCAGGTGGGCGAGAGTGTAAGAGAATTAGGTTTACAGGGTGAAGAACAAAAAAAGGGTACTCCAACGATGGGAGGCTTCATTATCCTTCTGGGTATTTTGATACCTACCTTATTGTTTGCCAATTTGGATAAAGTGTATATCAAACTGTTGCTTTTGAGTACGGTTTGGCTGGGATTGGTTGGATTTGTTGATGATTATTTGAAGCTGCGTGCGAAGAGAATTGCACAGCAAAAAGGGGTAGCATACAAAAAGGGAAATGACGATGGTTTAGCAGGTTGGTTTAAAGTCTTAGGTCAAGTTGGATTGGGAGTGATTATCAGTATTACGCTGTTGTTTAATGACAACGTGAAAGTGATGCGTGAGTACAAGGGAGATGTAAAGCCGGCAAATGCTAGTGAAGTTAAATATCAAGGTGGTGTTCGTTATTTCGTTAAGGCCGATGAACCAATTACTACTATTCCTTTTATCAAGGATCATGAATTTAACTATGCAAAATTATTGCCAGCATCACTAAGGGAATATGGATGGGTAGTTTACATGTTGGTTATCATTTTTATTGTAACAGCTGTTTCCAATGGCGCGAATATTACAGATGGATTAGATGGATTAGCAACTGGAGTTTCTGCAATTATTGGAGTTTGTCTTGCTTTATTTGCCTATGCGAGCGGTAATCTCATTTTAGCAGACTACCTCAATATCATGTATATACCTAATCTAGGTGAAGTATCCATTTTTATTGCCGCTATGATTGGAGCCTGTATTGGTTTTCTCTGGTACAATACTTACCCGGCTCAAGTATTTATGGGTGATACTGGCAGCCTTGCTTTGGGAGGTATTATAGCATCTCTTGCAATTATCATTAGAAAGGAATTATTGATACCTATTTTCTGTGCTGTGTTTCTGGTAGAAAACTTAAGTGTGATGATTCAAGTAGGTTATTTCAAGTACACCAAAAAGAAATATGGTGAAGGAAGAAGAGTGTTTTTGATGAGTCCATTACATCACCATTATCAAAAGAAAGGATACCATGAAAGCAAAATAGCTGTCCGTTTTTGGATTGTCACTCTGTTGTTTGTGGTCTTTGCAATTATGTCATTAAAAATCAGATAACCGAATACCAAGGATAAAAGAAAACATGTCGATGAAAAGAATGGTCATATTAGGCGGAGGTGAAAGTGGAGTAGGTGCAGCTTTGTTGTGTAAACAACAGGGGTATGATGTTTTTCTAAGTGATGGCGGTGTAATAAAAACGCATTATCAGCATGAACTTGAAGCAAATCAAATTCCATTTGAGTCAGGTAGACATACTTTGGAAAAGATATTGATTGCTGATGAAGTCATGAAAAGTCCTGGTATACCTTCTTCAACACCTGTCGTACAAGCGATACAAAAAAATAATATTCCTCTTATCAGCGAAATGGAATTGGCTTATAGGCACAAGGGCGAAAGTAAAATTATTGGTGTTACTGGTAGTAATGGTAAGACCACCACCACTTCACTGATCTATCAGATTTGTAAAACTGGTGGATTCAATTGCGCTTTGGTAGGGAATATCGGTAATTCTATTGCTCGTCAGATCACCATTGATCCTAGGCCATTATATGTTGTTGAGATTAGCAGTTTTCAATTAGATGATATTATTTCATTTCGACCTGATGTTGCTGTATTGACAAACATTACGGAAGATCACCTTGATCGCTATGAGCATGATTTTGAGAAATACATTGAAGCAAAATTTAAGCTAGTAAAAAACCAAACTGAGCAGGATTTTTTCATTTACAATGCTGATGATCCTGTGACGATGCAATACATCGATCAATATCCATTTCATTCTAAACCATTACCGATTAGTATGCAGAGAGAATTGCCAAAAGGTGCTTACATCAAGGACAATACCATGCATGTAAAGCAAGTAGAGCCATTTAATATGAGCATTTTTGATTTTGCCTTAAATGGTAAGCATAATCAATACAATACCATGGCAGCAGCAGTTGCAACTGCTGTTGTAGGTATACGTAAAGATAAAATCAGAGATGCAGTTGCCTCTTTTGAAAGTCTTGAACACAGAATGGAAAAGGTGGCTACTGTTCGTGGTATAGAATTTATCAACGATTCAAAGGCAACTAATGTAAACAGCACCTGGTTTGCACTTGAAAGTATGGAAAAGCCTGTGACACTGATTTTAGGTGGTGTAGATAAGGGAAATGATTATGAATTATTAAAGGATATGGTTGCTGAAAAAGTAAAAGCAATTGTTTGTATGGGTGTTGATAATGCAAAAATCCATGAAGCATTTGCTAACGTGGTTAATACAATTATTGATACTGCTAGTGCAGAAGAGGCGGTAAAGAGGGCTTATGAGGTTTCTGATAAAGGCGATGTTGTATTGTTGAGTCCTGCTTGTGCAAGTTTTGATTTATTCAAAAATTATGAAGACAGAGGCGAAAAATTTAAAAAAGCTGTAAAAGAACTATAAGATAAGATGCAAGGAGAAGGAATCGATATCAAAAAATATGCACTAGGTAATATTACCAGTCGCACAAAAGGTGATAAAGTCATCTGGGCGATTGTGGTATTGCTTACCATGATGAGCCTATTAGCTGTTTACAGCAGTACTGGAACACTTGCCTATAAACTATCAAAGAGTACAGAGTCCTATTTATTTAAGCAAGTGGTGTTTATTGCGATTGGTGCTGCCATTATATATTTTGCGCACTTATTTAATTATACCATTTATTCAAGAATGGCATTGATTCTTTTCTTGGTTTCAATTCCATTGTTGATATATACATTATTTTTTGGTACAAACCTGAATGATGCAAACAGGTGGATCAAATTACCTATTATTAATTTGACATTTCAAACTTCTGATCTGGCTAAGCTTGCGTTATTCATGTATTTAAGTCGACAGCTCAGTAAAAGGCAAGAAACAATCAAGTCATTCAAGAATGGATTTCTACCTGTTATTGCACCTGTATTTATTATTTGCGGATTGATTGCTCCTGCAAATCTATCGACTGCTCTCTTGACAGGCGCAACAAGCTTGATTTTGTTGTTTATTGGAAGGGCAAGTATAAAGCATCTGGCATTAGTGGTATTAGTTGCCGCGATTCCAATTATGATGTTGATAGGGTTTGCAAAATTGTATTATAACGAGGCGGAAGGAAAAGCAGAGCCTATGCCTTCTTATCTAACGAAGGGACGTGTTGAAACATGGGTGAAACGTGTTCAAAATTTCATGTATGCAGATAAGCAAGAAGCATCTTATCAGGTTCAACAAGCAAAAATTGCTATCGCTAAAGGAAGTTGGTTTGGATTAGGTCCTGGTAACAGTGAGGCCAGAAATTTCTTGCCGCATCCCTATTCTGATTTCATTTATTCCATCATCATTGAAGAGTATGGACTAATTGGTGGTGCTGTGATATTATTGATCTATTTATTATTCCTGTATCGATGTATTCGTATAGTAAAAAAATGTCCTTATGCATTTGGTGCATTTCTGGCTTTGGCACTGAGTTTTACCTTGGTTATTCAAGCCATGGCCAATATGGCGGTTAATGTGAGTCTGTTTCCGGTCACAGGAGTAACACTTCCATTAGTAAGTATGGGTGGAAGTTCCTTCTTATTTACTTGTCTTGCCATAGGAATTATTTTGAGCGTAGCCAGAAATGTAGAGAGTTTGGAAGGTAATACAGTTGAACAAAAAGTTGAAGAAGCATAATATGAAATTGCAAAGAATCATCATAGCAGGTGGCGGAACAGGGGGACATATCTTCCCTGCTATTGCTGTTGCCAAAGCTTTGCAGCAGATGATTCCAAGTATTGAAATATTATTTGTGGGAGCAAAAGGAAAAATGGAAATGGAGAAAGTGCCACAGGCTGGGTATCGTATCGAAGGTATTGATATCGCTGGTTTTAATCGTTCTCATTTGTTGCAAAACTGGAAGCTTCCCTTTAAACTTTTGAAGAGCTTTTTGCAAGTGCGTTCCATTTTCAAAAAGTTTACTCCTGATGCAGTTTTTGGTGTAGGTGGATATTCAAGTTTTCCTGTTTTGAAATTTGCACAACAAAAGGGAATATCCACTTTCCTTCATGAAGCAAATTCCTTTGCTGGCAAATCAAATATGTTACTGAGTAAGCAAGCTGATTTAGTGATGGTTGGTACAGCAGCAATGGAAAAATTCTTCCCTGAGCACAAGCTTGTGTATACAGGTAATCCCGTCAGAAGGGAAATTGTTGAATCAGTGGTACTTAAAGAGGAAGCGCTTGAATATTTTGGATTAAAGGGGGATAAGCCTACTGTATTAATCATGGGTGGTAGCTTAGGTGCGAGAAGTATCAATGCAGCTATTAACAAAGGTTTAAATAAATTAATTGAAGCTGGTATTCAGGTTATCTGGCAAACAGGAAAAGGCAATCTCGAAACAATTGATGAATCATTAAAGAAAAAGAAAGAAGTCTGTGTAACTGAATTTATCTCAAAAATGAGTTATGCGTACAAGGTGGCTGATGTTGTTGTGTCTAGGGCTGGTGCAATTGCTCTGGCCGAAATATGTGTTTCTGGCAAGCCTTCTGTATTAGTGCCTTTTCCACTTGCTGCAGAAGATCACCAAACGGTGAACGCTCAGTTATTGGTGACTAACGGTGCAGCATTGATGGTCAGTGACAAAGAAGCCGAGTTGAAATTAGTTGATACGGTTATTACATTGATCAATGACCATGAAAAATGTGATTCATTTAGCAAGGCTGCGGCAAAATTGGGAAAGCATGATGCAGATCATTTTATCGCTGAATTGATTATTAAAAAAATGGAAGAAAAAAATGCGTGAATCAATGAACATAAACGATATCAGTAAAGTCTATTTCCTTGGAATAGGCGGTATTGGTATGAGTGCCATTGCACGCTATTTCCGTAGTAAAGGTATTGTAGTATCTGGCTATGATAAAACTCCAACTGCGCTTACTGCTGCTTTGGAAAATGAAGAGATTTTTGTCCATTTTGATGATGATATAGCACAATTTCCAAAAGATGCAGACTTAGTGGTATATACTCCAGCTATTCCTGCTGACAACGCCATATTTAAGTTTTGTAAAAACAACAATATTGAGTTGTTTAAAAGAAGTGATGTGCTGCAGTTGATTTCGAAAGACACTTATAATATATGTATTGCAGGCACACACGGTAAAACTACAACGAGTACAATGGTAGCGCATGTATTGAGGGATAGCGGATTTGGATGCAATGCTTTTCTGGGTGGTGTAGCAACTAATTACCAAACTAATTTCTGGAGCAGTACTAACGATGTGGCAGTCATTGAGGCTGATGAATATGATAGGAGTTTTCTAAAGTTATCTCCAAATGTGATTTCTATTTCAGCCATGGATCCAGATCACTTGGATATTTATCAAACTGCTGAAGCGATGGAAGATGCTTTTGTTCAGTTTACAAATAATTTGAAAGCTGACGGACTGCTACTTTCCAAAAAAGGAATTCAACGTGAGTCTTCATTGCATGGTAATAGGCATTATACCTATCATTTGAAAGATAGTGCTGCTGATATACATACTACCACATTGACAGTGAGAGAGGGAGGATACCATTATGGTGTTAAAGGTCCAGGTTGGACAATAGATGAAGTTATATTGAACATGGGTGGATTGCACAATGTTGAAAATAGCCTTGTAGCTATCGCTATTGCCAAGCACCTCGGTATTGCTGATGATTTGATTCGAAAAGCTTTGTCCAATTTCTTAGGCGTAAAAAGGCGATTTGAATACATTCTACGTAATGATGATCATGTATTTATTGATGATTATGCCCATCATCCTGAAGAGTTAAAAGTGTTAATTGAAGGTGCTCAATCAATGTTTCCTGGAAGAGAAGCTACAATTATTTTCCAGCCACACTTGTTCACGCGAACAAGAGATCTGGTTGATGGATTTGCTGCTACTCTGGCAATGGCTGATGAAGTGATTTTATTACCAATTTATCCAGCTCGGGAATTACCAATTCCTGGTATTACAAGTGATTGGCTTGCTGGAAAAATGGATAAAAACGTGAAGGTTATGGACAAAGAAGAATTGTTGACATACATCAGCAAAGAGCAGCCTAAGTTGTTGATTAGTGCCGGTGCAGGTGATATTGATAAAATAGTTGAACCCCTAAAAAATTGTTTACTAGTAAAATGAAAATAAATAAGCCATTGATAATGCAAGTATTGACAATCATCCTTTGGATTTCCATAGGTGGTGGCATTACTGTGTTATTGATCAGCGCTGTTGCAAAAGAGCAAAAAAATCTTTGTAAAGAGGTTGTAGTAGAATTTGAGGATCAGTTGCCTTTCAGAATGCTAGATGAGGATGAAATAATTTATACTTTATGGCCAGCTGCAAAAAATACATATCCTGTTGGTAAACCAGTTCTATCTATAGATTTATTTGCATTGGAAAAACAGTTGGAAAAAAATCCTTGGATCAAGGAAGCAGATCTTTATGTTGATCAATCCAAAAAATTACACCTCCGCGTAGAACAACGAAAGCCTGTTGCAAGACTCTTTACACCAGAAGGAAGTTCATTTTATATCGATGATCAATATGCCTTACTGCCAG
>CAZDTN010000082.1:0-7442 GCA_964508355.1 uncultured Sphingobacterium sp.
ATTACAAAATTTAGGAGTGCAAAGGTAAGGAGAAATTGGTTTTTGCCCAAGTTTGGTTGTAAAATTTATTGGTAATCAAATCGATTCGTTTGCAATAGGGGGGTTATCTTTGTAAAACGCAGGGCGGAATTCATATGAAGATTAAATCGTACTTGGCAAAACCCTTTGCCTCTATTGTCTACAAAAGGCTGCAGCGGTCTATGCAAACTGCCTTAGCTGATCAGGATAAAATATTGAAAGATTTGCTCAAAAAAGGGAGTGGATCTCTATTTGGAAGGGAACATAAACTTTCTGAAGTAATTGATTATCAATCATATACAAAAGCTGTTCCTATCCGCGATTATGAAAAATTTTCTCCCTACATAGCTCAGATTAAAGAGGGTAAACCAAATGTTTTATGGCCTGGGCAGCCTCTTTATCTGGCAAAAACTTCTGGAACCACTTCCGGGGCAAAGTATATACCTATTTCAAAAGACTCGATATCCAATCATATTAATACAGCAAGAAATGCCTTACTGACCTATATCGCAACGACTGGAAAAGCGGATTTTGCCTCAGGAAATATGATTTTTTTATCGGGTTCGCCTACCCTGGACCGAATAGGTGGTATTCCTACCGGTCGTTTAAGTGGAATTGTTAACCACCATATTCCCTCATATCTCCGGTCTAATCAATTGCCTTCTTTTGAAACCAATTGTATAGAGGATTGGGAATCCAAATTGGACAAGATTGTTGGAGAAACCATCAACAAAGACATGACACTGATTAGTGGTATCCCACCTTGGGTGCAGATGTATTTTGATCGTTTGCATGAAAAAACGGGTAAAAATATCGGCGATTTATTCCCCAATTTTGAGGTGATGGTACATGGTGGGGTAAATTTTACACCATATAAATCCAAGTTAATGGATAGTATTGGTCGTAAAATTGATACCATTGAAACTTTTCCTGCATCAGAAGGTTTTTTTGCATTCCAAGATACCAGAGAGGAAGAGGGTCTTTTGTTGAATACCGATTCAGGTATCTTCTTTGAGTTTGTACCGGCTGGTGAAATATTTAATGAGCATCCAACAAGACTTTCGCTTCATGAAGTTAAACTCGGAGAAAATTATGCATTGATTGTCAATAACAATGCTGGTCTCTGGGGATATAATATAGGTGATACTGTGAAGTTTACTTCTCTAAACCCTTATCGGGTAGTTGTGACAGGCAGGATCAAACATTTCATTTCTGCTTTTGGAGAACATGTAATTGGAGAAGAGGTTGAATACAGTTTGATGAAGGCCGCTGAAGAAAACAATATTAAAATTGTTGAATTCACAGTCGCCCCCATGGTGGCTGCTACGGAAGGGAAGTCCTATCATGAGTGGTTTGTGGAGTTTGAAGAATTGCCAGCCGATCTAAATGCATTTGCTGAAAAGGTAGATCAGTTCATGAGGATGAAAAATATTTATTACGACGACTTAATCAGAGGAAACATATTAAGACCTTTAGTCATCAGGCCATTGAAAAAGAGTGCTTTTATAGATTACATGCGTGCTCAGGGAAAGTTAGGCGGACAAAATAAAGTTCCGCGGTTGAGTAACGATAGAAAGATTGCCAGTGAACTTGAAAAGATGGTCAACAACTACTAAATTTACTTGATGGAATTTGATTTCTCCTATGCCTTTGAAGATGCACTAAGTGCACCTACGTTGTATAAGCGTATAGGTGTATTTGGCTCAACAGGTTCCATAGGAAAACAAACTTTAGAGGTCATAAAAGCAAATCCAAATTTATTTTCTGCAACAATATTGACTGCACAATCAAATGCTGAACTTTTGATTGAACAAGCACTCGAATTCAAACCCAAAGCAGTTGTAATTGGTGATGTTAAAAAATACCAACAGGTCAAAGAAGCATTGCGTACAATTGATGCCAAAGTACTTGCGGGTGATGAAGCATTGGAAGAAGCTGCTGGCATGGATTGTTTTGATATGATGATGGCAGGAATAGTGGGCTTTGCAGGATTGAAACCAACATTAAAGGCAGTTGAAACTGGAAAGCATATTGCTTTGGCCAATAAAGAAACCTTGGTAGTTGCTGGTGATGTGGTAATGGGTAAAGCACAGGCAATGGGGGTGAGTATTATCCCGGTAGATTCAGAACATTCTGCAATTTTTCAATGTCTAGTTGGTGAAAGAAATAACCCCATCGAGAAAATCATTTTAACAGCATCAGGGGGCCCATTTGTGGGAAGAAAACCAAATTTTTTGGTTAATGTAAAAAGAGAACATGCTATCCAGCATCCCAATTGGAGTATGGGTGCAAAAATTTCGATTGATTCTGCATCATTGATGAATAAGGGACTTGAAATGATTGAGGCCAAGTGGTTGTTCGATCTTCATCCCAATCAAATTGAAGTCGTCATCCATCCTCAGAGTATCATACACAGCATGGTGCAATTCAAAGACAATAGCATAAAAGCGCAAATGGGCTTGCCAGACATGAAACTGCCCATCCAATATGCAATGTCATATCCTCATCGAATTGAAAGTGATTTTCCAAGATTCAATTTTGCAAAATCATCAACACTTACATTTGATCCACCTGACATCAAAACATTTAGAAATCTTGGCTTAGCAATTACAGCATTGCACCAGGGTGGAAACATGCCATGCATACTAAATGCAGCAAATGAGCTTGCTGTATATGGATTTTTAAAAAATCGGTTAGGTTTCTTAGATATGACCGAAGTGATTGAAAGAACGATGGCCAATATGCCATTTATTGAAAAACCTACATTAGAAGAATATTTCGAAAGCGATGGCGAAGCAAGAAATTTTGCAGCCTCACTCATCAACTTATAAAATAAAAACATGAACGCACAGGTGTTGTTGGATATTAATTGGAACACAGTTGGATTGCAAGCAGGACAATTAATTTTGTCTTTGTCGATCTTAGTTATTTTACATGAATTGGGGCATTTTATTCCTGCAAAGATTTTTGGATGTCGCGTTGAGAAATTCTATTTGTTTTTTGATCCATGGTTTTCTATCGTCAAAAAGAAAATAGGGGATACTGTTTATGGTATCGGATGGCTTCCTTTAGGAGGCTATGTGAAAATTGCAGGTATGATAGATGAGAGTATGGATAAAGAACAATTAAAACAACCTGCTCAGGACTGGGAATTCAGAAGCAAGCCTGCTTGGCAAAGATTGATTATCATGATTGGTGGAGTTACAGTCAATATTTTATTGGCTTTCTTCATCTACGCTATGATTCTCTTTACATGGGGCGAAACTAAATTACCAAACGAAAGTTTGAAACAAGGTGTTTGGGTAGTTGATACAGTAGTGAATGAAATTGGTTTAAAGACCGGGGATAAGATACTTGCAGTAAATAGTGAACCTGTAAAATATTTTGAAGACCTCAATGCTGCTATGTTATTGGGTGAAACCATGACTATTGAACGTGCTGGTCAGCAACAAGAACTTGTAATACCTGTCAACTTCATTGAGAAGATTGTCGAAAAAGGTAAACGCTCAGTTTTGCTTATGCCACGTGTACCATGTATTGTAGGAGAAGTTGCAGCAGATAGAGATGCAGCAAAAAAGGGACTGCAAGCAAAAGATAGGATAGTTGGAATCGATTCACTTTCTATTTCTTTTTTTGATGAAGTAAAGCCTGCAATTTTAAATCGAGCAGGAGATAGCGTCAGCTTGCATGTGATAAGAAATGGATCTCCTATAGTAATCAATACTGTTATTGGGGCTGATACTTCAATTGGCTTTTTTCCTGCTGTGCCAAGCATGGATGAAATGCAAGAAGAAGGATTGTATCATTTTGAGACGAAGAAATACAGCTTCTTTGCTGCCTTCCCTGCTGGTGTAAACAAGGCAATGGAAAAATTGAGTTTCTATATTGCACAGTTTAAAAAAATTCTCAATCCATCGACTGGCGCATATAAGGGGCTGGGTGGGTTTAAATCTATGGGATCTATTTTTCCTAAATATGAGTGGGACTGGGAAGCATTTTGGAATATTACCGCATTCTTCTCCATTGTATTGGCATTTATGAATTTGCTGCCCATTCCGGCGTTGGATGGTGGTCACGTTCTCTTTACCTTGATTGAAATGATAACGGGTAAAAAGCCAAATGAGAAATTCCTTGAATATGCTCAGATTGTAGGTATGGTTATCTTATTCGGGTTGATGATCTATGCCAATGCTAACGATTGGTTGGGTTGGGGAAGAAATCGCTAGTATTATAAATTGAGGTAATATTCTTTTAATAAATTAGTGAATGATTTGGTGTAACCACCATTGCCGTCAGCAATGGTAATTTCATCTTTAGTTGATTGACTTTTCCCTTTTAAAAATTTACACATAATTCTGAAAGGTTCATGAGCTGGAGTTTGTCGTACTGAGGTTATTCTATCTAATCCTAAGCCAATAGCTGAGGCAATCTTTATTATCTCCTCTTTTCTATAAGAGGGAAGTAAGACATAAAACACGCCATCATTTCTTAACAGCTTATCTACAGCTTGAAAAAGTTCATGCTGTGATAAACTGGCATCGTGTCTGGCTTGATTGATGGAGTGTTTATCAGACTTCAATTGATTTTCATAAAAAGGAGGATTGGAAAAAATTACATTGAATTTTTCAGCTGGATTAAATTCTAAAATATTCTGATGAACAGGCTTTATAAGGTGAGCAAAGGACGAATGTTGAATATTCTCTGATAGTTGCTGAAAGCAAGTTGTTTCAATTTCAACTGAAGTAATATTTGTTGATTGGTTTTTCTGCGCAATCATCAAACTTAATAGTCCTGTCCCGCCACCAATATCCAACATTTTGTTTTCATTGGTAATTTGATCTGCCACCCATGCACCAAATAGACAGGCGTCTGTTGTCACTTTCATGGCACAGTGTTGTTGTTCAATGGTAAAGGTTTTGAATTTAAAATAGGTGTTTGCCATAAACAAATTACCAGTTTGCTCTTGCTGATGCAGATACAGAAAGTGGACTAAATTCTTTTGCCTGAAATTTGAAATAACCTGTCATCGCAATCATAGCGGCATTATCAGTACAATGTTCCATTTTGGGTATATGAACTTCCCATTTGTATTTGGAGGCCATTTCCTGAATTCCTTTTCTTAGGCCCTTGTTTGCTGCTACACCGCCAGCGATACAAATTGTTTTGATGCCCGTTTCCAAACTTGCTTTTTTGAGCTTGTGAGTGAGTATGTTGATTATTGTATATTGAATTGATGCACAAATGTCGTTAATGTTGTTTTGGATAAAATTAGGGTCAAGTTTTATTTGCTTTTGTAAAAAATAAAGAATAGCTGTTTTTACGCCACTGAAACTAAAATCAAGGCCTTCTATTTGTGGCTCAGGAAAATGAAAACGAAGAGGATCTCCTTCCTGAGCATATTTATCGATTAATGGTCCACCTGGATAGGGTAGTCCTAAAAGTTTTGCAGATTTATCAAAAGCTTCACCAGCCGCGTCGTCCAATGTTTCACCTAAAATTTTCATCTTGAGTGGACTTTCGCACAATACTATTTGTGTATGTCCACCGCTTACGGTTAAACATAAAAAAGGGAATTGAGGTTTGTTGTCACCTATCAAATTAGATAAAACATGTGCCTGCATGTGATGCACTTCAATTAAAGGGATATTCAAGGAAAGTGCTACTGATTTTGCAAATCCACTTCCAACGAGTAAAGCTCCGATTAATCCTGGAGCTTGTGTAAATGCCACGGCATCTATATCACGAAGATGAATTCCTGCTTCCTGTAGGGCAGCATCCACAACAGGGACGATATTCTCCATATGAACGCGACTGGCTAACTCTGGTACAACTCCACCATACTTAGTGTGGATTTCCTGAGAGGCGATGATGTTGCTCAGAATATGTCCGTTTTTACAAATAGAGGCAGATGTTTCATCGCAAGAAGATTCAATGCCTAGAATTAGGATGTCTTTTTTTTGATCGTCTCTATGGTTACTTATATTGGGCATGATGACAACCTATACCCTTATTTAGATCTTATGGCTACCACCGGATCCATATTCGCTGCAATCATTGCAGGTATAATGCCTGCTGCTACTCCTATGGAAATACATATTCCAATAGCTAAGGCCAAAATATTGAAAGAGACGTAAACATTGAAATCAAAAACAGAGGTAAGTACTTGTGCTAAAATGACGACTAAAATGATGCCTATTAGTCCTCCTATGATACAAATTAATGCACTTTCAAGCAAGAACTCCATGAGTATAGTTCTTTTTTTAGCACCAATGGCTTTTTTCAAACCAATAATGGGTGTTCTTTCTCTTACAGTGACAAACATGATATTGGCAATTCCGAATGCCCCAACTATAAGACTTAATAAACCAATCAACCAGCCACCCAAGTTTACACTCGCAAATAATGAACTCACCGCTTTTGAGAAATCACTGATCGCGTTCAATGCAAAATCATCTTCTTCAGTTGGTCCAAGACGATGTATCGATCTCATAGCTCCTTTTAGTTCATCTTTTAGTGCTTCTGAGCTCATCGTTTCAGGAGCTTTGACGATTATTTTTGGATTATTGAAGCGTTCATTGAACAACATTTGTTTCATGAAACGATAGGATAACAAAATACTTTGGTCAAATTGCCAACTTTCAACAAAGCTTTTACCTTGTTTCTTCATTACGCCTACAATTTTGGCCTTTTTGTTTCTTAAGTCGACTTCTTTACCAACGGCTCTTTCAGGATTACCAAATAGTTTCTCGGCATTTTCATAACCAATGACAATACTTGGTGTACCATAATCAAATTCCAATTGATTCAAATAGCGACCATATTGTATTTCAATTGGCTGAATCTTGTCAAACTCTTCGGTTATGCCATGATAATTAATACCATCTAATCGGTTGTTTTCATGTTCGATAAATGATTGAGATGTAAAATTGAAAACGATGTTGATGTTTTGTCCGATTTTTTCTTTGATGAGTTTTGTTTCAATTAATTTGGGACTAGGCCTGTTGACGTATTTCCACCATGGATAATCTGCGCCTCCTTGATAATCCCATTTGTCAATATAAATTGTATTTGATCCTAAAGATTTCACACCATCCTGGATATTTCGCTCAAGACTGCTAACAGTAGACAATACTCCAATTATGCAAAAAATACCTATGGTAACCCCAAACAAGGAAAGAAAAGTGCGCAACTTGTTTTTCCCAAGCTCTTGAATAGCCAGTTTTAAGGTGGTATATAAAATATCAAAAGTCTTACGCATGTCACAAAATTAGTCCTTTTGGGAGTGTTTTTGTTGAAATTATGCTGAAGGGGTTAGTAAAGGGACGAACGGCCGTTGAACCTAATTGGAAAGCTATTATACCATACAATTTCCTTGCCTTATCTTTGCACCCTTATTGACGATGAAATACGAAAACGAATTTAAA
>CAZDTN010000083.1:0-7253 GCA_964508355.1 uncultured Sphingobacterium sp.
CTTTTCATGTTCCTATATTTTAATAACCTGCATTTTGAACCATATTCTTGTTTCCATCAATCTCACTTGTTGGAAGAGGAGCCAAGATTCTGATATCGGTGAATGCAACTGTATTGTAATGAGGTGCTTTAACTAAGTCTCTACCTAATCTCTTGAGGTCAAAGAAGCGGTGACCTTCAAAAGCCAATTCAAGTCTTCTTTGATTAAGGATTTCTTCATATAATGGTGAGCCAGTTAATGTGAAGGCAGTCAAACCTCTATTGGTAGCGATTGTATTTAAATCAGCCAGCGCAGCAGCTTCGTTAAATACTGGTGAACCTGGCGTTGCCATAGCTTCTGCACGGTTTAAGTAAACTTCTGCTATCCTGATAACAGGCAAGTTGTCCAAGTTGATGAAACCATTCTTACCAATGTACTTAGTACACTCAACTTTAGAAGCACCGCGACCAGTTGTTCCTGGTTCATACAAAAGGTTTCTAACATCAGCAGACCTTGATGCAATTGATGCATTTAAACCAAAGTTTGCAGTTGTATTACCACCAGTAAGTGTGATACCTAATCCATTTAACAAAGAAATTGTTGGCACTAAATCGCCAAATCCACCTGTTGCTAATAGAGCACCACCGGGAGCAGTTAAAGTAGTGAATGATGTTTGAAGTGATTCGTTAACACCGTTGTTTTCTGCGTTTGTAGCCAAAGTAAACTGGAACAAAGTTTCCTGGTGAGTTGCGTTTCTCCACTGAGCAACATAGCTGGATGCATTTGACAACCTGCTGTTACCAACTAGTGTGATACATTTGTCAGCCCACTCTTTTGCTTTAGCATAGTCTTTCATGTACAAGTATACTCTTGAAAGAAGTGCTTGTGCAGCAGCCTTATTGGCAAAGTTTACACCCAAACCTGGGTTTGTCAATACTGCTTCCGCTGCAAGAAGATCTGCAATAACTTGTGCATACACATCAGCTATTGGTGCTCTAGATGGGAGTAAAGCAATTGCGTCTTGAGAAGTCCTGATTCCCTTTAAAACGATTGGAACGCCGCCTCTGTCCTGTGCAGGTACAGTGGCGCCAGGCATATATGAATAAACCTTTACCAGGTCGAAATAATACAATGCGCGAAGGAATTGTAACTGAGCAGTCCATGATGCTTTATCTGCTGCTGTTACACCAGGTGCAGTAGATGTTGGAATCGCATCCAGGATTAGGTTTGCTTGGTTGATACCATTATAGCAAGCTGACCAATGTGTTCCAGTGAAATGTGCACGGAAAACGTTGTTTGCTTCTGATAATAAACGTCCAGATTTATTTGTTGCAAAACCATTGTCTGCTAAAGCTTCTGGAATAGCGATCAAGTCGCGGCCATATAAACGGACACTCTTGAACCTTGAGTAAACAGAAACAACCGCAGCATTGATACCATCTTTGGTATTAAGTGCTGTTGTTTCGTCGATAGATTGTCTTGGGTCGATAACCAAAGCATCACGACAAGCGCTGAAGCTGGTCACCACTAAGGCAATCAAACTAAGTTTTAAAAATATATTTTTCATCTTGATCAAATTTTTTGATTAAAAACCGATTTGAATACCAGCAGTGATATTTCTACTCTGAGGAATGATACCTGTTGCAGCACCTACGAATTCAATATCGTAGCTGAACCAATCAGATAGTGTCCAAAGGTTAGTTCCTTGTAAGTAGAATCTTGCATTGCTAAGTTTCAGTTTTCTAACAACATCACTATTCAGGTCGTAAGAAAGTGTAACGTTCTTAAGACGGATGTAATCAGCCTTGAACAAGGTACGGCTTCCACTTAGTGGAGATGAACCTTTTGATTCAGCACCAGCTGAAACCATTCTAGGATACCAGGTAATTTGTCCAGGAGTAGTCCAGCGGTTTTCAAATACATCAACAAATGCATTCAATCTGGCGATGTTTTCCAACATGAAGTTTACCTGACCATCATCGGCCATTCTTCCGTATTCATACTGGAAGAATACATCCAATGTGAAACCTTTGTAAGTAAAGTTATTGGTCCATCCACCCCAGAAATCAGGCTGTGTATCACCTAAGTAAACACGGTCTCTTAACTGTGGTTGATAAGTTATATTCCCTAATGTATCTAACCACATTGGACGACCAGTTGCGGCGTTAACACCTGCATACTTTTGCGTAAATACAGAACCTAATGATCTGTTCACTCTAGTACTTGGGTTACCAGGAAGTTCCTGTAAGCCATCATAGAGCTTTCTTACACGGTTGTTGTTATAGGTAAAGATGAATGTACTGGTCCAGTTAAATCCACCAGGCTTAAGTGATCTTATTGGTTGAACACCTAGTGTTAATTCAATACCACGGTTCTGGATTTGACCAACGTTTCTTGTAATGCTTGAGAAACCAGTTGTTAATTGCAATGGCTGTGAAAGTAACAAGTCTGCAGTTATTTTATCATAAGCTTCTAATGAACCGAAAACTTTGTTTTCAAAGAGCGAGAAGTCAAGACCAAGGTTTGCAGTTCTGTTCTTTTCCCATCTTAACTCTGGGTTAGATAACTGGCTGAAAGTAATACCTGGTTGTGTGTTATATGGAGCCGCAGCGCCATACAAACCAAGACCATCAAAGTTACCAATCTGGTCATTACCTGTGATACCATATGAAGCCCTGAATCGAAGTGAATTGATCCAAGTTGCATCAGCAAGGAACTTTTCGTTATCAAGGTTCCATGCAAATCTCAATGAAGGGAACAAACCATAACGATAGTTAGCGCCAAATCTTGAAGATCCATCATAACGGGCAATAGCAGATAAGATGTATTTGCTATCGTAGTTGTAGTTCAAGTTGGCGAAAACTGACTGACGTCTATATCCAGTAAAGAATTCAGTAGTACTTAATGGTGTAGCAGCTGTATTCAATGTAGTGAACTGGAAAGTTGGGAAACCTTCACCTGTTGTACCAATACCTTCTTGGTTTTCTTTCCTGTACTCATAACCTACCAAACCATCAATCTTATGTTTGCTGTCTACATTGAAATTGAAGTTCAAGGTTTGTGTGGAAATCAAGTTGGTGTTCCACTCGCTCTCTACCTGACCAAGACCTTTTCTGGTAAAACCATCAGGAGTTCTTGGGTCGGTGTATCGCTTACCTTGAACAAGACGATAGTCAAGTCCAAAGAAAGATCTATAGGACAACCATGAATTGAACTTGTAATCAAGACTAATATTACCCACCAATTGATTTGACCTGTTGAAACCAGTGTTGTATTCATTTACTGCAATTACGTTTTGGTTCAAAAGACCCGCTACGTTTGCAGGAGGAACGCCAAAGTAGGTTCCATCAGGGTTATAAATTGGGTTGAAAGGATAGATTGTTGCAGAAGCAAAAGCAGGGCTACCTAAGAAGCTACCTGAAGTTGCGAAAGGAACATTTTGATCAAAAGTACTTGCATTAATTGAAGTATTGATGGTCAATTTATCTGTCGCTTTGTTGCTAACGTCAAGCTTTAAAGTACCTCTTTTGAAGTTGGCTTTTGAGATGATTGCTTCTTGTAAATTATATGATGAAGAAAGACGGAATGTAGTTCTGTCATTACCACCTGCAGCACTGAATTCATAGTTCTGGATAGCACCAGATTTGAAAGCTGCATCTTGCCAGTCATAAGTAGGTAATGCTGCAATTGCATCAGCTGCCTGCTTTGATGTGGTAATATTTGCTATCGGTACACGAAATTCATTCAATACAAATCTTTGTATTGCTAAATCGTTGGCAGGTAGGTTGTTGGTGTTACCAACCGATTCAGCACGTAACTGGAAAAGTTGCTGTGAATTCAATACCTCTAGTTTTTTTAGCGCTGTTGCTTGTCCCACATAAGTGTTGAACTGGAATTTTGTTTTACCAGCTTTACCTTTCTTGGTAGTAACGATAACAACACCGTTTGATGCCTGAGCACCATAGATTGCAGCTGAAGCCGCATCTTTTAGGATATCGATTGATTCAATATCGTTAGGGTTCAAAAACGCAAGTGGATTTGATTCAGTGTAGTTTGCATCACTTCTGGTATTCAACTGTACACCGTCAATTACATAAAGCGGTTGAGTACCTGCAAGGAATGAACCTGTACCCCTGATTCTCACGTTGATACCACCACCTGGAATACCGCTGTTTGATTGTACCAATACACCCGCAGCACGTCCTTGTAATGCTTTATCTAGTGAAGGGTTAGGAAGATTTTCAATTTCTTTACCTCTAACGGTTGAAACTGCACCAGCTTCATCTCTTTTTCTTCTGACCTGATAACCAGTAATGATTACCTCTTCCAGCTTCTTGTCGTCTTGTTGCAAGCTTACATTTACATTACCACTAGCAGGGATAGCTACTTCTAAAGAAGCCAGGCCTACTGCTGAAACGATAAGCGCTTTTGCATTAGATGGAACACTGAAACTGAAATTACCACTCGCATTGGAAGTAGTACCAATCCTGGTTCCTTTAACAATCACAGAGGCATTAGATACAGCTGTACCCGCAGCGTCAGTGACCTTTCCGGAAACCGTCCGATTCTGCGCAGATAGTTGTCCAACAAGGAACAACACACCACACAAAAGAAGCAAGATCTTTCTCATGACTTTTTGTTTGGTTTAAATATATGTTAACGAATTGCGAAAATATGATAAGACAACTAATTTGCAGTCTTTGTTGCAACTTAAATCATAAATAAATTGAGGGTTTCTGGACTGAATTCCTTTAATTATTTGATAGACTTCAAACTTAAAGCATAAGATTGATATTTTTTCAATAACGGATTAAAAAATCACTATTTATTGAAAAAAATCTAAAAAAAACGCAAATCTTATTATTTTTGATCTTTCTTTCCCATAAGAAGAAGGAGTACGGGAAGAAATACCAAATTGGTAAGGGTGGCGGTCAATAAGGTAAAAGAGGTAAGCCAGCCTAATGCCTGCGTACTTCCAAATCCGCTGAAGACAAAAATGATAAAACCAGCAATCAAAACCAGAGAAGTATAAACAATACTGATGCCAGTATCCCTGATGGTCATCACAACAGTTTGCTGAATTTCTCCGTTAGCGTGTGGTAATTCCTGTTTGTAATTCACTAAAAAACGGATGGTAATGTCGATAGCAATGCCAAGAGCTACACTAAAGACCAAAACAGTAGATGGTTTGATTGCGATACCCATCCATCCCATTAATCCAGCTGTCATAACCAAAGGAATCAAATTAGGGATTAATGATGCTATTAATATTTTGAACGATTTGAACAAATAGAGCATACAGAGGGCAATGAACAAAAAGGCCCATAAAACACTTTCTTGTAATCCTTGAATGATAAAACGACTACCCTCTAGGAAGGTAATACTACTACCTGTTAATGTGATGGAAACTTTACTTGTATCAAAATAGTCACTTGATCTGTTTTGTAAACTATCGATAAGTGCAGGCATCTTAAGGCTTCCAATATCGGCCATATTAACACTTATCCTGGTGACTTGTCGGTTGCTATCAATAAATGAGGACATTAATTTTTGTAACGAACCTTTATCTGTAGTTTCAGATTTGTTGGGTTTTAAATAATCCGCCAAGAATGCACCATCAAAGGTATTTGGCATAGCATAATTATTACTATCTCCGTCATAGAAACCTTGTTTCGCAAATTTTAATCCTTCTGCTAATGAAAGTGGTTTGGCCAATTCCGGATAAGTGGCAAGATGTTCGCTATAGCTGGCAACCTTATCATAAACAGCTAAAGCTCTCGAACCTGCAATACCATTTTTCTTTTTGGTATCAATTAATATTTCTAACGGTAATATTCCGCCAAAATTGGATTCAAAAAATTTGAGATCGGTATAGATCTTGTCTTTTTTTGGAAGGTCGTCAACAATAAAGGCTTGTGTTTTCAATTTTGTAATACCAGCTACTGAAATAACAAGTGCAATCGCTGTTACGACATAAATGGTTTTTTTGTGTGCAAACACCCATCTTTCAATATTGGTCAAGAGCCCCAAAAGCCATTTGTTTTCCAGATAGCTCATGTGTTTGGTCTGGGGTGCAGGCATATAGTAAAGTGCAATGGGAATGATAATCAAAGAAATGAAAAACAATGCCATGATATTGATACCTGCCACAATACCAAATTCTTTCAAAATCAAACTTTTTGTCAATGCAAATACGGCAAATCCTAATGCAGCACTGATGTTGCAAAATAGGGTTACTATCCCCATCTTGCTAATCATTTCTACAATTGCTTTTTCTTTATTGCCATGTTTAATGTAAGCCGTGTGAAATTTATTCAAGAAATAAATACAGTTTGGAATGCCAATAACGACAACCAACGGGGGTATGAGTGCAGTTAGTAAAGTAATTTTAAAGCCAAATCCATGAATCGTTGCTAAACTGTAAATCACACCTATTAATACCACACTAAGTGATAAAAAAGTAGTGGCAATTGACCTGAAAAAAACAAAGAGAATTAAAGCAGATAAAATTATTGAGCCCAACAAAAACCAATTTAGTTCTTGGGCAATACGCATGGCAACATTGGTGCGAATTAGTGGTAGTCCGCTTAAATGAATATCAAATCCTGTTTGCTCTCCAAATTGTTTGGTGATTGCTTCAATTTCTCCAACAGTTTTTTCTCTCGCTTTGGAGCCTAGTATATCTCTGTTTATTCTTAGTCCAATGAGATAGGCATTAGTAGTTGGATTGTAGAGAAGCCCTCTATAAAAGGGGAGGGATAAAAATTGATTTTTTAGGCTATCCATCTGCAATTGATCTGTAGCCTTATTTGGGAATATTTTGGTAGCATCGAGTTTCCCAGTACTATCATTTCTTTTCAATGATACAGATCCATTGATACTAATGATATCTTCTACGCCATTTACTTTTTTTACAGCTTCAATGAAATCAGAAGTGGCATTGAATTTTTCAATCGTGAAATAATCTTTGGTAGTAAAGCCCACGGTCAGCAGGTTGCCATCTTCTCCAAATGTTTTTTTAAAGTCTAGATAAGCCAGGTATTTGGGGTGGTCAGTGGGTATGGCTCTTGAAAAATCATAACTCAACTGTACTTTGCTTCCTATATAGCCCAGCCCAATGGTGAGTGCAGCTGTAAATACTATTAATTGTATTCTGAATCGTATAATTGACTTACCCAACCACTGCCACATGGTAAAATGTTTTTGCAAAGGAAAGCAATTATCTGAAGCAATGATATTTTTATCCTCCTGTGCCGCTATCAATTCATTAATTT
>CAZDTN010000084.1:0-2328 GCA_964508355.1 uncultured Sphingobacterium sp.
TGATTAAAACTCAGACAAAAAATATCAAGTGCCGTATTAAAAAGGGATGTGAACAGCCTATAACAGTGTACGCCGACAAAGAAAAAATTCGTCAGGTAATCACCAATCTGGTAGACAATGCCATTAAATATGGCAACCAAGATGGATATGTAGAGGCGAGTATTTACAAAACTGACAATAACAGTGTCCTGTTTGAAATCAGCGATGATGGAATTGGAATAGCAGAAGAGCATTTGCCCAGGATATTTGAGCGCTTTTATAGGACAGATTATGGAAGAAGCAGAAATATAGGCGGAACTGGTCTTGGTTTGGCCATCTGTAAACATATCATTGAAGCACATGGCCAAATCATTCATGTGCGAAGCACACCAGGCGTAGGTACTACTTTTGGTTTCACACTAAGTAAAAATTAATCTAAATAATTTAAAAAAGAGCCCCAACAAGAATGTCGGGGCGTTGCAATTAAAAGCCTGTTTTGGGCCTTTCAGCCTAAACATAACTGCTATAAAGTTGCTCAACCAATGTAAACAAGCGGTTAAGTATATATTAAGAGTTGATTAAATTAATGGAAACAAATTTTAAAGCAAGTGTTCCTGAATTTCTTTGGTTGACCAGGTCTTTTTTTCTGTTATCCATTGACTAGTATGTTCTTTAACTCCACCTAAAATTGACCATGCGTCAACCATGTGTTCTTTTCTAATAACCTTTACTTTATAAGCCTGATTTACTTCGACCTTCCCCGCAATTTGACCATTTAAAAGGTAAAAAGTAGAATTAAAAATCTTTCCTACCATTTTATGGGACTTTCCGTAAATACAATCTCCGATGACTATTCCAAGAACATGTTGATCTATTGCAGAAAAAATAATGTTGTTCTGGATTACTGCTACAACCTCTTCTTGTTTATTTCTGATAATATACATCTAGGCAACTTTTCCACAAGTTGAAACATTAGTGTTAACTGAATATTACTGATTTAATAATTATTTGAACTGCTTTCAAAGTCATTTAATATGTGCATCATAATCTGTTTAAACATCCTTAATGTCTCAGTAATTATTTACTAATCCAAAAATTAGAAATTCATGAAAAATATTTGTGGTAAAAAGAAAAAAAGATATTGTTATCCTAAGTGATATTCACTTAGGAACATATGGTTGCCATTCAAAAGAATTAGTCAATTACTTAAGAAGCATAGAAACCAAATTGCTAGTTCTGAACGGAGATATTATTGATATATGGCAATTCAGGAAACATTTCTTTCCTTCTTCACATATGCAAGTAATAAAAGAAATTTTTGGACACCTAGCAAGAGGAACAAAAATTGTTTATATCACAGGTAATCATGACGAAGCATTAAGAAGATACAGTGGACTCAAATTAGGAAACTTTCAATTGGTAGATAAATTAGTTCTAGAAATTGACGGAAATAAAATATGGATCTTCCATGGCGATGTATTCGATACAACTACAAAAGGGAGTGCGAAAATAATAGCTAAACTAGGTGGCCACGGATATGACCTACTCATACTGATCAATAGCGCAATTAATTGGGTGCTAAAGAGCATTGGGAAAGAAAAAATGAGCTTAAGTAAAAAAGTGAAGAATAGTGTAAAAAAAGCTGTAAAGTGGATAGGAGATTTTGAACAAACCGCAGCAGAGCTTGCTATTGATAACGAATATACACATGTAATTTGTGGGCATATACACCAACCACAAATTAAAAAAATAGTCACAGATAAAGGAATGGTCACATACATGAACAGTGGAGATTGGATAGAAAACCTGACAACCCTAGAATACGCAAACCACAAATGGGATATTTATCACTTTGATGAAAAGGAACATAAAATTGAGTTGGAACAAGATCTGAGAGACACCAATAAAATCCCTTCATTGAATGTGATTTCGGAAGAAGTCTCTTTTTTCTTTAATACTATTTTACCACCTGCATAATTGATGAAAATATTTTACGCTGTTCAAGCAACTGGAAACGGACACATAAGTAGAGCGACAGAAATTTTGCCATTTCTTCAGCAATATGGAGAAGTTGATGTGTTTTTAAGTGGCTCAAATTATAGTTTAAAGTCCCCCTTACCAGTAGTATACAGAAGTAAAGGTGTAAGCCTAATTTATGACCAGCATAATGGGAGGGTTGACATTAAAAAAACCATCCATTCAATTTCACTGAGAAAAATTTGGACAGAAGCTAAATTCCTGCCAATTGAGAAATATGATTTGATAATCAATGATTTTGAATGCATCACATCATTAGCTTGCAGATTAAAAAAGGTGAAATCAATTCACTTGGGTCATCAGGCTTCCTTT
>CAZDTN010000084.1:2428-7252 GCA_964508355.1 uncultured Sphingobacterium sp.
AAATTCAAAGATTTCAATTTTGAAATCTTTTGCAAAGAATCCAGAGAAATTAGAATAAACAATAATTGTAAAATCATCCCCATCCATCAGGACCTTTTCACCAATAGTCTTATTAATTGTCATGGCATAATAACAGGGGCAGGATTTGAAACTCCAGCAGAGGCACTATTTCTAGAAAAAAAATTAATGGTAGTTCCGCTTTTAGGACAATATGAACAGTTATGCAATGCAGAAGCACTTAAGGAATTCAATGTAGTTATAACTGAAAATTTTATTGAAAATTTCAACTCTAGTTTTGAATATTGGATACAACATTCAAAACAGTCAAAATTGACAATTAATAAATTACCTGCAGAAATTATTCGAGAAATAATTGAAGGGAAGCCCATGCCTGAATTTAAAAAGGCTGAAAATGAATGGGAAATTGCCATAGGATTACATCAACAAAGCATAGCAGGAAGCTAATCAATTTGACAGATCCTCATATAAGTGTTGAATCAAGCCATCTACTAATCCAATCTTTGGAACTAGAATTTCATTAATAGAAGCCCACTTCATGACTTGAGTATAAATCAACAAAGCAGGCACAATTACATCTGCACGATCCACTCTAAGTTGATACATCTGTATTCGCTCTTCTAGTGTGCAAGAAGAGAATTCCTTATAATACGATTTAAGCAAATCAAGGTCGAGTGTTTTGCCATCTTTACGCTTACTCAAGGAAAAAACTTTATTGATATTTCCTCCAGTGCCTATTGCCAATAGTTTTGAGTAGTCTTTAGTTGCCTCCTTCAGGATTATTTTCATATAATCCCAATCGTTATCACTAACCTGATTTTTTAACAAACGAATGGTTCCAATTTTGAAGGATTCCTTAAAAATAAGTTGTCCCTTTGAAATCAAGGTTAGCTCCGTACTTCCGCCACCTACATCTACATACAAATAGTTAGTATCCTGATCGAGTTTCTCTGCAATGTGGGACTCATAAATCAATGAAGCCTCAAAATCACCGGAGATAACTTGAATATTTATACCAGTTTCAAGGAATACTTTTTGCACAATTTCCTTTCGGTTTTTTGCATCGCGCATGGCACTGGTTGCCACAGCGATATGCTTGGTAACACCATATGCATTCATGATGTGGCTATATGCTTTCATCGACTGAAAAAGCATACCTCGCTTTTCTTTTGAAATTTCACCAGTTTCAAAAACATCAAAACCCAGACGAAGTGGAATTCTGATCAGATTTAATTTGTTGAACCTAGTTTGGCCACCCTCAACAGGAATAACTTCGGAAATTAACAACCTACATGCATTTGTCCCAATATCAATTGCCGCGAGTTTCACTATTTATTTGCAAGAGTTTTTTGTAGAGATAATTGAAAGTTTCAGCCTGAGAACGAATTTTTTTCTTACCCTGTGAAGATACATAGTTGTTGGTAAAATTTACATCTAAAATTCTCGACTTCACATTATCAGATAGTTGAATTTGAAGAATATCAAAAATCTCACGCTTTATTTGTTCATCAAAAATTGGACAGGCAGCCTCTACCCTATGATCTAAGTTGCGGACCATCCAATCGGCACTAGATATATACATCAATTCCTTTCCTCCATGATAAAAATACATAACTCGACCATGTTCAAGATATTGATCTACAATACTAATTGCATGAGGTTCTATTTGCCCTTTATTAAGGGAGCGTTTTAAAGAATATATACCGCGAATGATTAACTGTACTTGTACCCCCTCTGATGCAGCTGAATATAATTTTTCTACAAGTGTAACGTCACTCAATGAATTTAATTTTAAAATTATTTTAGCTGGCTTACCTTTTTTTGCTTCTTTAATTTCTTTATCAATTAAACTGATAATTTGAGCACGCATATTAACCGGACTAACAAGTAAGGTTTTACATTCCAGTAATGCTGATTTATGTCCAATAGGGTTTTCAAGAAAATAAAATATCCGGTTAATATCTGCCATCACATTTCTATTGGAAGTTAGCAAGCAAAAATCGCTATAAATATTCGCAGATTTTTCATTCAAATTGCCGGTACTGACGAAGCCATATTGAATCGTTTTATTACCAGACCTTTTTTTGATAACACAAATTTTGGCATGGACTTTCATATTGGGGATACCCAAAATGACGCGAACTCCTTCCTCCTCTAACACTGACTTCCAAGCAAGATTTGCTTCTTCATCAAACCTTGCTTTTAGCTCTAACATAACCTCTACCTTCTTACCATTTCTTGATGCATTAACCAAGGCATTTATCACTTTAGAATCAGAAGCAAGTCGGTATGCTGTTATACGTATAGATACTACATCAGGATCAATGGCTGCTTCACGTAAGAGATCAATAATTTTTCCAAATGAATGAAAAGGAAAGTTCAAGAATACATCCTTATGTTGAATAACATCTGTAACCCGCAATGAACTCTTTAATTCTGGATGAACAAATGAATTTACTTTCTTTTTTATGAGTGGGAATACATTCGGAAAGTCCATAAAATGCTTGAAATTATGAATCCTTCCTCCGGGTATAATACTTGACTTGGCATCAAGCTTTAGTTTTCTGGTTAGGTAATTCAAAAGACCACTATCCATCTCTTTATCATAGACAAAACGAACGGGTTTTCCTTTTCTACGCTTTTTTAATCCCTTTTGCATTTTTTCTACCAGAGAAGTGCTGATATCATTATCCAAATCAAGTTCTGCATCTTTTGTCACTTTAAAAATGTGCGCATCAAACTGATCATAACCAAAATAAGAAAAAATATATGGCAGGTTTACTCTGATAACGTCTTCCAGCAATATAATATGTGTTTCATTACCAGAACTGGGAAGAATTAAAAATCTGCCTAGCGATTTTGAAGGAACTTCAATGAGTGAATACTTCTGTTTATAAGCCGACTTTTTTTGCCGCATCACCACACCCAAATAAATACTTTTATCTCTTAAATAAGGCATTTCGGGTATAGATTCTATCATAAGTGGAATTATATTGGAACGGACTTCTTGCTCAAAATAATCGACGACAAACGCTTTTTGTTCTTTGTTTAACTGTTTATCATTTTTCAGAAAGATTTTATTTTTCCTGAGCTCCAATTGTATATTTATCCAGATTCTATCAAATTCACTTTGTTGCTGTAGAACAATATGCATTAATTCATTCAATATCTCGACTGGATAATCTTCCAAATGCATATTTAGCTTTTTTGAGCTATTCCCGAGCTCTTGCATTCGTTTTAAGGTTGCTACCCGCACCCTGAAAAACTCATCCAAATTATTCGAAAAAATTCCTAAAAACCGGATTCTGTCTTTTAGCGCAACTGATTTATCATTTGCTTCCTGAAGCACACGCGCATTAAAACTGAGCCAACTTACATCCCTGGGCAGAAAACTTAATTTAGCCATAATGCAATTTAAAAAAGGAGAACAGCCTGTTTTGCTGTTCAAAATGAATTTTATGTTAATTTAAATGTGGAATGAAGCAACTCTCAATATTAAA
The DNA here is from genome assembly GCA_964508355.1 of uncultured Sphingobacterium sp. Classification (GTDB taxonomy): domain Bacteria; phylum Bacteroidota; class Bacteroidia; order Chitinophagales; family Chitinophagaceae; genus Pollutibacter. The sequence continues at coordinate 5,947 of CAZDTN010000084.1, forward strand.
ATTAATCCTCACAGTTATTTTTTACCTGACGTCTACTCAAATGAGTTACGCTAGCCACTTTATCCAAAAAGACACAATAGAATACAATTTTTTAGGTACCCCTGAAAAAATTTACCTCGAAAAAAAACAAGTACAAGACATAGTAGTAAAACTAAAAACAGACCAACAGATAAATTACAATGATTTAATTGAAGCCATTTCTCCAATTAAACAAACAATTGAAAAAAATCAAAAACAAAAGAAACTACCTGATTGGTTAGTTTATCAGTTAATCAGAAGAATTGCGGAACAAATTAATTCCAAATACGTTGACTACTCACAATATACATTGACAAAATATTTACTATTATCAACAACAGGTTTCGAACCTGCCGTTTTTACCTCAAATGATAAAATCCTACTCTATATAAAATCAACAGATACCGTTTTTAATCTCCCAAATAAAAAAATTGATGGTAAACAATTTATATGCCTCAATTACCATGACTATGGTTATCAAATTAATTTTGGATTAGAAAAGTTCTATCAAAAAAAGATAAGCATCCTTGAACAGGGAAGAGACTTTCGGTATACAATTGACTATTTACCCTCATTTCAAAAAGAAACATACATTGATAAAAATGTATCATTTTATTATAAGCACAGGAAAGAATCTTTTAATTTTCTAGTAAACCCTGAAATACAAGACTACTTTACCAATTACCCTGTAACAGAATACAGATATCAATTCAATATTCCATTTAGTGAAATAGCCTACATCAAATTAATTCCCGAATTAAAATCGAGAATCACAAATTTATCAATCGAAAAAGGTGTAGAATATATTATGACCTTTGTTAGAGATGGATTTGAGTTTGAAACTGACACGAGGTTGTTTGGACGTGAGAAACGACTTTCAGCAGAGGAAACATTGATGTATAATTCAAGTGATTGCGAAGACCGATCTGCACTATTTTTCCTTCTTATCAAAGAAATTTATCATTTACCAATGGCAATTCTTTCCTATCCAGAACATGTAAATGTAGCAGTAAAATTGCCTCGAAATAGAGGCCTCACCATCAATATAGAAAATGAACAGTTTACAATTTGCGAACCCACACCCCAAAAATCAAAAAGAGGGATAGGCTGGATGTCAAAAGATTTGAGAAAGCAACCTTATGAAATTGCTTATGTCTATAAAAAATGATAGGGATGCAAATACATCCCTATCATTTTTTGAACTTGATTATGTTTAGTAGGCTGTGGCCTGTGGATCCCAGTTAGCCCAACCAGTTGTCCAGTTGGTTGCACCCATTGCTCCTCTGAA
>CAZDTN010000085.1:0-7215 GCA_964508355.1 uncultured Sphingobacterium sp.
TATAATCCGCTTTAAATATTTCAATTAAATGATATTTTTAAAAGACATTTTTTGAGGTTAACTTCAATAGACAATTTTAAAACTTGCATATGAAACTTTACTGGCTGCTGACAGCAGTTTGCTTGTTCTCTTCAATTCTTCTATTTGCGCAAACTCCTCCTAAGCCATATGGAGCAGTTCCTTCAGAACGACAGTTGAAATGGCATGAAACCGAGGTCTATGGATTGATTCATTTTACACCTACTACTTTTGAGAATAAAGAATGGGGTTATGGAGATGCTGATCCATCTACTTTTAACCCGACTAATTTTGATGCTGATAAAATCGTAGCCGCATTCAAAGCAGGTGGTTTAAAGGGCATGGTGTTAGTAGCTAAGCACCACGATGGTTTTGCATTATGGCCAACCAAAACAACTGACTATAATATCAGTAAATCCCCTTTCAGAAATGGTAAAGGGGATATGGTTAAAGAATTTGAGCAGGCTTGTCGCAAAGCAGGTCTGAAGTTTGGGGTCTATTGTTCGCCATGGGACAGAAATCACCCACTATATGGCACCTATGATTATGTAAAAGCCTACAGAGAGCAATTACGTGAATTGTATACCAATTATGGTGAATTGTTTATGTCTTGGCATGATGGAGCAAATGGTGGCGATGGATATTATGGTGGTGCAAGAACAACAAGAACAATTGACAGGAACACCTACTATGCATGGGATACAACCTGGCAAATAACCAGGAAGCTTCAGCCTATGGCTAATATTTTTAGCGATATAGGTTGGGATGTTCGTTGGGTAGGAAATGAAAATGGATATGCTGGTGAAACCTCATGGGCAACATTTACACCTATCCCTGCAAAAGGAGAAAGCAAGGCCTTCCCGGGAAATTTAGATCATGAACAAAACCCATTTGGAACAAGGGATGGACGTTCATGGGTGCCTGCAGAATGTGATGTACCACTGCGTAAAGGCTGGTTCTGGCATCCTGAACAAAAAGACCAAGTGAAATCTCCGGAACAATTATTTGATCTCTATCTAAAAAGTGTTGGTCGAGGTGGCGCATTAGATTTAGGTATTGCTCCAAATACCCAAGGTTTGCTTGCGGATGAAGATATAGCTTCACTAAAGGGTTTTGGTGAGTTGGTAGAAAAAACTTTTAAATACAACTTGGCCAAAGACGCCAATATTAATGTTACTAATTCAAGAGGAGCAGAATATGGTTTATCCAAATTGACTGATGATAATTGGAATACTTATTGGGCAACAAAAGATGAAATACATACAGCATCTATTGAATTGACATGGACAAAGCCGCAGACAATTGATTTTATCAGGTTGAGGGAATTTATACCACTCGGACAAAGAACTGAAAAAGTGAAAGTTGAAAGTTTAGAAAATGGAAATTGGAGTGTAGTTGCTGAAGCTACATCTGTTGGAGTTTGTCGTATTGTAGTTTTAAATTATACACTCATTACCTCCAAAGTGAGATTATCATTAACGTCACCAGTTGCAATAACTTTATCCGAACTTGGATGCTATTCAAAAATCAAACCATAAAAATCAATAACATGCGTTTGTTCTTAACATTTGCCCTGCTATTATTTGTACATAGCACATTTGCCCAAAAAGATTATTTAGCTGAATCTACTGCAGACCGCGACCAACGAATGGGATGGTGGAGAGATGCTACTTTTGGCATGTTTATTCACTGGGGTGCTTATGCCGTCCCAGCTGGTGAATACAAAGGAAAAGAAGTTAAGGGTGTTGGTGAATGGATCATGCACACAGCAAATATTCCAATTTCAGAATACGAAACTTATGTACGTTCGTTTAACCCTGTTCAATTCAATGCAAAAGAATGGGTGGCCATTGCAAAAAATGCAGGCATGAAATACATTGTGATTACCTCCAAACACCATGATGGATTTAGCTTGTGGGACAGCAAAGTATCTACTTACGATATCATGGATGCAGCTCCTTATAAAAAAGATATTTTAAAAGAGTTGTCTGATGCTTGTAAAGAAGCTGGAATAAAAATGTGTTTTTATCATTCAATTATGGATTGGCATGAGCCTGATGCAGAAAGTAAAAAGGATTATACCCATCAAAATACTGTAAATCCAGATTTTACGAGATATAGAGAACAATACCTCAAGCCCCAATTAAAAGAGTTGGTTGAAAAATATGATCCTGCTGTGCTATGGTTTGATGGAGAATGGATACCAGAATGGACGGAAGAACAGGGACGTGAGTTGTATAATTATTTAAGAAACATAAAACCCGATTTAATCATCAACAACCGTGTAGGAAAAGGCAGAGATGGTATGCAAGGGATGAACTTGTATAAAAATGCGGCAGGTGATTTTGGAACTCCTGAGCAAGAAATTTTAGAAGGAACATCAGATACTGATTGGGAGAGTTGTATGACCATGAATGATTCATGGGGTTTTAAAAAGTCAGACAACAACTGGAAGTCGGCTGAAGTGTTGATCCATAATTTAGTAGATATAGCTGCTAAAGGTGGTAACTATTTATTGAATGTGGGGCCAACTGCAGAAGGGTTAATTCCAGAAGCTTCAGTAGAACGTTTGAAAGAAATGGGAGATTGGCTGCAGGTTAATCAGGAGGCCGTATACGCAACAAAAAGTACCAAAAAATACAAAGAGGGGGATGTGAAATACACGCTAAGTAAAGATGGGAGCCATGTTTATGCTATTGCAACAAAAAATGTAGAAGGAGAATTGGTATTGACAAACGTAAATATGAAGCCTGGATCGAAAGTATATATGTTAGGGGTAAAGCGTCCATTGAAAGTTAGGACAGATATGAATGGTGCTATATATATAGCTTGGCCTAAAACCTTGCCTTGTAAATACGCATGGACAATCAAAATTGAAGGGACTACCAAATGGTAGCTTAACTACAATAAGTTCTCTCTAATGCTACAAAGCCATCCCATAATGTGCGTGTAATTGTATTTGAAGAGGTGTCAAAACTATACTGATGGTCAATTTTGGCGACTGGCATAATTCTTTTAGTAGAGCTTGAAATAAACACTTCTTTGGCTCCATACAATTCATCTAAAGAAATACTTCTTTCTTCTATTGATAATCCTATTTCTTTTGCCACTTTCATTATGTTTTTCCTGGTTATTCCCCACAGCATATTTTCCATTGGTGTGACAATAACATTGTCTTTAGTTACCATAAAAATATTTGATCTTGGACATTCTGTTATACTGTGCTTATTGTAATAGAGGATGTCATCTCCTTTTTGTTCATTTAGCCACGGTTGCAGCCATATGGCCATGAGATAGTCGATTGTCTTGACAGATGGAAGTTGTCTTTGGTAAGCTCTTGAAACTAAATGTATGCCGTTTTCTGGGATTGAATCAGGTGGTGGTTGAAGTATTTGTTGGAAAATACTCAGCCTTGGTTTTGAAATTGTATACCCATCTGCCGCATCACCTCCTGTCAAAATCAATTTAAATCCACTGAATGGGAGTTTATTTTCCTTAATGAGTTGATGTACTATTCCAATAATTTCTTCTCTGGTTTGGTCGATTTGCAAATGCATGACAGATGCAGAGTTGAAAAATCGATCAAGATGATCTTCTAAAAAAACAGCATAGTTTTCATTGGTTCTTAGAAAATCAAAAATTCCATAACCTCTTTGAACGCCAAGATCTGCAATAGGTAAATTAAGTTCATTGATTTTTTTGAATTGTCCATCTTGGAAACACAGTAAAGACATTGTGTAGTTATTTGACTGTAAAATTATGAAATACCTTTTGATTGTACCTTTGTACCTAATAAGCAGATCAATATGGAGATAGGAATTGACAGTTTTGCTGCCCGCATGAGCGGGAACAATGAACATGCTGCAAATGACGCGGTTGCCATGGGGGAGTTGATTGATCGAATGGTATATGCCGATGAAGTTGGACTTGACTTTTTTGGTATTGGTGAACACCACCGTAAAGGATTTTTGGATTCTGCACCAACCTTGATTCTAGCTGCTGCGGCTGCCAGGACAAAAAAAATAAGGCTTGGAACTGCAGTATCCGTGCTTAGTGCTGCTGATCCTGTTCGCGTATTTCAGAATCATGCAACCTTAGATTTAATTTCCAATGGGCGAGCAGAGTTGGTTGCTGGTCGTGGTTCATTTATTGATGCCTATCCTCTGTTTGGTTTGAATCTAGACGATTACGATGAGTTGTTTATAGAGAAGTTAGATTTATTACTAAAAATCAGAGATCAGGAATTTGTTACTTGGTCGGGTCGTTTCAGGCCACCCATGAATAACCAAGCAGTCTATCCAAGACCCCTTCAAGAAAAACTTCCAGTTTGGATTGGTGTTGGAGGTACACCAAAATCTTTTGCCAGAGCAGGGGCATTGGGATTGCCTTTGATGGTGGCTATAATTGGCGGAGAGACTCATCGATTCAGGCCTTTAATTGATCTATATAGAGAAACTGGTTTGAAAGCGGGACATAGTTTAGATCAGTTGAAAGTCGGGTTACATTCTCTGGGTTATGTAGCAAAAACAACTGAGCAAGCCCATGAAGAATTTTTTCCAGGTTATGCAGCCAGTATGACCAAAATTGGAAAGGAGAGAGGATGGCCTCCTACCACAAAAGCTCATTTCTTAGGACAAGTGGGACCAACAGGTGCTTTGCTTGTGGGTGGAGTTGAAGAGGTGGCTGAAAAAATAATTAGACATGCTAAAGCCTTGGGCGGCATATCCAGGCTGACTTTCCAATTAGATACAGCTGAATTGTCGCATGAAAAATTGATGGAAACTATTGCATTAATTGGTAAGGAAGTCGCGCCCATTGTTAAAGGGAATTAATTATCTTGAAGCATGATTTCTTACAACCCTAGGGAGTGGTTTACATTTCTTTTCAGGATTCATAAATATGAAACCTTCAGGCAGTTATTGCCATTGATGATAGGAGTAGCTATTTACAGTGGATTGATTGCTTATATTGAATTAGAATCATTCTTTAGTCAAGAAACTAAAGAACAAACTAAGTCCATATCAACAGTCTTTTCAATTCTGGGTTTTACACTCTCTCTAATGCTGGCTTTTCGCACTAATTCAGCTTATGATCGTTGGTGGGAAGGGCGAAAATTATGGGGAGATCTCACTAACTCCACTCGAGGTGTTTCCGCTCATCTCAATGCCATTTTAGATAAAAATGATTTGGTGAACCGAAGGATTATTAGTGCGCATATTGCGTGTTTTGCGTTTGCGTTGAGATTTCATTTGAAAGGTGTTAAGACTGATCGGGAAATTATCGAAAATGAATTGGATCAAACTTTTTTACTTTCATACAGAGAACTTTTTAGTAGTGCTACTCATCAGCCCATGTTTATATTCAAGTCATTGCTTCAACATGTTCATCTTTTAAACAAACAGAGATTGATATCGCCAGAGCAATTGTACTTGCTTAAACCAGAGCTCAACAAATTGATTGAAGTTTGTGGTGCTTGTGAGAGAATCAAATCAACCCCAATACCTTTTTCTTATGCAGCATTTTTGAAGAAATTCATTTTCTTTTATGTGATGTTGTTTCCCCTTATTTATGGGATGCATATGTCCTTTTATATAGTACCTGTAACAGTCTTTATACTTTATGTTTTATCTAGTATCGAATTGATTGCTGAAGAGATTGAAGATCCTTTTGATGATTCACCGAATGATATTCCAACCTATAAATTAGCAAAAGGGATTGCTCTAGGAGCTAAAAACTTGTTAGCATGAGTGCCGAAGTTGATCATTTTTTTGAATCGCTAACACTGGGTAAAGAGTCATTGCTGTTTTTGAGAAAATTACTTACTCAAACTAATTTAGCTGAGGAATATAAATGGAAGCAGCCCTGTTATACTTATAATGGCAAGAATGTAATCATATTAGCAGGGCTGAAAGACCATGTAGTAATTAGTTTTTTTAAAGGCACCTTACTAAAAGATAAATCAAAACTTCTTGAAAAACCGGGTGATAATACCCAATCTGCTAGGATAATTCGTTTTTATACTTTGGATGAAGTCAAGAGATTGACGCCACAAATAAAAGCATTCATTAAAGAAGCCATTGAAATAGAGGCGAGCGGAAAGAAATTAGAGAAGGATGAGTCTGTAAAAATTGAAATGCCTAATGAATTAATTGATCAATTTAAAAAAGATAAGCAGTTTGAAGAAGCCTATAAGCTGTTAACTCCTGGGCGACAAAGAGCATACCTTTTGTTTTTTTCTGCTGCTAAACAAGCTGAAACCCGCATCACCAGAATAGAGAAATATAAGGACCGAATTCTTAAAGGATATGGCTTCAACGATTGTATTTGCGGTTTATCAAAACGCATGCCTAACTGTGATGGATCGCACAAGCAAATTCCTGGATTTAAAAACCATTGATTTTGGAAAGTAAAAATTATCAAATTCCTGCACAAACTCGAATCGGTCATGTTCATTTGAAAGTGGCAGATTTAGATCGGTCGCTCCAATTTTATAGAGATTTATTGGGTTTTGAATTAACCATGATGTATGGTTCTCAAGCAGCCTTCGTATCTGCAGGAGGATATCATCATCATATTGGATTAAATACCTGGCAAAGTAAAGATATGCCTCCGGCACCTGCTCGAGGAGTTGGCTTATATCATACTGCTATTCTATATCCTGAGCGAAAAGACTTAGCACAAATTTTTAAGCGATTACTAGATATCGGTTATCCAATAACAGGTGCAAGCGATCATGGTGTTTCAGAAGCCATTTATCTTGACGACCCCGATGGTAATGGGGTGGAATTGTATTGGGACAAACCACAAGAACAATGGCCAAAAAGTACTGATGGATCATTGGATATGTTTACGAGGCATTTGGATTTGGATGGATTGTTGAGGGAGTTGGAATTGTTGAAAAAATGATGGTGACTCGGTTCTACAGTGACACACTGTTGACAGAAGCGTTCACCATCAATAATTTCAAACAGATTTATTTATTGGGTTGGGGAGTATAGCGTAGATAAGGCTTCACAATATTCAAACCTTTTGGAAATTTCACTAATGCATCTTCTGTTTTAACTGCAGGAACTACAATTACATCTTCACCTTCAGTCCAGTTGGCAGGAGTGGCAACACTATAATTTGCTGTTAATTGTAATGAATCAATCACCCTTAATACTTCAACAAAATTTCTTCCAGTTGAAGCTGGATAGG
>CAZDTN010000086.1:0-6970 GCA_964508355.1 uncultured Sphingobacterium sp.
GTGCAGAGATTGCAGCATGGATTTCAGAACATTGTTTTCAATACCTTGATGCACCGGTAATGCGTTGCGCAAGTTTAGATACACCTATCCCCTTTTCTCCAGAGCTGGAGCAACAATACCTTGCAAAAGCCAGGTTAGTTGATGCAATCGAAAAATTATTGCAGTATTGATTTAGTACAATTCATTGATCAGTTGCATCCTGATCATTTGTATACCACTTGAATATTCCAGTCCGTTAATATTTCCTTTTTTATCACTTAGAAATATTACATCTCTATCCAGTTCTTTAATCCAGAATGTGTTATCGTGTAACCAATGCAATTGGGTCTTGGTTCCAAATTCAGGATCTTCCATGTAGAGCTGGTTATTTGAGATGATAATCTTTGCTCTTCCTCCCAAAACATATTCATAAAGGCCAACAAATTTTGCAAGTTTAGCACTATCGATTTTTACAGGCTGTTTCACAGCTGGAGCCATCTCTGCAATTCGATTGTTAACGCGGGTAGGACCCATTGAAGGAATTAATGGATTGACAGTAAATGAAATCACTTTGTTGTTTGCATCTCTGTTCATCTGCCAAATCACAAACGGGTTTGATTTATCATACAACTGGTCTTTACCTGCTACACTCAATGAAACAGGAGCACTACTTGAACGTTGTGCAGTTATTCGGTTCATGCTATCGACTCTGATGGTATAAAAAGCTTTTATGTCGCCAAAATTTTTTTGTAAACGCAAACCACTATTTAAAGATTCATAAACACCTTCAATTTCTTTCCATTCTTGCACTTTGCTTCTTTGTTCTTTTGCAGGTTGGATATCATAAATAATTGATAACACCTTGTTGCCGACTAAAGCCGAATTGGTAGTTCCACTGTTAGACATCACTAAAAAATAGAGATGATCTTCCGGTATACGAATACCTTGAGCACGGTAACCTCCAATAGCACCACCATGTTGTACTATTGTTTTATTACCTAAAGGTGATATTCCCCAACCCAATCCATAATTGGCAGAAGAACCATTTGTTAATTGGAATGCAGTGTGTGCTTCTTTTAATAGTGCAGGTTGAATAAATGATTGACCATATAAGGCTTCATCCCATTTTAGCATATCATCAACGGTACTTACTATTTGTCCTGCTCCATAAGCCCAGTACCAATCATATTGAGGCTCCATTTTAATTTTACCTTTTGGTGTATTGCCAGCATATTCTGCAGTCTTGTTTACAACAGCATAATTACTTACACCAAATGAACTATTTGTCATGTTGAGTTGACGCAAAATCCTTTGATCAACAAAATCATTAAATGGTATACCTGCTATTTTTTCAACTATAACTCCAGCTAATACAAATCCAGAATTTGAATAACTCCAGTTGGAGCCAGGTTCAAAAATCAGCGGAGCATTTTCAAAAAATTTGATTAACCTACTGTTGGATACTTTTTTATCAGCCAGTGAATCAAATCCTGGAAGTTCAGTATAGCTTGGAATTCCACTCGTATGAGAAAGAATATGTTCAATCGTTATTGTTCTTCCCCAGGTATTGTATTGTGGCAGATATTTGCGGATATCATCTTTTATATTCAATTTATTTTCTTGTTGAAGCAAGAGTATGGCGACAGCTGTAAACTGTTTAGAGATAGAGCCAATCCCCATTTTTTGATCAGTGTTTAATGGCACATTCAGTTCAATATTAGCCATTCCATAGGCTTTGCGCATAATAGGTTTACCGTCTTTAGCCAAAATCATGATGGCGCCAGGCTCAGATGCAGGGAATGTAAGTCTAAATAAGGAATCTATGCTTTTGAGTTTTGCTTCAGTGATATCGCCTGATTGTGCGAAAGCTATGCTCAATAGCATGCTGCAAATGAAAATTAACTTTTTCATCTTAATGAATTGTTGATGGTATAATTTATTTTCTTACCCTGCCCGGTGCTTTTACACCAGTCGTGCTTCCTTCTCCAGGATGGTATTCAGTTTCTTTGTTCAGCAAAATATCTTCCTTGTAGAAAAGTACATCTTTGAATTGTCCCTTTGTATACATCTCAGCCTGATCTTGAAAATGTTTTGAAGAGGGATCGCCGCTCTCACCACCGGCTAATAAAGATTTAGCTTTTATTTTTTTACCAAACTCGACTGCACAAATAAAACTATTTCCACCATAGCCGTATCTTTTTTTGCTGCCCTGGTAATGTCTACTGTTGAAAGAAGGTAAGCTTCCCCATGTTGATGAAGCAAATGGAGATGGTATGCTGGGTTGGTTATCGTCGTATTTTGCTTGTAAGGTATTATCGATACGTTGAAAGCGATTGATATCACCCCAAGCCACTTCCCATGTGCCAAAATCAGTTTTTAGTTTTTTCAATACATCAATCAGAAAACTCATCTTGGTTGCATCTGGTGCTGTTTTTAATAAGCGTGGTAACTCAAGGGTGAGGTCCATATCTCCTAGTTGTCCCTTGGTGAGATAAGGAAGTATTCTCTCTGCCCACATGATAGCAATTGTTGTTGGTACAGAAGTAGCAGAAGATTTTCTATCCCATGCAGCAAGTAGTTGGATAGCTTTATTTACATCTGCTTTCATATCATCTGCAATAGCCGTCCTGCTTGCACTTACTAGAGATGGGATAAGTACATCAAAAGCTGAAAGATAAGTATCGTATCCTGCAGCAATTAGTGAGTTGATATCATATTTGTTTGTTCTCGCTAATACTTTGACAGCATTGATCCCTCTGAAATTTTCAGGATCTGGTGCCATGTAACTTGGGTATTTCTTTTTATTGATGCTACCTGTACCTGCTGCAGTAAAAGGAGTGGCATTACAGTTTTGCAACCAGCCTGTTGCAGGATTAATAAGATGTACAGTTTCTTCAACTGGGTGAAGGCCTTTCCAGTCGGTAGCAGATGTACTACCATCCACAACGCCACTCCAATCGTAATTCTGGTCACGCTTAGGCATAAAGTTGCCATGCCAATAAGCGATATTTCCTTGATCGTCTGCGTAAACCGTATTATTAGAAACATTTGATTTCAAATCCATGGTGGCTTTGAACTCGGCAAATGTTTTTGCTTTTGTTCTGCTCCAGGACTGAATCAATCCATCAAGCGATCTATTATTCGATTGCATGGTAATCCATTTGTCGTCTTGCATAGCCATAACAGGACCATGATGTGTTTCATAGATCGTAAAATCTTTAATGGTCATCCCATTGTTACTTTTATAGGCAATCGTAGTATTTCTGGTTTTAACGGGTTTTATTTTTTTATCCTGCATATAAAAAATACCCTGATCATTTTTAATGATGGTCTCTTCATAAAGATCAGCCACATCGGCCTGACTTGAAGTGTGCATCCATCCGCAATGTTCATTGAATCCTTGGTAGACGAAGAATTGTCCCCACGTAACTGCACCATAAGCATTCAAGCCTTCTTCACTTACCATATGTACCTCGGGTCTAAAATAAAAAGTAACGTGAGGGTTGATGTACAGCATAGCATTTCCACTTGCACTTTTTGAAGGTGCAATAGCAAATCCGTTCGAGCCAATTAAATGTTCAGGATCTTTCGTATTGCGTTTTGCTATTGTAGTTGATAATCCCTCATAAAACTTTTTGATATCATTCGCGCTCAAATCACTTGTTTGGATGGCAGATATACTGCCATCGGTATAAGTGAGCGGATACCAGGGTTTGAAACTTCTTAAAATGGCTGGTCTGACTTTTGGATTTTTATAGAGGTAGTAATTTACACCATCAGCAAATGCATTAAGTAATTTTTTTAACCACTCAGGACTCCTTTCATAATCTTTAATGGCTTCTGTTGTATCAATTACCATTCGAACAAGAAGATCTTCATATAAATCTTTTTCACCATTTACTTCACTGCTTCTTCCAAGCATAGTGATGTAATTCATTTCTACACGCTGAAAGTCATCTTCGCATTGTGCATATAGCAATCCAAAAACACAATCAGCATCCGTCTTTCCATAAATATGAGGAATTCCCCATTTATCACGTATGATGTTTACTCGCTTAGCTGTTTCTTCCCAACGTACTATGTCATTTTGTTGTTGGGCAATACTAAATAAAGGAAAGCATAAAAGAATTAGAATCTTTTTCATTGTTGATTTGCTTTGAATACACGAATAAAATTACCACCCAATATTTTGTAGATATCTTTTTTGGTATAGCCTCTTTTTATTAATTCTTCAGTGATGAGAGGCATGTTGGTTACATCATTCAGTTCTCTTGGTGAAGAATTGATACCGTCGAAGTCTGAACCTAATCCCACATGATCTACACCAATTAAATTAACGATATGATCAAGGTGATCAATCAGTAATGATAAAGGTGGACGAACGCCATCGATTTCATCTTTGTATTTTTCGTGTAATATGAGGTTGGCATAAAAATCGCTCGGATTATTTTTCAGCAGTTCTTTTTTTTCAGCTTCGTGTTTTTTAAGGAAAGCATCATTTTTTTGTTTGAAGGTGCTGTCGACAAACCCTGAATAAAAATTAAGATGAATCACACCCCCATTTTTTCCTATTGCTTTGATTTGCTCATCGGTCATGTTTCTAGGAACCGGACACAATGCATAAGTACAGCTGTGTGAAGCAATCACAGGTTTTGTGCTTATTGCTATTGCATCATAAAAAGTTTGTTCACCTACATGTGATATGTCGACTATCATGCCCAGGGCATTCATTTTCTTTACAACATCTTTACCGAAAGTAGTGAGTCCATATGCTCTTCCTAAATTATTTTTTGCTCTTTCATCAGCAGCGGAACTTGCCCATGAAGTTGAATTGTTCCAGGTAAGTGTCATGTAACGCGCCCCTCTGTTATAAAGCGCTTCTAGATAGTCCAGACGATCTTCAATCATATGGCCACCTTCAACACCAATCATTGAACCTAATCGTGCTGTTTTGACAGCCGTTGAAAGTTCTTGAGGAGTTTTTACAATCATCATCTTTGATGGGTTCCGTTCTACAACTGCATATAGAGAATCGATTTCGCGATTAGCAAATGCATAGGCAGTCCCATTACCATAATTTTCATCACAGAAAATAGAAAATACTTGAATATCAATACCCCCAGTTTTCATACGTTCAAGATCAGAGTGTGTTACTCCTTTCAATTGCATATCAAAACTTTTGTTTTTCTCAATGCCTGTAGATAGAAAATCATTGTGTGTATCAATTACAATTGCTTTTTTGTGTAGCTGATGATAGCGTTGAGCCTGAATGTTCATGTAGCTGGCCACCAATAGTATTGAACACAATAATTTATATTTCATAATTAATCATTGATAGCTTGGTACATCAACACTTTAAATCGGTCGTGCACATCACCATGTGCAGTTGGATAGATATTGGTAAAAAAGAGACCAACAATTTTTTCTTTTGGATCTGCCCAGTATGAAGTAGAAAACATGCCACCCCACTGAAAGCTTCCTTCATTTACAGGTAAAAGTGAGCTTCCTTTTTCTGTTGTGATGCCAAACCCTAATCCAAATTTATTTACACCTTGATTGAGTTCCCCAATTTGATTTTGTGTCATCATGCGTACACTATTTCTGCTAAGGACACGAACGCCATTGTATTCACCTTCATTCAACATCATTTGCATAAAGATGGCATAGTCCATGATGGTAGATGATAATCCCCCTCCGCCACTAAACATAGGAAAATTCATGTTGGGGAAATCGCGATAAATTTTGGTGCCTTGTAAAATGGTACTTTCTGGTGATCGAAAAAGCTTTCCATTGAAATGTGAGTGCAGCATCACCAATCTATCCTGTTTCTCTTTCGGAATGTTGAAGTAGGTATCTTTCATACCCAGTGGTTCAAATATTCTTTGACGCATGAAAGCATCAAGTGATTGACCACTTATTTTTTCAACCAGATAGCCAAGTATATCTGTATTCATGCCATATAAATATTTTTCACCAGGTTGATGAAAAAGCGGCGTCTTAGCAAGAAGCTTTATGTTTTCTTCAAGCGTTTGTTTTTCGATAGCAATACCACCTGTTGCTCCCATTTTAGCATAAATAGCAGTGGCCATGGGAGTTCCAATTTGTGGGTAAGCAAAACCTGCAGTATGTGTCAGTAGCTCACGAATGGTGAATTCTTTTTTAGCTGGTACGGTAGTGTATGTTGTATCAGCCTCATGGTATTTTTCTATCACCTTCATGTTTTTGAATTCAGGAAGATATTTTGATACAGGGTCATCGAGTAAAAATTTCCCTTCTTCAAATAGTATCATCACTGCAGTGCTGGTGATGGCTTTTGTTTGAGAAGCAATACGGAAAATATGATCGGTGAGCATCGGTGTCTTTTTTTCTATATCCTCATAACCAAAAGCCTTGTAGTATTCGACTTTTCCATTTCTCATGAGTAGTCCAACACCTCCATTGATCCAGTTATTGTCGACCCAACTCTGTATGTTTTTATCGGCTGTAAGGAGACGAGTTGCGTTTAGAGATGGTTTGTTAACGACATCTTTTATTTTCTGTTCAATGTTTTTAACAGTGGTATTAACCGAATTAGATTTTCCGTTACTGTTTTGTGCAAGGACAGAAAATGTGGATGCAAAAAGCGTGAATGCTAAAAATATTTTTTTCATGATAAAACAGGTGAGGATTGAAGTTAATTAAAAACCTCTTTCCTCAGTACGTGCTTTGGGCAGTACACCTGATTTAAAATAGCGGGAGGCATCTAATATATATTGGTGGAATTGGTATTCTTCGCTGAATGCCACTAATTCATAGGGAGGTCTCCAAAGTTTCATAAACCTATCTAGGTCCCGTTCATTTAACCTGGTGATTTGACGAACAAGAGATTTGGTAAAGCGGCTATCAATGAATTTTTGTTGTTCTTCCAGTATCATTCTGTTCTGGAAACTGCGCATAACTTTATTTTTCCTGAACTTAAAAGCTCCAATTAAACTATTCGGATCCAGATATC
>CAZDTN010000087.1:0-6743 GCA_964508355.1 uncultured Sphingobacterium sp.
CAAGCAATCCATTATCGTTACCCAATCCATTTTGGAATCTGTTAGAAGTGGAGTTGAGTAAGATGAGGTTGGTGTTCAGGCATGCGGCATTGACAAAAATGATTTTCGCAAAATAGGCAGTCGTTTGTTTAGTTAGTGCATCAATTACATTAACGCCACTAGCCTTACCTGTTTTTTCATCATAGATGATGGAATGGACAATTGTATTTGGTGCAATCTTAAGATATCCAGTTTTTAAGGCCCAAGGTATGGTAGAAGAATTCGAGCTGAAATATCCACCAAAAGGACAACCTCTTTCGCACAATGTTCTGGCCTGGCATTGTGATCTTCCTTGTTCAAGGTGGATGGGATTGGGTTTGGTGAGGTGAGCACATCTGCCTTGTACTACAAATCGATCTTTGTAGTTGGACATAATTCTTGATGCCAGTGTGGTTTCTACACAGTTCATCTCCCAAGCAGGAAGTGATTCACTATCCGGTAATGTTTCAATACCATCTCTGTTGCCGCTGATGCCAGCAAATTTTTCAACATGTGCATACCATGGTGCAAGATCGTCGTAGCGGATAGGCCAATCTACTGCAAATCCATCACGAGCGGGGCCTTCAAAATCATATTTGCTCCATCGTTGAGTTTGTCGCGCCCATAATAATGATTTACCGCCAACTTGATATCCTCTTACCCAATCAAATGGTTTTTCTTGTATGTAAGGATGTTCTGTATCCTTCACAAAAAAATGTTGAGTTGCTTCTCCAAATGCGTAACAGCGGCTCACCACAGGATTTTCTTTGGTGACTGATAGTGGCATTTTATTGTGGTGCTTGAAGCTCCAGTTAGGGGTGGTGGCAGTTGGATAATCTTTCAAATGCACTACATCCTTTCCTCGCTCGATCATCAAGGTCTTCAATCCTTTTTCACACAATTCTTTAGCGGCCCAACCGCCAGAAATACCTGAGCCAATTACAATGGCATCGAAGGTGTTTGCTGTTTTTCCATTAGTATTCAAATTGATGCTTGAGCTGTCCTTTGTCATGTATTGAATTTACAACTAAATCCATTCTATTTGTCCAAATACATTGTAAAGTGACATTTCAATACTTGTATTTAAGTTCATATATTTGCCCCCGTCAAAAGGGGAATTAGCTCATTTGGTAGAGCGTTTGCATGGCATGCAAAAGGTGACCGGTTCGATTCCGGTATTCTCCACAAAAAAAGACCATCATGAAAATGATGGTCTTTTTTTTAAATATGTTTACGAGTTTATAATGTCTTTGCGTAATCTCCAGTTTTTGGTTTTAAATCACCAGTGATGATCAAAATCAAATCAATAAGTGCCCAAATTCCTAAACCGCCAAGAGTTAGCAATTGGATAATTCCTATGGTTGTATACCCAAGGTAAAACCTGTGTATGCCTAATCCTCCTAAAAACAAAGCAAGTAAGAGAGCTGTGAGCTGACTTTTACCTGAACCTTCAGCGTTTGCTGCTTTCTGCATTTGCTTGGTTACGATTTTTAATCCAATTTTTTCTTTCAAAGAAAGTTTACTCCCTTTGAATTGTTCCAATTGCACTTTCGCTTCTTTGTAGTCAGTTGAGAGAGCTGAAGGTTGAACTGGGGTTGATGAAGGTGGAATAGCCGATGTTAACAATAACATCAAAACTGGCAGAAGTAATAAAAGTCTTTTCATAATAGCAATTTTTTGGTTCCTTCAAGTTAAGGAATATTATTCAACTGTACTTTAATGGCGGCCGACTTTTTTAAGTCGGATGAAAATAAAACTTCACTAGTTTTAGTAGCAGACGAAATGCTGATAAGGCCTGTATTAGGGGGAATATCTCCAAGTGTTTCAGCAAAAAATTCTACTTGAAATTCATTGCCTGCCGCTGCTTTTAATACATAAGTAAGTGGGGTGGCAGTTAGTTTGATTTTATCAAATACAATAACACCGTTTACGATTAGGGTAATTACATCCCCGTCAATAACACCATTGTCATATATCTTGATCATCACACTGTCCTCTTTGAATTTGAAAGTATTCAAGAGTTCAATATTTCTTTGTTCTATTTTTCTTTGGTTCCTAATCTTATCGTTTTGCTGAATGATAACCGGCTTTATCGTTTCTTCTTCTTTTGTAATTGTTGATATGATTTGTCGTTTTTCTGCTGAAGGGCTAGTGTTTTTTGTAATGTCTGCATCCTTAATAATGGGTTTCTTTTTTTCTTTTTCAAGTATGAGGGTGATTGTTCCTGACCCACAGTCCTGAATCTCTTTGTTGCTAGAGGTAAAATTACCTAGTAGTTCATCATTGTCCTTTCTTAATGAAAGTTTCATCAAACAAACGCTGCCTGTGCCTTTGTAATTTGTTTTAATTAATGCTGTTTCAGTAAGAATTAAGGCGTTGCCATTGACAATGCCTTTGAATTTTGTTTCACTATAAAAATTATTGCTGCTGCTAATCGTAGTTCCAAAAATGCTATCCCTTATAATTTTACTGATCTTAATGGTGTAAACGTAAGTAGTTGCACCTTGAATTGCAGTTCCTTTCCAAGTGCCAAGTATTGGTTGGCTATATACAAAAGCTACTGATAGTTGTATAATGAAGATTAACAGAAAGCTGCAGTAAGTCTTTTTCAATACTTTTTGTTTTGGTAAAAGTAAAGCGAATCACAGCTTTTTCAAGCAGTTTATTAAAGAAAGCCTAATTCAAGCTTAGCTTCTTCACTCATCATGTCCTTGTTCCAGGCGGGGGTCCATGTAATTTCGACAAACACATCGTTGATGCCTTCGATCTCACGGATCTTTTGGTCAACATCATGAGGGAGGGTTTGTGCAGCAGGACAACTAGGTGCAGTGAGGGTCATGATAATCTGAACATTATTAATGGGAACAATATTTACTTCATAAATGAGACCCAGTTCCCAAATGTTGACAGGCAACTCAGGATCAAAGACCGTTTTGATCTTTTCAATGACTTCCTCTTTTATTTGTGCCTCTGTTTTCAAATTGTTTTCTGTTAATTATTGATTGGTCTTTAAGCCTCCAAATACACTCGCTTCTAATTTCATTTGCTTGATCATCGACCTTAATCCATTTGATCTTGTTTGTGCCAAATGTGAACTTAGTCCAATTGTATTGATAAAGGACAAGTCTGCATTTACAATAGTTGCTGGTGTTTGTCCACTTAAAACCATAATCATCATGCTCAACAAACCTTTAACAATCACAGCATCACTATCGCCTTCGAAATATACCAATCCATCTTTTTCGTAGGAGCGAATCCATACACTCGACTGACAACCTTTGATCTTGTATTCTTCTTTTTTATAAGCTTCATCCAGTGGCGACAACTTCTTGCCCAGGTCAATCAAATATTCATACTTCTCTTCCCAGGTCTCAAACATGGCAAAATCATCTATCAACTCCTGCTCAATATCTTTTATGTTTTTTGCAGCTTGCATACTACCTGAGCATGTTTAATGATTTTTGTAATGCCTGTATCAGCACATCTACTTCTTCTGTTGTATTATAAGCGGCAAAGGATACTCTGGTAGTCCCTACAATTCCTAAACACTGCATAAGTGGTTGTGCACAATGATGGCCTGTTCTAACTGCTATTCCCTGGTTGTCCAACAGAATAGCCAAGTCTTGAGGATGAACTCCATCAATGATGAATGAAATCACACTTACCTTATTTTCTACATCGCCAATAATCCTTAATCCCTCAATTGCTCTTAATTTTTCAGTGGAATATTTCAATAAATGCTCCTCATGTGCCCTGATATTTGCTTTGCCAAATGAATTTATGAACTCTATAGCTGGCTTCATCACAATTACATCAGCAATATTTGGTGTGCCTGCTTCAAATTTAAATGGTAATTCGTTGTAGGTGGTTTTTTCAAAAGTGACTTCCTTGATCATTTCTCCGCCTCCTAAGAATGGAGGCATCTTTTCCAACAATGCTCTTTTTCCGTACAAAACACCAACTCCTGTTGGTCCGTATATTTTATGTCCAGAAAAAACATAAAAATCACAATCCATTTTTTGCACATCAATATCTAGGTGTACACTCGATTGCGCACCATCGATCAATACAACTGCATTGTGTTGATGTGCCAGTTCAATGATTTCTTCGACAGGGTTAATCACACCCAATGCATTGGAGACATGAACGATGGAAACAAATTTGGTTTTATTGCTCAACATGTTCCTGTAGGCATTCATATCCAATATTCCGTTCTGGTCCATTGGAATGACTTTCAACACAGCGCCTTTTTCTTCTGCTATCATCTGCCAAGGCACGATATTGGCATGATGCTCTAATGAAGAAATTATGATTTCATCACCTTCATTCAAAAAAGCTGAACCCCATGATTTAGCTACTAAGTTGATACTCTCTGTAGTTCCTTTGGTGAAGATGATTTCTTCATGTTGTCTGGCACCTATAAAATGTTGTATTGCCACTCTTGCAGCTTCATAAGCCGCAGTGGCTTCATCTGCCAGGGTATGCAATCCCCTGTGAATATTCGCATTGTAATGCGTATAATAATGCACCAATGCGTCAATCACTTGTATTGGCTTCTGTGAAGTAGCTGCATTGTCGAAATAGACCAGGTTCTTGCCCTTCACTTTTCTGTTTAGAATAGGGAAGAGGTTCCTGATTGCTGCTACATCATATGAAGTGGGTGTCGACATGATTAGAAATGATATGATAAACGTGCAGAAATCAACTGATCTGCGTAGGCCCTGATTTCTTCGTCTTTGATTTGGTCAAGGATGTCCACAGCAAATGCATGCAGCAACAAAGCTCTTGCATTCTGCTCTGATATTCCTCTTGCCTTTAAATAGAAAATGGCATCTTCGTCCAGTTTGCCGACAGTACAACCATGTGAGCATTTCACATCGTCAGCAAAAATTTCTAATTGAGGTTTGGTATTGGCTGATGCAGCATCACCAATCAAAATATTTTTATTGGATTGATAAGCATTTGTCTTTTGCGCATCTTGTCTCACAAAAATCTTTCCATTGAATACGCCAGTTGACTTCTCATCCATGATGCCCTTGTACAACTCATTGCTCAAGCAATTGGGTTGCTGGTTGTCAACGATGGTATGATTATCTGCCAAGGTTTCTCCATTCAATAAGTACAAACCATACATATGGCTCTCACTGTTTGCCGCTTCCATCACCATGTTTAGGTTGTTGCGGACAATATTGCCACTAAGGGTAATTGTTACTGCATGGGTTACACATTTGGCTAACTGCCTGATGTGTGTTGTCCCTGCATGATGTGTGCCTTTTCCTTCATCCTGAATCTTGATGTAATTCACAATGGCATCTTGTGCTGCACAAATCTCGATCACCTCATTGGTCAAACTGTCATCATTCCCAATTTTGGTATAGGTCTCTAAAATGGTAGCCTCAGCTGCCTGTTCTACATTGACCAAGATGCGTGGCTGACTGAACATAAAGCCAACAGTAGCATCGGTAATGTGATAGATAGCGATTGGGTGAGTTACTTGTTTTCCTTTTTTTACTTTGATGTATACACCGCCAGCAGCAAATGCTGCATTTAATGCATTGATGCCATCTGGGTGGTAAAGCTGACTGTGTCCGAGGTTGGTTTTGACAAACTCGGCATCCTCATCAGCTGCAGCAGTCGACAAAGATTTAACAACAAGCGTTCCCTCATTTTCTGTAATGTTGCTCAACGAAGCGTTATACACCCCATTTACGAAGACAATTGCATTTTTAGCAAGTTGTCCCGGTAAAAAATAGTGTTGAACGCTGTTTACCGAACCAGCATTACTTACAATCATTTTATCGTTGAATACATTTCTTATTCTCGTATACTTCCACTCCTCATGTTTGATGGCAGGTAGTCCCCATGCTGAAAAGTTTTTCCAGTTTTCAGCATGAAAAGAACTCAATGCCGAAGCACCAGTCTGCTGTTGATCGAATGCGTTTTGTAAAATTGTTGTTGCGTCCATGCTTTTCAGTTTCACTTTTTCTTTTACGCGTTAGCGGCTTCTACTTCAGCCTTGATGAAATCATAACCTTTTTCTTCCAGTTCCAATGCCAACTCTTTTGTACCAGAACGAACAATTCTTCCATTATACAACACGTGTACAAAATCAGGAACGATGTAGTCTAACAAACGCTGATAGTGTGTCACCACCAGGAATGCATTGTCTTTGGAGCGTAATTGGTTTACACCATTGGCTACAATTCTCAAGGCGTCAATATCTAATCCAGAATCAGTTTCATCCAGGATGGCCAATTTTGGTTCCAGCATGGCCATTTGGAAAATTTCATTTCTCTTTTTCTCTCCACCTGAAAATCCTTCGTTCAATGAACGTGACAATAAAGATTGGTTGATTTCAACCAACTTCATTTTCTCTTTCATGGTCTTCAAGAACTGTGCAGCATCAAGCGGCTCTAATCCCTGGTATTTTCTTTTCTCATTAACAGCGGTCTTGATAAAATTGGTAGTGCTCACACCTGGAATTTCAACTGGGTATTGAAAGGCCAAAAATAAACCCTCTTTTGCACGGTCTTCAGGTGCCATATCCAACAAATCCTTTCCCATGAAATCAACTGAACCACCAGTTACTTCGTAATCCTCGCGACCAGCCAGTACAGAGGCCAATGTACTTTTACCCGAGCCATTTGGTCCCATGATAGCATGAATCTCACCTGGTTTGATATCGAGATTGATCCCTTTTAAAATTTCTTTTTCTTCAATTCTTG
>CAZDTN010000088.1:0-6695 GCA_964508355.1 uncultured Sphingobacterium sp.
ATTGCCAACAATTGAAGAGGGCAATGTTTAATCAACTAATTTTACAGTAAACTAGAAAGAGAAAAATGACGCGACTTTCAGTCAATATTAATAAAATAGCGACTCTTCGAAACAGTAGAGGTGGAAATAATCCAGATCTCTTAAAGGTCGCCCTGGATGCGGAACGCTTTGGCGCAGAAGGTATCACTGTACATCCCCGACCTGATGAACGTCATATTCGCTATGAGGATGTCAGAGCATTAAAAAAAGTATTAACTACAGAATTTAATATTGAAGGCAACTGCAGAGAGCAAAAATTTATTGATCTCGTATTAGAAGTGAAACCACATCAGGTAACTTTAGTCCCTGATGCCGAAAACCAACTAACTTCAGATCACGGCTGGGATACGATTAAACATCAATCGTATTTACAAGAAATGATAGCTTTGTTTAAACAAGTTGGAATTAGGACAAGTATATTTTGTGATCCAGATATGAGGATGGTTGAAGGTGCAGCTAAGACAGGAACAGATAGAATTGAATTGTATACCGAACAGTATGCAAAAGGTTTTCACGCCAATAAAGATATTGCGATAGAACCCTATATTCATGCTGCAGCATTAGCTACCTCATTAGGCTTGGGTGTTAATGCTGGTCATGATTTGGACTTAAACAATCTCTCCTATTTCTCCAAACATATTCCCCAATTGGATGAAGTAAGTATTGGTCATGCACTGATTTGTGATGCCCTATATTTGGGACTCGAAAATACTATACAACTGTATAGAAGACAATTGAAATAAAACTTTTTTAAACCCCAATCGTTATTAAAAACAAAACACATGAAACAATTTTTTTACGGCGCAACTTTTTTGTTGCTTTTAGCATTTGGCACTACCGCTTGCGCACAAAATGCAAAACCGAGTCCTGCACAAACCGCATCTGGAAAAGCAGGTAATGCAACTGTAACTATTAACTATGGTTCACCTTCAGTGAAAGGAAGAAAAATCTGGGGAGATCTTGTTCCTTATGGTAAAGTATGGAGAACTGGCGCAAATGATGCTACAACCATTGAATTCAGTGCAGATGTAAAGATTGAAGGTCAGTCTTTACCAAAAGGTAAATACGCATTATTCACCATACCTGAAGAAAATGAGTGGACAATCATCATCAATAAAAACCCTAAACAATGGGGCGCATATAGCTATAAGCAAGAAGAAGATGTGTTGAGGGTGAAAGTTAAATCTCAAAAATCTGCAGCGTTCAATGAAGCATTAAAATTTGAAGTGGCAAATGATATGGTTCACATTTCGTGGGAAAACCTAATGGTTATGTTTTCTGTCAAGTAATTGAGTAAAATTTAAACAATAAAAAAAGCATCCAAATGGGTGCTTTTTTTATTGTTGCATATCTAGCCATTTGAGAAATTCAGGCATCACCCTACCCCAAGTATTTAAATCATGTTTGCCATCTACCATCTCCACATAAGTTATGTTTTCACCTGGCTTATAACCTATTTGGGTTAACTCATCTATTACACCTAATGTATCATCAATGGAATCAATTATCCCATTTTTATTTCTATCCGCTTTCTCATCAAGCTGACCTGTCTGCAAGAAAAAACGAAGCCCGTTTTGCCTTTGTTTAGTCCTGATTTTTGCATGCATAATACGATGGATCTCTTCTAAATATCCATGCTCTAATGACTTAGATCTCCACCAGAAAGAACCACTAAAAACGCCGACTGCCGTAAATTGATTTGGATGGTCAATCAACATATCAAATGCCATTAAACCACCAAGTGAAAATCCAGCAAGGAACTTATGGCGGAAAATCACACCAAGAAAACTACTATTTAAAAAGGGAAGTAATTCTTCAAGTATAAAAGAAGTATACAAACCTGCTTTTGCACCTCTTCCCATATAATCTGGATAACCAGATACACCATATTCTTGTTTACGATCTACTCCTGCATGTACACCGATGGCAAGCAGAGGAAACTCCGAATTATGTTTTTTTAAAATTGAAGAAAACTGCATCGATGCCAAATCCTGACCATCATTTATCAGCAAGAGATCAACATACTGGTAAGTAGTTTTAAAATGAGATGTATAAATATCAACAGAGATTTGACGTTGTAAGAAACGTGAAAAAAGTATAGTTCGTTGGAAGTCCTCTTGCTGCATATCCTATAGTATTACAAAAATAAGTAACCATGATGATTTGAATGCATTTGAAGCAAATCAATAAAATCATTAACTTAGGAACACAACACCTCATCTATGAAGAAAATTGGTATACTACATGGGAAGGAAAGAAGCTTTCCAGAAGCTTTTGTTCAAAGGATAAATGATAAAAAAATTGATGGAATTTTTGCAGAACCTGTCAAAATAGATAAGGTTGCACAAGGCGAACCTTCTGGGTACGCAGTCATCGTTGATCGTATTTCTCAAGATGTCCCATTTTATAGAGCATATCTGAAAAACGCTGCTATATCAGGGACAGCAGTCATCAACAACCCTTTCTGGTGGAGTGCTGATGAAAAATTCTTCAATAATGCACTTGCAACAAAGATTGGGGTTCCTGTGCCAAAAACAGTTATACTGCCATCAAGAGAATTACCGGATGACACATCAGAAGCTTCATTTTCTAATTTAGCATATCCGCTTGATTGGGATGGTATATTTGAGTATGTGGGGTTCCCAGCCTATATGAAACCATTTGCAGGTGGTGGATGGAAAAATGTATATAAATTAAACAACATGGAAGAATTCTTCCAAACACATGCTGAAACTGGTCAACTTGTGATGTTGCTCCAAGAGGAGATAATTTTTGAAGAATACTACAGGTGTTATTGCATAGGTAGAAAGCATGTCCGCATCATGCCTTATGAACCTAGAAACCCCCATCATTTGCGCTATGTAGCTAACCACAGACCATCATCCAAATTATTAAAAACGATGGAAGAAATTGTGTTGAAAATAAATAACTACTTGGGTTATGATTTCAATACTGTTGAATTAGCCATTAGAGATGGCATTCCTTACGCTATAGATTTCTGTAACCCTGCACCAGATGCCGATCTTAAAAGTGTTGGTGAAGAAAATTTTGAATGGGTAGTGGAGCATGCTGCTTTATACGCAATTGAGACCGCACAAAATATTCAATCAGGAAAAGATAACCTCTCCTGGGGTGAATATATTAGAAGAAGTACAAACCAAACACCACTTTAAATAACAATTATGATCAACTATAAACTCTTTACTGTTGGTATTGAAGAGGAATACATGGTGATTGATCCAAAATCCAAAGAATTGATCAGCCATGAACAAAAAATTGTTATCGAAGGACAAAAACTTTTCAGTGAAAAGGTAAAAGCTGAAATGCACCAGGCAGTGGTAGAAGTAGGCACAGATGTTTGCGCTAATATTGATGAAGCAAGAGCTGATATTACAAACCTCAGAAAGACAATTAGAGAAATTGCTAATGGACTAGGATTTAGTACTGGTTCTGCTGGTACACATCCATTCAGCACATGGCGACAACAACTAATAACCGACCATATCAGGTACCAAGAAATAGTTAATGAAATGCAGGATGCAGCAAGATCTAATTTGATTTTTGGATTGCATGTGCATGTTGGTATGCCTTCGAAAGAAATGGCCATTCATATTGCAAATTCTGCAAGGTATTTTCTTCCCCATGTCTTTGCATTAAGCACCAACTCGCCATTTTGGGAAAAAAGAGAAACAGGTTTCAAATCTTACAGGACTAAAGTTTTTGACAAATTCCCTAGGACAGGAATTCCAGATTATTTTGACAGTTATAGTGCATATGAGAATTATGTAAACCTTTTAATCAAAACAAATTGTATTGATAATGCAAAGAAAATATGGTGGGATCTGAGAGTACATCCATTTTATGGGACAGTCGAATTTCGTATATGCGATGTGCCACTAACAATTGATGAGTCAGTAGCATTTGCAGCACTATTTCAATGTATTTGTGTCAAACTTTATAAACTAAGATTAGCGAACCTTAACTTTATGATGTACCCCAGAGTATTGTTAAATGAAAATAAATGGCGTGCATCAAGATATGGGATTGATGACAAATTGATTGATTTTGGAAAGGAACAAGAAGTCAATACACGTTCTCTTATTTTAGAGCTTTTAGATTTTATAGATGATGTTGCAGATGATTTAGGTTGCAGAGATGCCTTGAAAACTATTCATACAATTTTAGAAAAAGGGACAGGTGCAGACAGACAGTTGGCCATATATAAGGAAACAAATAATCTTGAATCAGTTGCATCCTATATTGAATCCAATTTTCTTGCACCTCTTTGATGTATTTTTGCAACTATGACAAGAAAAATCAATGTGGCGCTACTAGATATGAACGAAGGCATGCCAAACGAGGGCATGCGATGTATTAGAGATGTCCTACAACTTGCCAAAGTAACTTTTGCCCCTACTATTACTTGGGAAGAATTTGAAGTAAGAAAAAAAATTCAAATTCCAACCTTAGATCATGATATTTATATATCATCAGGTGGACCAGGAAGCCCATTAACCAGTGAAGGTTCTGATTGGGAAAATGCTTATTTCAAATGGTTGAGTGAAATTGATCATTGGAACAAGAACCCAGCTAATACAAAGAAAAAGTTTGTATTCTTAATTTGCCACTCATTTCAATTAGCGTGTAGATATTTCAAAGTAGGTGAAGTCATTAAACGAAAATCCACCGCATTTGGCGTATTCCCAATTCACATGCTAAAACACCGAGGCACCATTGATCCAATATTTACAGGACTAACCGATCCATTCTATGGTGTAGATAGCAGAGACTATCAAGTTGTACAAACGGATAAAAAAAGAGTACATGAAATGGGAGGTGAAATTTTATGCATTGAAAAAGAAAGGCCGCATGTACCTCTTGAAAGAGCAGTCATGGCAATTAGGTTTAACCCATATATGGTGGGAACACAATTCCATCCTGAGGCAGATGCACAGGGAATGAGTATGTACCTTCAAAGAGAAGATAAAAAACAAACAGTAATTCAAAACCATGGTATTGCCAAATGGTCTTCTATGCTAGAACACTTGAATGACCCAGATAAAATAAGTTTAACCAATAAATATGTGCTTCCCAATTTCCTCCATCAATCCATAGCATCTTTACATATCCCTTTTAGTCTCTCCTAATATTTAGAATATCCATGATTGTTGCACTAAGAAATTCATACAACGCATCATTTTCAAACGAAAAATATCAGGAATTTTTAAAAGCACTAGACCATGATTTTCCAGGAGCAATAGAATTTCGTGTTGCAGAAACTCCTGTATTCATTGATGAAAAACTATGCAATAGCATGATTGCATGTTGCGAATATATAATTGATTTCATCAAAGACGATCAATTCTTATCCAAAACAGAACGAGCAATACCAATTGATGAAAGAGTTCCTAATGAAGGAAAGCACACACATTTTATTGCATTTGATTTTGGTATTTGCAAAAAAGAAGACGGAGATTTTTTCCCTGCTCTGATTGAAATGCAAGGCTTTCCTACACTATTTGCATACCATGCTTACTATCCTGAAATACTAGAAAAATTTTTTGACATTCCACGTCACTATTCTAATTATTTCAACAACTACGACAAAGACCGTTATATTGAATTACTAAGACAAGTAATTGTCGGCAAAAATAATCCCAAAGAGGTAGTCTTACTTGAAATAAAACCTGATTTACAAAAAACAAGAATTGATTTTTATTGTACCGAAAAGTATTTAGGAATTAAACCTGTTTGTATAACTGAGGTATTCGCTGAAGGAAAAAAACTTTATTACTCATTAGATGGAGAAAAAATACAGATTAAGCGAATTTATAATAGAGTAATTATTGATGAATTAAAAAATAGACAACCAGAATTGGGTGAAACTATTGATTTTTCAAATGAATATGATGTAGAGTGGGTAACCCATCCACATTGGTTTTATCGAATATCCAAATTCACACTACCCTATTTACATCACCCATGCATACCTGATACACAATTTTTGCATGAGCTGACAGAAATACCAAGCGACCTAAATAAGTATGTAGTAAAGCCATTATTTTCCTTTGCGGGGCAAGGAGTGATAATTGATGTCAATGAAGAAGATATTACAAAAATAAATGATCCAGAGAATTGGATTTTACAACGTAAAGTAGACTATGCAGAATGTATTTCAACACCAAGCGGCCCTGCAAAAGTAGAAATAAGACTTATGTATGTTTGGGAAGAAAATGCAGATCGTCCGATTTTAGTTAATAACTTAGCAAGATTGAGCAAAGGTAAAATGATTGGCGTTAGGTACAATGCAGATAAAGACTGGGTAGGTGGATCTGTCGCTTACTTTAAAAAATAAATGATATGACACACATAGATCAAGTAAAGAAGAAAAAATTAATTGAAGGAATTATTGGGCAATACGTGCATGGCGACACTACAACATTTGGCCTGGTCCATATTGAAGAAGGAAGTAACCTCCCATTACATCATCATCCACATGAACAAGTCACTTTCATGCTAGAAGGGAAATTAAAAATGCAAATTGGTGATGAGGAAGTAATTTTAGAACCAGGTCATGTCAGGGTAATTCCATCCAATACACCACATTCAGCAATAGCAGTAACTGCTTGTAAATTAATCGATGTATTTAGTCCAGT
>CAZDTN010000089.1:0-6678 GCA_964508355.1 uncultured Sphingobacterium sp.
AAGGAATATTATTTTCCCAAGGAATTTTTCTAAATGTTGTCAAGTCAATTGAAGCAGGACTGTCCGGATAGCCGGTATGCCATCCTGTAATGGTTGATTTGTCGTACAGCACATCAGCTGCATCCCATCCCATAATCACATCACAAAAACTTGTGCCTTTTTCAACTACTGATAGAAATTTTTCAGCTGAAATATATTTACCTCGAAGAATGCCATCAACATCGGCAATAGCGATTTTAACTTTACCAGAGGGATGGTTCTTTACATAATGCAGAATTTCTTTGGTTTGCATAAAATGATACGTTTATTGAGCGTTAGTTTTTTTATCTCTAAGAATGAATATTAATAAGCTAAGACTGACAATTGCCAGGTAAATAATGCCTAACATACTGTTGTAATAAATCATTGCAATTAATGAAATAGTGGCAATAGTTAGTGCAATTATTGGTAGAAGAGGATAGAGGGGTACTTTAAATGGGCGTTCTAGTTCTGGTTCATTTTTACGAAGTTTTAAAACTGAAATCATGGATATGATGTAAAGAGTAAGCGCACCGAGGACTGAAATTGTTATAATTTCAGCAGTTTTTTCAGTCATCAGTGCTCCAATGCCTATACACATATTGAACACAAGTGCATTTGCAGGGGTCTTAAATTTTGGATGAATTTTTTCTAACACTTTTGGGAAATTGCCAACCCTGCCAAATTCAAATGTAGCTCTTCCCGCTGCAAGAATAAGTCCATGGAAAGATGCAACCAGACCCAATAGTCCAATGGTGATCAGTAAATGATACAAACCACTATTGTTACCAAATATTTCACCCAATGCAAGGGGTAATGGCGAGTCTGATGTAGTGCCATCTAGTTTGTAAACAATTTTTTCCCATCCACCTACACCAATTGAACTGAAGAAGGTAAGAAAACATAGAATGGTTAAAGTAATAATAGCAGATCCAAATCCAATTAATATTGTTTTTTGTGGTTGAATTGTTTCTTCCGCAACATTAGCTACCCCTTCTATTCCTAAAAAAAACCAAATGGCAAAGGGAATCGCTGCAAAGATTCCTTGCCATCCATTGGGTAAAGTATTTTTATTGAGATTACTCATTTCAAAATGAGGAAGGGTAAGTCCTGCAAACAAAAGAAGTTCTCCAACAGCAAGTATTGTGATAATCAACTCAAATAGTGCAGCAGCTTTGACTCCAGAAATGTTTAATGCAGTAAAGATCAGGTAACTTGTAATCGCAATATAGAGAATTGGGATATCTGGTAAGAAAAGGTTGAAATAAGCGCCAATTGCAAAAGCTATTGCGGGAGGCGCAAAAGTGAATTCAATTATTTGTGCAATGCCAGCAACAAAGCCCCATTTTTTACCCAATGCCCTATTTGCGTAATCAAAACCGCCACCAGCTTTAGGAATAGCGCAAGCCAGTTCAGTATAACTGAATGTGAATGCAGCATACATGATTACGATGAATAAAGTTGCAATGGCAAGTCCCAACGTACCTCCTTTTTCTAAGCCCAGGTTCCAGCCAAAGTACATGCCGGAAATCACATAGCCCACACCAAGTCCCCATAGCATTAAAGGGGTCAATGTTCGTTTGAGTCCTTGTTGTTCCAAAGCATTTGTTTTGATTCTTGTGAAAATAAGAAATATTGTAGTCCAAGTTTCTTTATTTTGATGTTGTTTTTATGAATAAACAATTCGATTATATCGTTATTGGTGTTGGATCGATGGGATCATCTACTTGTTACCATTTAGCAAAATCAGGTGCTTCCGTTCTGGGCATTGAGCAATTCGATTTGGCTCATGAACTCGGTGCGCACAGCGGGCAATCCAGGATAGTGCGTAAGGCTTATTTTGAGCATCCAGATTATATTCCATTATTGGAAAGGGCCTATCACAATTGGAGAGAGATTGAGAGGGTTTCAGGAAAAAAGATTTATCATGAAACCGGTTTATTTTATACTGGGCCAAAGGGTCATGTTATTGTTGAAAATATCAGAACTGCTGCGGAACAATACAAAATTCCTTTATTAGACAGCAAAAATGGTGATCAGTTGGATATATTGTCGTTGTTTGAAATACCAACAGATTATGAATGGATTTATGAGCCAGAGGCAGGTTTTGCAGAAACTGAAAAAGCCATCTTAAGTTATGTTCAGGAAGCGCAAAATTTAGGTGCAGAAATACACCAACATGAAAAAGTATTTGGATGGGAGTTGACCAATCAAGGTGTTGTAGTAAATACCAGTGAAGGAAATTATACTTGTTCTAAAATTATTGTGACTGCTGGTCCATGGTCTGCCAAGTTAATGCCTACTGTCAAAGATAATTTAACAATAACCAGGCAGACATTAATGTGGATTCAACCAAGCGAAGCTGATTCATTTAGAACACCGACTTTTCCATGTTGGTTTGTGGTAGATAAGAATCAGCCTGGTGCCTATTACGGATTCCCTATTGCTGATATCAATGATACTAAGAATCCAATCGGATTTAAATTTGCCTATCATCATCCAGGTTCGCAAACAGATCCAGATCAAGTTGACAGGCAAATATCAGAAGAAGACAAGAAGCCTTTATTAGATTTTATCGATCAATATATTCCAAAAGCAAAAGGACAGGTACTTGGTGTCAAGACCTGTCTTTATAGTAATTCAAAGGACGAAAATTTTGTAATAGATTTTTTACCTGAAACTAATGGTAGGGTTTGTTTTGCAAGAGGGTTTAGTGGACATGGGTTTAAATTCGTATCGGTGATTGGTGAAATCATGGCTGACTTGGCGCTCCACGGTAAATCTGACCTGCCTATTGAATTTTTACGGGCTAATCGATTTGATTAGAATTAATCTGCTTTATAGAAAGATTCTACCTCATCCATTTCTCCATCTTCAACCCTTACTGTTAAATATTTTCTTTCACCTTCTAGTTTGATTACCCAAATATCTCTTTCGTAGGCTTTCACATGGATAGCTCTAATGATTTTATAATTATCATATGATCTTAATACATCTTCTTTTATTTTTTCTGGTAAGTGCTTCTCATGTCCATAACTGATATCATATTTCATGACACCATTTTTTCTGAAGAGTGCATTATGGTCCATGTCTTTCATGAAAAACTTTGCAAGATAGTCCCTGTCGTATTTATACCAGCGCAAGTTTTCTGCTTCAGGGAAGGCTCTTCTGAACGAACTATAAACACTTGTAGTAATCGCGCTTGCAGCTGTTATTCTTACTTCAGGTAAAGTGATAACTGTATCCCTGTCTTGAGCGATGGCTATAAAGCAATTACAAGCAATAATTGATGTAAAGATGATTTTTTTCATGGTAAAGCATTTTTGATGTTTAAATTTGTACGACAAATTTGTACATCTTAGGTCCATGAAGAAATGATCATCATCAATCAATCTGATGATTATAAATGGTATTTACTCTAGAACTTTCACAACCCTTGTCATTTTGCCATCTGTATTAACACCTTCTAGCACAACATTCAGTTTTGTACTGAAATCATTATTAAAGAATTGAATCTTAAATCGAGGATGTTTTTTGTTGGTAATGATATAGGGACTCCAGAAGAGGGTTGTTCTGATATCTGTATCTGGGTTATCACCAGCATCATATTGCGGGTTGTAAAATTCTTTAAATCTGGTATAACCAGGTATAAGTGTTGAGAGCATGCCCTTATTGCCTTTGCCATCGCCAGAAGGTCTTACATCTCCTCCCTTTTTAGTATAGATGGCAATTGCACCACCGCTACCACCGCCAATACCTCCAAAGAAAGGAGGTCTGAATACTTTAATAATGGCAATATCACGGATATTCATTGACTGTATAAATTCTGGTCCAACCAATTGCTGGTCCAAGTAAACTTCTGGATTAGCACCTCGCCATAATAGTTGAACCTGACTTCCTGATCTGCTGATCATTAAACCAGGAATTCTTCCCTGTAAATAAGTAAACAAATCTAAACCACCCAAAGATGCTGGATCATTCATAAAGTCGAGTATCTGTGCATCACCGCCAGAAAAAAGTCCACTAGCATATCTTTCATCCAATGCATCCTCTTTAGGCTTTTGTCTGGATTTAATGATGACTTCTTGTAGTGTTTTGTATTGTGATTTACTTTTCCAGTCCTCTTGAAGCTTTAAAAAATAGGCCATTCGTGCTCTGGCGATACTATCATTCCAAAGCTGTACTTTTTCCAGCTCATTATAACCAATCAATTTGGCTGAAGGTTTTAATAATCCGTTGTCAAATTGAATCTGTGTGATATCATTCAATTTTGGATTATTGTTAAAGCTGTAAAAAAGCTTTGCAGTGTCGTAGAACATTTGCTCTTTTGTTTCGAAATATCCCTCTTTAGACACTTGTTGAAACAAAAAGCTTTTACTACTGTCCTTGTTCTGAAGTACCATATTCAGTAGCAATTCATTAGCACTAACATTTTTTAAGCCATATACTAATCCACGTATTTTCATGGATTCAGATTCCGGTAGATAGGTGAGCGTTGGTCCTTTACCCGCTCTTATATCTTGCCAATTGAACCTGCGCCATCCGTTGGTCAGCATCAATAGGTCTAAGTTAGCAGTCACTTCATCTGAATCGCTTGATAAATAGTAGCCAGGATTATGAATTTTACCTTTTAGCTCACTGTTAAGCAGTAAATCCGCATATATGGTATTTCCTAAGCTGCCATCATCTAAGTTTCCATCTGTAATGGAAATAGACATGTTAGTGGTAGTGGTATCAGATACTAAGATGTCAATTACATTTTTACCTCTTTTTGTGAGGGTTGTTAATTGTGGAATAATTTTAGCCCCAAATTCATGAAGACGGTTATTGACAAAAACCAATCTTTCAGCAACGGGTAACCAATCACTGGTGAATAAAGAAAATTGTAGTATACCTGTATTCAATTCAGCTATTGGAATTTTGGCAAATAAGGATGTTTTGTCTGTAACGTTTAAGGCTACCTTAAACAAAATTTCCTGATTCATATGCACGAGTAAGTTCAATTGCTTGAAGTTTTCAGGAACAGTTTGGGTTCTGTCAACTTTTACACCGGCAAACTCATTCGAAATTCTAACTGCCATTACAACTCCTTCTGATTTTGCAACAGGTATTTTTGTAATTCCTGAATTACCAAAACTATCACTCCATTTGACAGCATAGGTTTCACCTGCTTTTGGAATTAGAATAAAGCTTCCCATTCCATCATGTTTGATGTCTAAAGTATCAAGTATTTTGTTTTTATCATTTTGAAGAAAAGCTTTGACTTTAACTGGTTTTCCAAATTGGTCGTAAGCTTTGAACGCTACAAGTGAGGTCATCGCATTGACCAAATCACCTCCCTCTGGAAATACATCAAGTTTAGTTTTCCTGGTGATGGGTTTTATTTTCTGAGCAACATCATTGTTGTTGATGGTAATGTTTCTTTGATAAGTATAAGCAGAGTCATCGTTTAGTCCCCACTTGGTGTATACCTTCATCCTGATGAAATCTCCTTTGTAATCTGCAGGCAAATCAAATGCTCCTTTTGCTGTAGATTGAAAAAGAGGGGAGATGGTTTGTTTGATGAACTTTCCAGTAGTATCGAACCACTCAACGTATACATTTTTACTCAGGGAAGTAAGACCATTTCCATCCATGATGTATACCTTGTACCAGATGGTTTCTTCTTTATTGTAAACCGTTTTATCAAAATGCACGTGCACCTTCTCTTTTGGAAAGTAGTTGGCATAAATATTAATGATTGAATCAGGTTCCTGTGCCTGTGTGTGTAGAATTGAAAAAAGGAAAGCAAAGGTTAATGTGAATAAGCTACTACGCAGTTTCATGGCATTCAAATATGCTCTAAATTACCAAATACCTGGGTTAAATTATCATTTGTTCAGTAGAGTAGATTAGTTTTTACAATCTCCATTGTATGCTTGTAAAATAGTAGCTTCCATTAAACCCAAATTGCAAGGCAGATCGACTATATGGCACCTGGCCATTGGTGTATGAGGCATAATTTTTATCGACTTTATCGGGATAGACATTAAATAAATTATTCACACCAACTGAAAGTTGAAGCTTGGAACCTATTTTCCTGCTAAGTAATAAATCAGTCAGCGTTTTAGCCCTGAAAGTTTGGCTCCTGTGTGGTATGCCAGATGGTTTTTCCCAGGCAGTAACCTGACCAAAATGAGAAACTCTTACCAGTAGTGTTGTTTTATTGTTGCTGTATTCTGCACTTCCAATTATTTTTTGTCGTGGTTGTGCTGTAGTAATCAAACCTATACTTATAGTGTCAATTAATCTTACAGGGACCAACGCGCCTGCATTCAGTTTTTCAGGCAGACTTTTTTCTTTTGTTATTTGGGTTTGGTTAAATGCCCATGCTGCATTAAAAATAAGCTTGCTATTTGCTGTTATTTCTTGTTTATAAGAGAGCACAAGGTCTAATCCTCTAGTTCTGGTATTAATGTGGTTGGTAAAAAATGCAATTTCTCTTATGCCTGTTGATGTTGGAAATACAGATTGTAAAATGGGAATATTTGGTCCCACTGGCAGCACTTCAGAAATAATGATTCTGTCTTCAACGTCTATTTGATAGGCATCTGCGGTAAAGACCAATGCTTTATTGATATTTAGCGTAGCGCCAATATTATAATTCCAGCTCAGTTCTGG
>CAZDTN010000090.1:0-6634 GCA_964508355.1 uncultured Sphingobacterium sp.
GAAATCATCATTAACAATTCGGACCGCATTGAAATAATTTACCTCTATACAAAAACAAAAGCTCTTGATAATTTTATTTCAAATGATGAAATAACGCCTCTCCTATTTATCAACAATAGATATATTGGAAACGGGTGGCCATTAAGAGACAGTATAGAACAAGTTTCAAAAAAATAGAAAGGCCAAGCCTTAAATTTTATCCCAATTTGAAGACGCCAATTTCAGTAGATATCCATCCCGTATTCTCATTGAGAAAAAACAACTCACTCACATAGCCATTAATTTTAAACACAGAAGTCCAGTTCTCACCACCATCTTTGGTCAAATACAAAGCCCCACCTTCAGCGCGATAACCAGTCACTGCATCAAAAAAATGAAAGTCTAATGCTTTCACGGATAAAGATTTCCAAGTCTTACCTCCATCCAGGGATTGATAAAGCCCAGTCTCATCTGAATAATAACATACCCCATTGGATAACAGCTGAATTCGATAAAAATAATTACTACTCACCGATAATGGGAACCAGGTTAAACCTTGATTTTTTGTTTCATAAAGCTTGCCACTTGGCTTTGCAACCCAATATTGGTTATCGTTTAAACTGGATATTGATTTGAAAGGTGCATAGACATCAGTAATGGAAGAAGAATCCTGATTAAAATTTATCCCAATGGTTGCCCCAGCATCTTTTGTAATCCAAACCCTTTTCTTGGCATTAACAATACAAGTTTGCGGATTTATGTAAAAGCAGTCGGAATACGAGTCGCCAAAATAAGTTTTAAAATTGCGTCCACCGTCTTTAGTGAACATCACTTTGTTCTGTGAAACAATTGAAAAATTGCTAGGACTGCCCATACCTATATTAAACCCATCAAAAGTACCCTCAAGCTTAGTCCAATTGGTCCCCCCATTATTTGTAATGAAAAGACTATTAAAGGACAACGCTATTCCATTATTGGCATCACTAAAAAATATATCTATCGCGTAATCATCAAATACCTTCACCCATTTCTTTCCTCCCTGAGAGGGATCAATTAAAACCGCTTTCCTACAGGATGTCAAAAAAAATAAAGAACAAAACAAGAAGAACAGACTCGATTGAATAATTGATTTCATGATGTGTTTTTGGTGTATTTCATAAGCGGAAATCAATAATTGAGTCCCATCTTCTCTCTAATTCTATCTAAAGTTAACATGATTTTCAAGGATTCATCTAAATTCCAAACAGGACTCTCCGTTAAACCCTGTCGAAGGCAGTCGTTTACATGGCGAGCTTCATACTGATAGCCAAAACCTGGACCTCTTTCAATGGGAACTAAAGTTCGACTATCAACATGCTTAGGATAATATTGAATGGTTGCAGATGGCTCATAAAAACGACTGGTTAGTCTGATCCTACCAGAAGTTCCAAAAATATCTGCATCCGTCTCTAAATTACTCGCTAAAGTGGCAAATAAACTGGCTGTCCGCCCATCTTTATATATAAATTGAATTGCACACTGCTCATCTACTCCCGTAGCTGCAGGATTCATGTGTGCAGTAATTTCATCTGGAACACCCAATAAGGATTGCGCCAGAAAAACAGGATATATACCTATATCCAACAATGCACCTCCACCTAAAGCAGGATCAAACAAACGTTGAGGTACCGGATCAACAGGTTTGAAACCAAAGTTTGCCAAAACTCCCTTCACCTCTCCCAACCTGCCTTCTTCCATCATTTCTCTCACTTTCAAATAATGAGGCAAAAACCTGGTCCATAAAGCCTCCATCAAAAAAACTTTTTTAGCTCTTGCTACTGACACCATTTCCTCTACCTGTTTGCTGTTGATGGCAAATGCTTTTTCACACAAAACTGCCTTACCATGATTAAGACAAAGCAATGTATGTTCATGATGGTGACTATGCGGACTGGCCACGTAAACCACATGGAGATCTTTGAATCCTACCAACTCCTCATAACTACCAAATGCATGCTGCACATTAAATTCACTGGCAAAAGCTTTTGCTTTTTCTAGATCGCGAGAAGCGACTGCTACTAGTTCAGCATCTTCTACCAATTTCAAGTCAGCCGCAAATTTCTTTGCGATTCGTCCACACGCTAGTATACCCCATTTAATGGTTTTCATCTCTACAGTTTAATTATTCATTTAAAATAACTATGTCAACCAAAAAAACTACAAACTACTACTTTGCTCTTTTCCTCAATTCAGCTATAGGAAACGTGATTTGCCGACCAACTTCTTTTTCTCCTTTATAGGAAACAACTCTCAATTGTGTAGCATCTGTTGGAATGGCAACTGATTTTCCAGTGTAAGAAGGATAATAATTATCCGGAAATGAATTATCGAAACTATAATGTACACTCACACCTGGCACCTCAACATCAAAATCGACCAAAAACTTTCCACTAGGATCTTTCTTCACTTTCACCACTGGTTCGTACATGCTTGGCGCATATTTTTTTCCAGCCGCATCAAATCGCTGAAAATGATTTTCCACTCTTGGAATAAAATTATTCCAATTCATATTGGCCCTAGGCGTCCATAACGCTTCCGCAATGGCAAAGCCCCTTGGCCATACCATATACCGCATGTGCCTCATGTTATAAATCTGCTCTGTCCAAATGTTAGCTTGCCCACCTTTGATCAGTTTCGGTTCAACACCCGCTGGAATGGGATCAAACTGATAAGCTTTTTTCAAACGCAAGGTTGCATATACCGATGGTTCCATTAAAGCATCCCCTTGCATGTAATCCACATAAACAAATTCAGAAGGGGTCATCACCACTTCATGTCCCATTTTTGCCGCCTCAATACCACCTTTCATTCCTCTCCAACTCATCACCGCTGCTGATTTCACCAACCCTCCTTCCAAAATCTCATCCCAGCCTATCATTTTTTTGCCTTTAGAACCAACAATCTTAGAGACCCTTCCCACAAAATAAGCCTGCACCTCATGCATATCCTTCAATTTTTCTCTTGTCATCAAATCTTTGATCTGCTGGTTCTTTTCCCAGAAATTCTTGGCGCACTCATCTCCTCCCATGTGAATGTATTCAAAAGGAAATAGTGCCGCGACTTCCTCAAATACTTTGTCGAGGAAGGTGTAGACTTTCTCGCTAGCTGGATTTAATGTATTATCGATTCGTGCGGTAAACTTTCCATTGCCATGCCAATCCATAAACCCATCTCCTGAGTTCACCACATAATTACCAGGTGTACCCGACAATTCAGGGTAAGAAGCAACTGCCGCCATAGAGTGACCCGGAACATCAATTTCCGGAAGGATATCCACATAACGTTCCTTTGCATATTTCACCAATTCCTTGATGTCTTCTTGGGTATAAAATCCACCATAATCCCTTGGCTCATTGGCTGCTGGCGAAGTGAAGGTTCCAAACTTTCCTTCCTTCTTCACATTCCAAGCACCCACCTCTGTCAGCTTGGGATAACTCTTGATTTCAATCCTCCAACCCTGATCGTCCGTTAGGTGAAAATGCATCAAATTGTACTTGTATTTAGCCATATCATCAATCATCTCCATCACCTCCTTTTTGGTGAAGAAATGACGGGATACATCAATCATTTGACCCCTCCAGCCAAAGCGTGGAACATCCTTAATTTCTACTACAGGTATACTCCATTTTATATTGGTAGTCAATGTTTTATTTTCAATTTGATAAGGCAATAACTGCAGTAAAGATTGCAATCCATAAAACAGTCCTGCGGGTTGATTGGCTACTATCTCTACTTCTTCATAATTTACCTTTAAACGATAACCTTCCTTCCCCAAAGCCACCTCAGGCAAGAGTTTAAAATGAATGGCATTTTTAGTGGGAACTGAAGTTATTTTCAGCTCAAAACCAGCCGCCCTTTTTAAGTCCAGGTTGAGCATGTTTGCAATCCTTCTGACTTCAGGATCGGTACCTATAGCCACAATAGTGGTAGCAGGGGTAACGACAAATTCACCCGTCCCAAGTTTTACTTCGGCAGGCTGTGGAATAATGTTGACTTTCTGCTGGGCAACAACTGCGCTGAGTGCCACAAAAAAGAACAAGGATAAGAATAGCTTTTTCATGCGACAAGTTTAGATCAGCAATTTACTGATTAAGAGCAAGCCACTCATCATTTTAACATCTAACCTATACACAAAGAGATTAATTTGCAGCTTCAAATCATGAATATGAAAAAGATAGTTTTATCGATTGCACTTTTGGCGACTGGTTTTGTTGCATTTGCCCAACCGAAAATAGTGGACAAAGCCATAGTGAAAGCGAAAACAGAAATTACCTTTCCTGAAAACTTTATGCCTGGTGGTCCGGGTGGACCAGGCGGTGGTGGCGATGGACCTCCCGGTGGTTTCACCATGCCACGCGATATGGAAACCTCAACAACCATGACCTACCATCCTAATTTCATGAAAGTGGAAAGCCTCTCTGATTTTGGTAACAACGTGGTGATCGTTGACAGGGTGAACAAAAAAACAACCACCCTTATCGAAGCCATGGGCAGAAAGACGGGTTGGTATACCAGCGATGCTGAAGCTGAAGCACAAGCTCGTCGTCAAGACTCAGCCAGGAAAGCAAGAAGAGATTCATTAGCTGAGCTGGGTTTAACTTTCACTGACAATAAACCTGAACTGATTTATTCGGATGAAACCAAAAAGGTTTCAGGATATACCTGTAAAAAAGTAACCATCAAAACCAAAGGACAAAATGGACAAGTTTCTGAAATGGTCATTTGGTATAACCCCGATTTCAAATTGGCAGAAACATCAACTGCTCAATCTGCAGGCGGTGGCGGATTTGGAGGCGGTGGTGGTAGAGGTCGTATGAGCATGATGTCCGCCGGTTTTCCAGGTCTAGACCAAATCAATGGCTTTCCTATGGAATATGAATCAGTCAGGGATAATGGATTTAAAATCCACATGATTGTGACGAAGATTCAACTTGATGCACCTATC
This sequence comes from uncultured Sphingobacterium sp., assembly GCA_964508355.1. Lineage (GTDB taxonomy): Bacteria > Bacteroidota > Bacteroidia > Chitinophagales > Chitinophagaceae > Pollutibacter. Next base: position 4,964 of record CAZDTN010000090.1, read on the forward strand.
GATGAAAAGACCTTCGAAATTCCAAAAGGCTTTGATGTAAAACCACAGAGCAGCTTTGATCAACAAGGAGGAATGAGGATGATCTTTAGGAGCGGCGGGAATTAAGATACCGCATGGTATACACCATACCTCTATTGTAGCTCATCATCCCTTCGGGTTGATTGTTGAAATTGAGGAAGCCAGTGTAGAACCAGGTAACAAATTTGTCAACGGGACCATAATATTTTTCAGCAAAGGCCTTGTAATCTGCAAGGTCTTTTTTTATGCGAGGGGATAATTGCTCCATATTCTTTTTTGCCAATACAGAATCAAACCTCCGCAATGCCCTATTTGCATAAAGAAACATCTCCAAATTTGCAGAATACAACAAAGTACTATCCCCCGATTTCATGGCCGTGAGGTACCCAACAAAATTGGCCTCACTTTCCTTGGCATATCCTTTTTGATGAGCTTCTTCATGAACCTTTATAAAGGGCAACATAAACTCAGGCATATAGCTATTCACTTGCGCCTCACCAGTAAATGGATTATAATAACCGCCGTAACCCATATAATTACCTATGATGCCAAAAAGAGAGGATTTAACGGTTGTAGTTCTTGGACTATCTTTTGTAAATGGCGCACCTGCATATAAGTTTACTTGCGCAAGAGTAAAATGAGTAAAGTTGATTATTTCTTCTTTTTTCACTTCTCCTTTTTCAAGTTTAAATTGCTCAGGAATGGAAGTTCGATAGTAATTAAAACCCCATAAAAAATGAAATAACAACCATACAATGCTACCCACTTTAAACGCCCGATTGAGTGTTTTTAAAATGGGGCGTTTGAATGATTTCTGCAAGGTAAAAACAATATATACCCCGGCAGCGATGTATAACACATCCCCAATACTAAATGGTAACCAACCCAAGAGTAACTGTAAAACCTTAGATATATAAACATAGATGCCGTTCGCATACCACTCCTCTACCCGATGCGCATCCAACATGAACCAGTTGGCAGCGATGAACAGAAGAATAAGAATAAGTTCAGTGATATATTTTCTAACGTACTGCAAGACACGGAATTTAATTAATCTAATTTAATCAAACTTAATTGGCTAGTTAATTACTTATCAACACAACAAACATTCTTTAAATTAGTCATGAAAATAAGCTAGAGATCTAGCACAACTTTAAGCGAATATGTTAATCGTTCAATTTGCTTTGGAGTTAACTTTCCAAGCTTCTTTATTAATTTACGATTATCGAGGGCAATTATTTGATCAACCAAAATATCACTCTTTTGATCAACCTGACTTGCATCAACTTGGACTCTTAAGATCTTCGCTCTATTTTCAATTTTTGTAGTCAAGGGACAAACAATAGTTGACAGGTGTTTATCATTTAATAAATCAGTTTGAATAATCACTACAGGTCGAATTTTTTTTACAAAATGACCATTGTCTGAATTCATATTCGCTAACCATAATTCAAATTTTCTCATCAATCTCCTTTATCAATTCTTCAAACTCCTCTAAGATTTCCAAACTTGAATTTCTGGTCAATTTTGACTCAAAGTCAAGTTGTTTCTTCAATAAATTTCTTTCGTTGTATTTATTGTATAACCTAATGGCATCATTGATATACCTATTACGTGTGCTCTTCATCTTCTTTGTGATTTTTTCTGTATCCA
>CAZDTN010000091.1:0-6534 GCA_964508355.1 uncultured Sphingobacterium sp.
ATCTAAACTAATATAAATACTTTGCAACTGTAATGACAATTCAAGCATTAAGGTACACCAGAATCGAAGTATGCTTCATCGCATAAACAAGTCATAGATATTTCGTTGTAACTTCTACGCTCAGATTATTAACATGAAAGACATTTTATTGAGTAACCGAAATACAGATGGCACGCCTAACTCCACAACACATACGTATTCAAAAAACTTCAATCTTTTCCCCTTAGAACATTATGTGCTAACGGTAGATACTGGATATATATTAAAGAGATGGGATGAGTCGATTAGCAACCATTTATTATCCATGAAATCACTTCCTTCAATGCCAGATGACGACGGGAATCTATTATTGCTGAATAGTTCAGGCAATATTATTGATGAAGTAAACTATGACAAGTACATGCATTACCCTTTGCTGAGAAATAAAGAGGGTGTTGCCTTAGAAAAAATAAACTACCGAATCAATTCCAGTCAGCGCGACAATTGGCATTCAGCTGCTGCATCAGCAGGATATGCTACACCAACAAACATCAATTCTCAATACTTACAGCAAAATGAAATCAGTAAATGGATTGACATCAAACCAGATGTTATTCAGGCAGACAATAATGGAAATAATGATTTTTTACAAATCAATTATAAGTTTGAAACCCCAGGAACACTTTTGTCCGTGTACTTATTCAATCAACAGGGCAATAAGATCTGCACCATTGTTAACAACTTACTTTGCGGGACATCAGGTACCTACAATTGGAATGGACTTGATAACCAAAATAACTTTGTTTCAACGGGTATATACATTGCCGTTGCTGATGCCTTTCATTTGAATGGACAGAAAAAAAGATTCAAGAAGGTTATCGCTGTTAAACGAGCTTGATGTCGAAGTTGACTAAATCAACAAACTGACCAATGCGGGCATTGATATCTTCTTTAGTGATTTCTTTCATGCGTGTAGTACCAAATTTTTCAACACAGAAAGAAGCCATTGCAGAACCCACAATGATAGCTGTCTTCATGTTTTCAAAAGAAATATCTTTTGTACTTGCTAAATGCCCCATGAAACCACCAGCAAAGGTATCGCCCGCACCAGTTGGATCAAATACTTCTTCTAATGGCAATGCAGGAGCAACAAACACTTTATCACCATGGAAAAGCAAAGCACCATGCTCCCCTTTTTTCACCACCAGGTATTTAGGACCCATCGACAAGATGGTCTTTGCTGCTTTCACCAATGAATATTGTGCACTAAGTTGACGCGCTTCACTATCGTTCACCATCAATACGTCAACATCTTTGAGGAGATTTTCAAGATCTTCCATGGCAGTTTCCATCCAAAAATTCATCGTATCCATTACAACAAGTTTTGGACGATTTTTCATTTGCTTCAACACACTGTGTTGAATAGCTGGAACACCATTACCCAACATCACAAATTCACAATCCTGGTAACTATCTGGTACAACTGGATTGAAATCTGCCAATACATTCAATTGCGTATCCAACGTATCACGCTCGTTCATGTCCATATGATAACGACCCGACCAGAAAAAGGATTTTTGGTCTTTCTTAATTTGAACACCCTCCAAAATAACACCTCTGCTAGTTAAATAATCTAATTCTTCTTGAGGAAAATCACCACCAACGACAGAAATTTGCTTGATAGGTGTTACAAAGTTAGAAGCACTATAAGCGATGTAGGTTGCTGCACCTCCAATGATTCTATCGCTTTTTCCGAAAGGCGTTTCAATGGCATCAAAAGCCATAGTTCCAACAACGAGCAGTGACATATAGTTTGGTTTATGTGGCGCGAAGATAATTGAATACTAAGACAATATCAATTCGACACAAAGCGTCTTCTGAACGAAGAGGGTGTTTCGCCTGCTTGCTTTTTAAATACCCGGTTAAAATAGGATAGACTTTCAAAACCACTTCCATATGAGGCTTCTGTTATGGTTTTTCCCAAACGCAACATACGTTTAGATTGGTTGATTCGGTAGAGATTCAAGAATTCAATAAAACTCAGTCTTGTCATTTTTTTAAAATACCTACAAAATGCCTCTTTACCCAAGTTCGCAGCTGCTGCTGCTTCTTCGACTGTGATGCGATCTTTGTAGCGAGCGTCAATCAAATCATATATTTTTCTCAAACGTTCTTGTTCCTTTTTATGCACCCTGTTCTGGTAAGGTAAATCATGAAGTAACACTTTATCATTTGTAACAGCAAGCAGATGTAAAATGTGCAGCACTTCCAGAAATTGAGCAAATCCAGACAACTGATTTAATGCTTTCAACCTAGGGCCAATCTCCTTTTTTACAATTTCACCATAGACAATTCCATGAGTAGCCTCCTGAAAGAGCTTACTGATTTCATGCAATTCAGGTGTCCGTTCTAACATGTCGGTTAGAAAATCCTCTTGCAAATGCAACACTGTTTTTTCGTACTCACTCTTTATGCCATAATCAAAATTCAAATGAGGAATATAAGGACCAATCAACACCAAGTCGTTTTGGTAAAAAGGCGAAAGATGATCCCCAACGTGTCTTGTACCATCTGCACCATCTAGAAATACCAGTTCAATTTCAGGATGAAAATGCCAAAAAAAGAAGTCGTGTAACCTGGGATTAACCATCAGATGAAAAGAACTGTTTTCATCTGGGGTTATTTTCTCCAGGGCTTGTACATAATGTCCTTTATTGACCGATAACATCATTTAATTTACTAAAAAAATCAATATTGTACAAATAATTGTCAATTTAGTCAGTGTTTCAAGCACAAACTAGCTCTACTTTTATTCAATAGTTAACAACCAATAAAATTGAAACATATGCAACCTACCATGCAACCCACGATGCAGCCTACCATGGCCAACCAGAACCACAAGGATATTCCAGGTAATCCATCAACAGCAACAAGCAGTCAGGTTAAACTAAATGATCGTTCAAATGGTCAACCATTGAGAGTGTTGAGCGAGGAAGACTGGCAGTTCTGGATCCACAACGGTTATGTAGTGATTAAACAAGCCGTACCGAGAGAACAAGCCTTGAAGACCGCTGCCTTTTTATGGGAATTCGAAGAAAAAGATCCAAATGATAAAGAAACGTGGTATGCTCCTCCAAGAGCAGAAATGAAAATGAAAGAATTAACCAACAGTGGCATGGTCGAAGTATACAACCATCAATACTTATGGGACAATAGACAGATGCCAAGGGTACATGATGCATTTACTGATGTTTGGGGAACGGAAAAATTGTGGGTGACGATTGATAGAGCGAATTTAAATTTTCCCATGCGCGAAGGATTTGAATTTAAGGGATTCATCCACTGGGATTATGATCCTGAAACAAAACCCCAAAATGTGCAAGGAGTTTTAGCATTAGCAGATCAGACTGATGAAAACATGGGAGGATTTCAGTGTATACCTCAATTGATGCGTGACTACGATAGCTGGAAGCTGACTCAACCTGAAGACAGAAATCGTTTTCGCCCCGATATAGCAGGATATGAAGACAAGCTGATTAAAGTAAAACTTGAAGCAGGTGATTTGCTCATCTTCAATAGCCTTTTGCCACATGGCATCAGACCAAATCTATCAGGAGATAAAGTTCGTATCGCACAATATGTTTCTATGATGCCAGTACAAGAAAATGACGAGGCACAACGCCAATGGAGAATTAATTCCTGGAGAGACAGAATTGCACCGGAAGGTTATGCATTTCCTGGTGATCCGAGAAACTGGGAAAAAACAAAATATGATACTGCAAAGTTGAGTCCATTAGGTGAGAAATTATTGGGACTAACAGCATGGTAATTCATAAAAACAACCAACTCTATACCCAGCTTAACAATGGCTTATTGATGCCATTGTTAGGCCTGGGTACTTACAACATGTTTGGTGAAGTTGTAACCAATGCGGTTCAGACAGCATTGGAAAATGGGTATCGTTTAATTGATGGTGCTCAAATGTATCACAATGAGAAAGAGGTTGGTGAAGGCATACGCAGAAGTGGAGTATCCAGGGAAGAAATTTTCATCACGACAAAAATTGATAACTGCAACCAAGGTTATGATGAAACAATGCGCTCCTATGAACAGAGCTTATATGATCTTGGAGTTGAAAGTGTTGATTTACTATTGATCCACTGGCCCATAAAAGGAAAAAGAGAAGCCACCTGGAAAGCACTGGAACAATTATATAATGATAGGAGAGTTGGCGCGATTGGAACTGGAAACTATTTAGTGCCCTTTTTTCATGAACTAGAGCAATATAGCACCATTACCCCTGTAGTCAACCAGATTGAGTTTAGTCCCTTTTTGAATCTAATCGATGAAAAAACCTATTGCGATCAACATCATATTTGTTTACAATGTTATACGCCATTGATGAGGGGACAAAAACATGATCATCCACAGCTGGTTGATGTAGCTAACAAATATGAAAAAACACCAGCACAAGTTATTTTACGCTGGGCAGTACAACAGGGAATTTCAACCATACCAAAATCAGAAAACCCAAACAGAATAAAAGAGAACTTCGATATCTTCAACTTTGAACTGGCTGAAATGGATTTACAGATCTTGAACAACCTAAATGAAAATTTTAGAATTGTAGATAACCCCATTGATATGCTATAATAGAAGTTAATTTTAAAAAATCAATCATGAAAAAATTACTCTTTCTGCTTCTTGCTTTCGGACTCCATTTTGCTTTAGGACAACAAAAAACCAATGAAGGACCACTTCAACATGTTGTCATTTTTAAGTTCAAAGAGACCAGTTCTAAAGCTGCAGTAGATTCTGTTGTGAAGTCTTTTGTTGGGTTAAAAGATAAGATATCGGTAATCAAAAAATTTGAATGGGGATTGAATGATAGTCCTGAAAACTGGCACCAGGGTTTCACCCATTGTTTTATTTTAACCTTTGACAATAAGCATGATAGAGATGTGATTTACCAGAAACACCCAGCACATCTTGAATTTCAGAAAGTACTTGGTCCGCATATGGACAAAGTGTTTGTTGTAGATTATAAAGCAGAGCGCTAAAAAGAAATCTCACTCAAGGTCTGATCAGGCTTTGCATAGGTAAACCTTTGGACTGGTGAAGTCGTATAATATGCATCAAGTCCCAGGCTAACCATTGATTCCTGCTTGGATAATTCGATAAAACCATCGTTTGCTACCGCTTGATCATCTAGATAGGCATGCTCTAATGCACCAACAACCAAAAAAGTACCATTACTCAATGGTATAATTTCTGAAAGGGACAATGCCATTTGCACCAAACTTTCCTCAACATAAGGCACATTAAATCCATCCTTAAACACGGCTGTAAGTCCAACAGCCTCAAATTCATTTACCTGATCAGAATATTTGGCACTAGTTTGATGGGCCTTATCCACAAAAGCAGGACGGATATGATTGATGGTATAATAGCCAGTATTTTCTATGTTTCTTATTGTATGGGGCGCTGCCTCTTTGGGCCTGTTGATGAATCCAATTAAGGCTGGATCGGCACCTAAGTGAACTATATTGCTGAAAACACCCAGATTGGGTTGTGCTTGTTTATCTATGGTTGCTATGAGACTAACTGGTTTAAAACCACTTAAAGAATTCACAAAATTTGCTCTATAAATTCTTGACCAGCCCTGAATTTCTGCGATAGTGTAATGTTTCACAAAATGTTTAACATCATAGCCAGTAAAAAGTTGCAATTTACAGAGCAATAATCCACCCTTTAAATGCGTTTCATGTATGCGTGAAAGCAAATCCTATCCAATGAAGACTTTTGTTGCAGGTTTAATCCTGCTTATTTGTGTAGTGGGAGTTTTTTCCTTCAAGAGCCATTCTGGCTCTACTTCGAATGCTAAATCAAATTATAGCAACTCGAAAACAAATTCAACAGTTTTCAACAACGGATTTATAGTCGGCTTACACGAAAAATTAAGTCGCGCTGGAGCTAGTATTTCAGAAGAAATTCTTTCTCTCGCAATGATGGGCTTCAATAAATTGAATGCACAGCAAAGACTTAGTCAGGATAGTATCCTAACCATCATCGACTATACTAGATCTTCGAAAGAGAAACGCTTGTTCGTAATTGATTTGAAATCAAAACAACTATTATTCAATAGTATAGTTGCTCATGGGAGAAATACAGGAGAAGAATTCGCTAAAACATTTTCCAATAAACATAATTCACACCAAAGCAGTATTGGTTTTTACATTACGGAAAAGCCTTATCAAGGTAGCAATGGTTATTCATTAGCGTTGGAAGGAGTTGAAGATGGATTTAATGATAAAGCCAAGCAACGTGCAATAGTAATACATGGTGCTGATTATGCTACTGAACAAATGATCAAAATAAAGGGATATCTGGGAAGAAGTTTTGGTTGTCCATCACTACCACCTGGCTTGAACAAAAAAATTATAGAAACCATCAAGGAAGGCAACTGTGTTTTTGCCTATTATCCTGATCAAAAATATTTGAACGCATCTAAACTTCTAAATGGTTAAAATGGGATCTTAGAATGGTTAATCCGAC
>CAZDTN010000092.1:0-6271 GCA_964508355.1 uncultured Sphingobacterium sp.
CTAAAAAAGAGGCGTTTTTTAATAGAAAATACTATCAACAAATTTACTCTTTTTTAGGCGCAAAACCTTAGATAAAACGGGGTTGTTTTATCCACTTTTTTTAGGGTAAAACACATGTTGAAACCCTTGATTTTACTGACCTTTAACTAAAAATGTGAATAAGTCGTTTTTTTCTGAAATGCTAGCCTCTTTTATCGCTTTTCTCCTGCCATTTGCATTACGATATCCCATTCTTCCTCAAGTACCGGTTGAACGGATAAACGACCTAATCTAATTAGTGCCATATTCGCTAAAGCTTTGTTTGCTTTTATATCTGCAAGCGTAACAGGACGTTTGATTTTTTTGTGGGGTTTAAAATCAACAGCCACCCATGCTGTCTCTTCAGTTGTTGGATCCTGATAGGCTTCTTTGATGACTTTAGCGATACCTACGATGGCCAATCCTTCATTGCTGTGGTAAAAAAAGGCAAGATCTCCTTTTTTCATTGATCTTAGGTTATTTCTGGCTGCATAGTTTCTGACACCATCCCAAAATGTAGAGCCATCTTTTTCAAACTGTTCCCAGGAATATTTGAATGGTTCAGATTTAATTAACCAATAAGCCATATGTTTTTGATTTAGTATCCGCTAGCTAAAACATCAGCAAGATGCAAACAGTTGACTGGAATTTGCTTTTTTTCCATGACACCATTAATATGCATCAAACAACTTAAATCAGTAGAGATAAGATACTCAGCTTTTGTATCTAAAACATGTTGTGCCTTTTGTTCTCCCATGGCAGTTGAAATTCCTTCAAACTTGACAGCAAATGTGCCGCCAAAACCGCAACAGGTCTCGTTTTCCTGAAGAGGAACCAGTTCAAGTCCCTTTACATGATTTAACAATAGTCTTGGCTCTTCTTTGATTTTGCATTCTCTTAAAGCGGCACAAGAATCATGGTAGGTTGCTTTTGCGTTGAAGCAGGCACCTAAATCAACGACCTTCAGTACATTGACAAGGAAATCACTCAGCTCAAATACTTTGCCTTTGATGTCCTTTGTTGCTTTATGGTTAGATGTATTACCGAAAACTTTTTCGTAATAGTTGTTTACAAAACCAGAGCAAGAAGCGCTTGGCATTACAACATATTCTGCTTGCTCAAAATCTTTAATGAATTTACTGCATACATCCCTGGCTTCGCCCCAGTATCCTGCATTGAAAGCGGGTTGACCACAACAAGTTTGATCGGGATTATAAGTAACAGTACACCCTGCTTTTTCGAGAACTTTTATCGTGTTGAATCCTGCAGTAGGATACAACTGGTCAACAAAACAAGGTATAAAAACGTGTACGTTCATTTATTTTGTTACGCCAAGTCTAGCCAAGTATTTGTCAACAACAAAACCTTTATCTGTTCTTGGATATTTCTCTTTTAACAACTGGTACAATTCGATAGCCTGATCATTTTTACCAGAAATTTCAGATAACAAAGCACCTCTGAACAAATATTCAGAAGAAATAGCCTGGTCGTCAGCAAACAAAGTTCCAGCTTGTTTATAATGAGCTATTGCTTCATCGTTCTTTTTCAATTCAGCATAAGCATCACCCAACATGCCCTCAACTTTAGCTTCAATCTGTTTAGCGCCACCTGCACTGAAAGCATTCAGTTGGTCGATTGCTTTTTGAAATTCGCCTAGTTGTAAATAGGATTCACCTGCATATAAATGAGCCAAATTAGCAGCTTTGGTGCCACTGTGCTTGTCTATCACCTTTAAAAAACCAGGTGTTCCAGCGCTTCCGTTTAATGCTAGAGCGAAAGAATCTTTTCTGAAATAATTTTCTGCAGCGAATAAATCTTCATTTGCTTTTGCCTCTTTTGGCTGCTGAACGAAGTTGCCATAAGCCCAATAACCTCCTATTGCAAGAATTACAACTGCTAAACCGATGGATAATTTCTTGCCATAGGCTTGCCAAAATCCTAATGCTTTATCTACTACTTCCTGATCTGCGTTTTCTATGTTTTTGTGGTCTGACATGTATTAATGTTTGAATTAGTCAACGATAAATGGATAGTCTTCTTGTTTGTATACGTCTTTCAATAACTCATCATCACTTGGCCATGGGCTTTCTTCTGCAAAACGAACTGATTCTTCTACGATATCTTTTACTCTATTATTGATTACTTCAATATCTTCTTCTTTAAGGCCGAAGTTAGTTAGCAATACATTTTTACAATGTTCAATAGGATCTTTCTCTTTGTATTCCTCTACTTCATCTTTAGAACGATATTTTTGAGGATCACTCATAGAGTGACCTTTGTAACGGTAAGTTTTCATTTCCAACAAAGTTGGACCACCGCCTTCTCTTGCACGTTTAACAGCACGGGCAACTGCTTCATGAACAGCTTCTGGACTCATACCGTCTACCATATCAGCAGGCATTTCATAAGCGTCTGCTAGTTTATAAATATCAGTTACATTAGAAGTTCTTTCAACTGATGTACCCATGGCATAGTTGTTATTTTCACAAATGAAAATAACTGGTAATTTCCAGAGCATAGCCAAGTTGAAGGTTTCATGGAGCATACCCTGACGAGCAGCACCGTCACCAAAGAAAGTAAGACTTACATTATCAGTCCCTTTATACTGTTCCGCAAATGCCAATCCTGCACCAGTACCGCTTTGTGCACCCACAATACCATGACCACCAAAGAAGTATTCATTCACACCAAAAAAGTGCATACTTCCACCCTTTCCTTTTGAACAACCTGTCGCTTTACCATACAATTCAGCCATACAAGCATTGGCTGAAATTCCTTTAGCCAAGGCCAGCCCATGGTCGCGGTATGCTGTAATGAACGGGTCTTCCTGTCTGGTAGCTGTCATACAACCAGCAGCCAATGCCTCTTGTCCAATGTACAAGTGGCAAAATCCCCTGATTTTCTGCATACCATAAAGCTGTCCTGATTTCTCCTCAAACCTTCTGAGCAAGAGCATCATTTCGTACCAGTAGAGGTAGGTTTCTTTAGTGAATTTGATTGAACCCATATTTGATAAAAGATTCTTTTTCTGAAAGATTTGCAAATATACTGCGAAAATCATAAAACTGACTTTTTCAATGGAGGTTCTGCCATTAATTTTAGTGGGTTGGTGTATTTTTACAATCCACACGAATTTTGCTCCAAATCAACCATATTAAACTCTTACAATTTCGGAACTACAAAGCCGAAAACTTCTCCTTTCCGGAGCGTTTAACTGCTATTTGTGGAGCAAATGGCAGGGGGAAAACCAATTTGTTAGATGCGATATACTATCTCTGCTTTACCAAAAGTTATTTTAGCAAACCTGATCAGCAATCAGTCGAAATAGGGAATCAAGGGTTTAGAATTGACGGTTCTTTTAGTAAGAAAGCGGATCAAATGGAAATTGCTCTTTTGCTCCGTGAAAACAATAAAAAAGAATTGAAAGTCGATGGTGAACTCATCTCTCCATTCTCGTCTCATATTGGAAGATTACCTATTGTTTTTATTGCTCCTGATGATGTTTTGTTGATTACTGGCGGAAGTGAAGAAAGAAGAAAATTGATAGATACTATTTTATCTCAAACCAATCCTGCTTATCTCACCGCCTTGATTCAGTATGGAAAAGTTTTACAAGAGCGAAATAAATACCTCAAAAGCCAGGAAATGGATGGTATTGATTTTACACTCTTGGATACGTTTGATCATCAATTATCTACATTAGGAAGTCAGTTGATCAATTGGAGAAAGAAGTTTTTTGAGGATTTCATTCCAACGGTAAACAGGTTATTTGCTTTTATTTCAGACGGTCAAGAAATACCTGAACTGGTCTATGCTCCTTCAACCAGTATTGAACGGTATAAACAGGATATGTTATTAAGCCGACAAAAAGACTTGATTTTACAACGAACCAGTGTCGGTGTACATAAAGATGATCTTGAGATTACCATGAAAGGTCTTCCGTTTAAACAGATGGCTTCACAAGGTCAAAGAAAGAGTATGTTGTTTGCGCTTAAATTGGCCGAATTTGAATTTTTGAAAAATGTTATTGGTTTTGAACCTATACTTTTATTAGATGATGTTTTTGAAAAGCTGGATCAGAACAGGTTTGAAAAATTGTTGGAGTGGGTATGTAAAAATAACAATGGACAAGTATTCCTAACAGATACTCATAAAGAAAGAATCAAGGCTGCACTTGATCAATTTGAATTAACTTACCACCTAATTCAGTTGTAATGGGAGATGCAATATCATTAGGAGATGCAGTCAAAAAGTTTTTAGAAACTAGCAGAATCAAACAACAGATTCAGTCACTTAGCGTTGAAGACCACTGGGAAAAAATCATGGGTAAAACCATTGCCAATTACACAGACAAAATTGAAATCAGAAATAAAACACTGTTTATTTATACTTCAGTAGCCCCATTAAAAAATGAACTTGTCTTTCAGAAAGAACTAATTAAAGAACGTGTAAACGAAGTGATGGGTGCGGATTCTATTTCAGAAGTAGTAATTGCATAGCAACTACTTAATTGCATTCAATAAATCTGCTCTACCCCATTTGTTCAATATAACACCCTGTTGGAGTTTATATAGTGTAGGGTTTGATCTTGCTGCCGTTTTTACTGCCACTAAATCACTTTTGTAAACAGGGATTTCTATTTTGTTTTGCACAAAAAGAGCATTCAATTCTTCAAAAGCTGGCGTTATGGCAATCAATGGCCGCTCATTGGCTTTAGCATAATTGACTATTTCCAGAAATGCAGCAATCCAATCTGATGAACCATCTGATGGTTTCCTGACAAACAATACCAGCATTTCTCTTGGATCACTTAAAATAGCAGCAGTTGTATCAACACCCGATGGTGTCATGATAACAAAATCCTTAATAGCTGGTTCAGCATTACCCTTCCGAACTACTTTATCGTATCTTTTTACAAAAGTATAGGCGCTGTCATTAAAATCTTCTGGAAAATGTTCTGCATCAAACTCCACTTCCTTACCATCTTTTTGGTAAACAAAATTGATTACAGTACTATCTGGAGTTGCACCTGGTGGTATCTGCATTTTTTCTTCAATGTCCACTCCTTTTTTATAGGGAAGACAATCAAAAAGAGGTAGATGTTCAAGCACGTACCACTGCATAGCAAAAGAACTGATTGATACAAGAATCAACAGAATTATCGAAACCATTGGTGCGAAAAAAGCGTTGATTCGATCTCTTTTTATGAGTAAAAATCCAATTAATATAAACAGGATAATATCTTTTGCAAAGGATTGATCAGCTGACAATTTTATACAATCTCCAAAACAACCACATTCTTTTATTTTTCCAGAAAATACTGCATAACCTGTGAGGAAAGTGAAGAAAATAATCAACAAGAACAATAACCAGCTGAACAAGCGAAATTGCCATCCAATGATGACTGCAAAGCCAGCAATAATTTCAAAAGCAATCATTAAAATTGAGAAGGCAAGTGTATAGGAATTGAGGAAATCCATGTGCCAGATTTCGAAGAACTCCTGCATTTTGTAGCTGAGACCCAATGGATCATTGGCTTTGATAAGGCCGCTGAAAATAAAAAGCACGCCGACAAAAATCCTGGTTGTATTTAATATCAAGCGCATAGTAATCTTATTAAGCTGAATGACCTGGTTTTCCTTCTCCAATTAATACCAGCCCAAATAAGGCATAATTAATAATATCAACAAAATTTGCATCGATACCTTCGCTAATAATGGTCTTTCCATCGTTGGAAAGTATCTGACGCACCCTTGCTAATTTCATGATGATTAAATCGACAAAACTTTCCTGACTCATATCCCTCCAAGCTTCACCATAGTCATGGTTCTTGTCGAGCATGGTTGATTTTGCGAATGCTGCATTTTTATGATAAAGCGCTTCCACTTCGCCAACATTGAGTTCCTGAACCTCACTATCCCCTATCTCCAATTGAATCAAACCAATGATACCATAATTCACAATCCCTTTGAATTCAGCAGCAATATCATCTTGTACCTTTTGTACTTTTTTTTCTTGGATAGTCCTTATCCTCATGGCCTTGATGAAAATCTGGTCTGCAATCGATATAATTCTTAAACACCTCCAGGAAGTTCCATAATCTTTAGTCTTTTTGATAAAGATATCCTTGCAGGTAGATAAGGCTTGTTCGTATTGTATATTTGTACTTGTACTCATCGTAATTGCTTTTCAGCACGACAAAAATAGGAAAGAAAATCATGTTCACACTTAATTCTACAACTAAGCAGTTAAA
>CAZDTN010000093.1:0-6061 GCA_964508355.1 uncultured Sphingobacterium sp.
TTGCTTTTGCAGGTGGTTTGAAAATAGATAAAGAATTGGGCAGTACATCGACTTATGTTTCTTCACAATTAGGAGGTTATGAAGGAAGAAATTTAGCAACAGGTGATGAATTAGAATTGAAGAATAGTTCAAATGAAAATCATCATTCGAGAGATATAGTCATCAATGAAAATGGTTTTGGCACAACTGCATGGAAGGCGAAAGTCGAACCGCTTCCTCATGTTCTAGATGTCGTTGACATTAATTGTGAGCAAGGACCTGAATGGGATTTGTTTGATGAAGAGTCTCAAGAACAATTTTTCAAACAGACTTTTACTATTGCACCACAATCAAATCGCATGGGTTACAGACTGGATGGAACTAAACTATCTCTTAAAGAAAAAACAGAACTGATTTCAACACCAGTCACCAGAGGTATCATTCAAATTACTAATGAAGGTCACCCTATAATTTTAATGGCAGATGCACAAACTATCGGCGGATATCCGCGCATAGCAAGAGTTTCTTCAAAATGTATTTCAGTACTGGCGCAATGCAGACCAGGAATGAAAGTGAAATTTATTTTGAAACAGAATTAACCTTCTCATCAATATACCTCACCCTTTCCTTTGAATCAGGATGTGTATTTACCCATTGAAGTACTTCGGGCGTTTGAGATTGTTCAGCAAGTTTACCCAGAAAGGAAGATAACATTTTAGGATTCATATTGGCCTTCATCATATAATCAACAGCCCTTAAATCTGCCTCTTTCTCTAATGACCGGTCATAAGCAGTTGATGTCAGCGTAGATAATGCATTTCGTACAACTTCACTACCAATATCCCCTAAGGTTAAGTTCATTAAAATAGATAGTCCAATTTCCTTTCCTAATTTCTTTACTACATGTCCTGATTCAATGTGTGCAATTTCGTGTGCAACAACGCCTGCAATTTCTTCTTGGTGATTTGCAAACTGAATTAACCCTGTATGCACTACCAAATGTCTACCCGGCATAGCAAATGCATTGATCTCTTTGTTCTTAACCACATGAACATTTATGGTTGATGGTTTTATTCCATTTGCCGAACAAAGCTGATCGACCATCTGCAGTATTGGTAAGACAACTTTATCATCTTTCACTTCAACCATATCAGCACTATAGGACTTCCAGAAAACATCTCCCAGCTTTTGATCAACATCATCAGTTATTTTTTCAATGCCCAATAAGCCACTCCAATTGACTTTGTTGTAAATCAAATAACATCCACCAAAAAAGATAGAGAGAAAAAATACAAGTATGAGTAAGTTTTTCATTGAGTTGAGCATTATTTTAAGCTAAACACCTTTTTGGATGTTCCAAATCCAATTGAGTAAAACCAAAATAACAACAAGAAAAGAGATCTTTTTGTTTTTGAACAAATTAATTAACAAGAGATAAGCAGACCATAGCGTTCTTTTTGACTGCCAATAATCATATATAATCCAAAAAGGAATGATTGTCATTCCAATAAAGGCTATAAGTCCAAATGGGTTCAATAAAAAAGCATTTACTACATCGCCATGCAATACATGCATGATTGATCTTGTTGTACCGCATGATGGACATGCCAAGCCGACTGTATTCTTTAATAGACAGATTTGTAAGCCGGGCTTTGCTTCCAGAAAACAAAATAGATTCCAGCCTACCCAGCAAAGTCCAAGTAGCAAAAAAGATGTAGAGAAATAATAAAACTTTCTTAACTCACTCATTATCCAACAATCTGCTGAAACATCTCAAAGTTTTTTTCTTTGGTCCTACCCATGATCAAAAACCAATCAACTAACACCCAAACACCTAAACCGCCACAGGTGAGTAATTTCGCAATACCCAATCCAATGTCGCCAATTAAAAAACGGTCTATAGCTAATGCACCAACTAAGATAGATATGATTAAGCTTATTGTAGGATCATTGAACTGCAAAGTTTGTACATATACCCATTTTGATTCATCCATGGCCAGAAGTTTTTCTCTGACATACATCAATTGGTTATGCTGAAAATACTTGGCGTTACTCATTACAAACATGTCGACTTTACTCGTATCCATTTTATTTTTTTATTTTTAAACCCTAGTTAATTTAATTGGTGTAGTCTTATTTGCATTCCACTGACAAACATATATACTCTCATCTTCGTCAACACAAACATCATGCCCATGCATAAATACTTTTGATTCATGTTGCAGTGTTGGTTGTAATACTCCATTTTGGTAAACGGGAGCAGTACCACCGGGACTTGAAACAACTTTATTGTTTTTATCCAGTATGGTAACAAAACCAGTATTGGCATTACGTTTTCCAGCTTTATCATTCGACCAGCATACACCTGCATATAGGTGACCCCCATGAATGACCGGTCGGCATACATACATGCCCGGTGTATCAATTCTTCCTTTGTAAACACCATCCATGGTATATATTTTAAAACAACACTCCTCCCTGGATGTACAAATCAATTGAGGGTTATTTTTATCCCTTGTATCTACAACAACCCCATGTGCATTGTATAAATTATGCTCTTTATTTGCGTTGTTTCTTCCGCCAAATTTTTTTATGAATCTCCCCTTATGGTCGTAATGTAAAATATAATCCGAACCATACCCATCAGCTACATAGATATCTCCATTAGGCGCAACAGCTGTTTCTGTCGGTTGAAAACGTTCATCATCTTTATAAGCACCAATGGTCTGTGGCTGACCTAGGGTAAATAAAATTCTTCCATTCAAATCAGTTTTGATGATTTGTCCTGCTTGAGCTTGAAAGCCACCCGATTTATCATTATAAAAACCACAATCCACAATCAATAAAAAATCTTCGCCATTCTCTTTGCTTATCGTCAATCCATGTCCACCTGGATAAGCAGTCCCCCACGAATCCAACAGCTTTCCTGATTTATCAAAAACCAAAATATTATTGTGAATATCATCTCCCAGCATTATCAATCTTCCCTTGCTGTCCTGCACCATTTCATGACAATTAATTACTGGATGATTAGCCGGATTGATCTTCGCCCAAGCATGATCTACTTTATAAGTAAACCCATTTTGACCAATAATTAACTCATCAGGTTGCAAATGCTTTTTGCCTATTGAAAATGCAAAACTTTTGCTGGCCAATAATCCCGCAGAAACAACTGCAGTCGATCTGATAAATGTTCTCCTGGATTTCATGAAATGAATATACTGAATTTAAGTAACTTGTTTACATGAAGCAATGGGTCGATTTAAATTGTGATCTTGGTGAAGGTTGTACAACTGATTCAGAAATCATGCCCTTCATCAGTTCAGCAAATATTTCCTGCGGATACCATGCGGGCGATGAAAATACTATCCGAGCAACACTGATGCTGGCCAAACAATATCATGTTTCAGTTGGTGCACATCCTTCCTATCCAGACAGAGAAAATTTTGGTCGAAAAGAAATGGACCTCCCACTTCAGGAAATTAAATCCATGGTCATAACCCAAATTGAATTTGTCAAAAAATTAGCAGAACAAATTGGCTTGAAACTTCATCATGTGAAACCCCATGGCGCGCTCTACAACAAAGCAGCAAAAGATAAACAACTGGCAATTACTATTGCTGAAGCTGTGAAGGAAGTCGACTCATCATTAATTTTATATGGTCTGGCCAATAGTGAATCTGGAAAAGCAGCAGCTGAAATCGGAATTCCCTTTTATAATGAGGTATTTGCAGATCGAACATATACAGATGAAGGGCAACTCACTCCAAGAACAGAAGCCAATGCCATGATTGGTTCAACAACAACAGCACTAGAACAAGTCATGCACATGCTGAATGAAGGGTATGTAGTTTCAACCAATGGGAATACCATTCCTATTCAAGCAGATACGATATGCATACATGGTGATGGACAGCATGCAGTTGAATTTGCAAAACATATTCATTCAATGATCATAGAAGCAAATATTCAGATTATTTCAAAAGCATGATGACGAAAAAAAGGAATTGGCTTTCTAACTCACCCATTGTAGCAGCTGCATTTCTCATGGCAACATCTGCTATTGGTCCGGGTTTTCTTACCCAAACAGCTGTTTTCACCAACACCTTACTCGCCAGTTTTGGTTTTGTTATTTTAATCTCAATTCTATTAGATATCGGTGCGCAGCTGAACATTTGGAAAATACTAGGTGCATCCGGACTCCGTGCGCAAGAGCTCGCCAATAAAATTATACCAGGAGCAGGATACTTACTGACAACACTAATTGTTGTTGGTGGATTAGCCTTTAATACAGGCAATTTAGCTGGTGCAGGATTGGGCTTGAATGTATTAACTGGTTGGTCGACTGAAACTGGTGCTATCATGAGTGCAGCGATAGCTTTGTTCATTTTTATCAATAAAGAATCATTAAAATGGATGGATCTTTTTGCAAAAGCATTAGGCATCATCATGATTCTACTAACACTCTATGTTGTTGTTGTTTCCAATCCACCAATAGGTGAAGCCATCACTAAAACGTTTATACCAGAAAAGATTGATGCTATGGCAATCATTACTTTGGTTGGTGGTACCGTCGGCGGATACATTAGTTTTGCAGGTGCTCACCGTTTGTTGGATGCAGGTTTAACCGGTACCGAAAACACAAAAGAGGTTGGAAAATCTGCTGTCTCTGCTATATTGATTGCCTCTACTATGCGGATCCTTTTATTTCTAGCAGCATTGGGTGTAGTCTCAAAAGGATTATCATTAGACAGCGCTAATCCTGCTGCTTCTATATTTGAGAGGGCTGCTGGTCAATTGGGCTATAAGATTTTTGGTATTGTGATGTGGAGTGCTGCAATCACCTCCGTAGTAGGTTCTGCTTATACATCAATCTCCTTTTTCAGATCAATCAATAAAAATTTCGAGCGACAAGAAAAGCCGATGTTAATTGGATTTGTAATAATTGCTCTAACCATATTTTTAGTGATCGGTAAGCCTGTCAATATACTTATTGTAGTTGGCGCATTAAACGGATTTATTTTACCCATTGCGCTAACACTCATCTTATTGGGATCTTTAAACAAAAACATCATTGGAGAATACAAGCATCCCAAATGGTTAATCATATTTGGAATTGTTGTCGTTATTGCAACACTTTATTTAAGTATTGCAACCATCATAAAAATTTAGCTGAATAAGTATTCAACGTCTTCTCTGGTAAGCGTCTTGACAAATCCTGTATCATCTGCGACCAGATCTCGGGCCAAACTACGTTTTTTGTCTTGTAATTGTAGGATCTTGTCTTCAATCGTATCCTTACAAATCATCCGATATGCAAAAATATTTTTTGTCTGACCAATACGATGCGTTCTATCGATCGCCTGTTGTTCAACTGCTGGATTCCACCAAGGATCTACGATGTATACATAGTCGGCTGCAGTCAAGTTAAGACCTACGCCACCCGCCTTCAATGAAATTAAGAATACACGCACTTCATCATCATTTTGAAAAGACTGAATTGCTTTTTCTCTGTCGGTAGCCGAAGTACTACCATCAAAATATTCAAACTTAACACCAAGCTCGGTTAACCTTTGTCTAATTAGACCTAGCATTCCCAAAAACTGTGAAAAGACAAGTGCCTTGTGGTTTCCAATATTTTCTGTAATCTCTCTCGTTAATTCATCAAGTTTAACAGATACATTCGGCATCTGTTCCTTTTCATTCATGATAGCAGGTGAATCACATATTTGACGAAGCTTCATCAACCCTTGTAAAATTGTCAACTGTGATTTGTCAATTCCTTGTTCTTTGATGACCCCGAGAATTTTATCTCGATAATCATTTCGGTAGGCATCATAAATATTCCGCTGTTCTTCTTCCATCTCACAAAACAATATGGTTTCAGTTTTGGCTGGAAGATCTTTAGCAACTTGTTCTTTTGTTCTTCTTAAGATAAAAGGGTAAAGTAATTTCTTTAAATGGTCTTTGTGTTCACGTTCACCAAATTTATCAATGGGTGTCGCAAATTCATTTCTGAAATATTCCACACTGCCCAACATTCCTGGATTGAGGAAGTTCATCTGAGCATAAATATCAAATG
>CAZDTN010000094.1:0-6029 GCA_964508355.1 uncultured Sphingobacterium sp.
ACTTTTAAATTTTTTCTGGACTTAATAGGAAGAACTGGATTCAGGCACTTTACAGCCTGCACACCATCCATTTGTATTATTTCATTAAGAATATCGACCGAAATAGACTGCTGTGATTTTATTTGTACACATGGATTTTCTCCATCGTGCAATACTATCTCATCATACACAACATGTGCATCCAAGAATGCTTGTACACCAGCGGAATTATTACCATAAACAAGTGTTTCATGATAGTCGCCTGCAATGGAAAGTTGATTGCCATCGATATTGACAACCTCAATCATACCACCACCAGTAGATATTGCCGTTAATCGTCTTGCTTCCTTGTCATTACTCAAGGTAATTTGGTAAGTGTTGGGGTGCTTTTCAAGCAATTCACAAATTTCAATTTTATAATTTATACCAGCATCTGCTAAATATTGTTCAGATGCGGGTAGACGTTCATCATAGGCTTCCCAACCTAAAAAGCCACCGAACAAGCCCATGTCCGATCCCTGGCTTTTGTGGGTAGTCGCTAAAGAACCGTTGGGATCAAATTCGATGAGAATGTCTTTTATATCTTGATCCATCAAATCACGACAAATCCGAGCAATGCGAAGCGATGCTGCACAATGCGAACTCGATGGACCCCGCATTACCGGTCCGATTACATCATTAAAAATACTGGGATAAGTGCTCATAATAAATGATGAATAAATCAAACAATATAAATGTAAAGTTTATTCGTTGAACAGAACAGGTTATTTTGCTTTTAGCAAAGCAGCCCTGAACATGGTAGCAGAAGTATACAACACAATGGCAATGACCAACCAGCGAAGCACATCCAGTGGTAAAGACTTTACAACCAAAGCAGCAATTAGTACAGCAATTGTTCCAGGAATGGCCATGGTCAACGCCGCTTTCCTATTGTAAGCCCCCGATTGAATAAATTTAAATGAAGCAGGTGGCATCAAAAACGCGCAAGATCCCATCATGATTGGAAATGCAACTTCGGGTGACATCCCCAGTAAAAAAACCAACGCCATGCATGGTGCATATAATCCTACACCTGCTGTCATCATTGCTCCTAAAATAAAATTGACTACCCCTGCCAATACCAATTTCCATCCATGGATGCCGATTGCAGTCCCTTCTCCTTGGATCCAATTCATTTTATTTGCAAACATAAATACAGCAGTGATGGACAAAGCAATGCCCATGGTTAACCGAATTTTTTGTTCGGAAAGTTTTGCCACAATACCTGCACCCCATATTGCACCGCCCATGGCAGTTAAAAACATTACGATAAGTGTTAGTGGTTCTACCTCGACAATTTGAATAAAAATAATTGCTTGTATCAATACAGGTATGGTATTCGCCACATTCATTGTACCTGGGATTAATTTATCAGTAGTTTGGTTCGTGAATTTCAACAATGCTGTTTGCGGCGCAAAAGCGCCTATCCCCAAAACATCAAAAAAATTAACGACAAACCCAATTGCACCAGTTTTAAGTACACTGATGTTCTCCAGATTTTTTTTGTTTTTGATGATGTCGAATGCCAACACATAAATAAACCATACCGAAAACAAAATCAGAACAATCCAAATTAGGTTTACCATGTCTTTTTTTATTTCTTGTTTTTAATTTTGATGCAATGCCGCTAAAGCATTAAATAAATAAACAGCTGGTGCATTCCAATTGATAGCAATTTCATTGCTGGCATAAGAACAAACATCATCTGTAAACGCAGTCTCTGTCTCTATAAATTTATAGTTACACTTGTCCTGCCTAAATGGATTAGGTCCGCCAACCAATAAACCAGGCACCGGTTCAATAATTCCATCGGCTTCAGACTGCCGATGGTGCGGGTGCATTGGAGAAGTGCTTCCAAAGCCTGTTACAAAACAATAGCCTGTTGCATTTCGCCCCAATAAATAATCAGCATTTGCTAGTGCTACATCCAGGTAGTCTTTCTTACCCGTCCATTTATTTGCGTATAGTAATAATATACCTTGGTTAGCTGCATTGGAATTACTCCCCCAGACAAAATCTTTTTTATTATTTCCCATAGCAACCCTAAAAGCACTATTGGACGCATATTGAACATACTCATCTGCAAGTCCAATCACTTTTGATTTCATCCAATTTATTTTATCAGCATACTCTTGTGGCAAAGGTTGTTTCGACTGCAACAAAGTATAAACACCCAGCATAGCTACATTATCCCAAGTAGGTAAAATCATTAACCCATCCTGTATGCGATTAAAAACTTTCAAGTATTGTTTCTGTCCTGTTGCAGCAAACAATTCTGCACCCGCCCAAAACCATTCATCATTTACATTTCCATCTCCATAAGATCCTGTTTCAATTTTTGGGATAAACTTTTCATTGATTTTATCCTGATTATAAATAACATCAGGATGTTGTATCGCCCAATTCCAGGCTGCAATTGAGGCCTTCATGCAAGAATCTGACAATCCGGGTAATTCATTAGTGAAGAACTTAAAAATACGTGCCGACTGTGCCATTACTGCAGCAAAGTCCAAAGTAGCTGCTGTGCTTTTTTGAACAACATACCTTGTCGCTTTGGTCACACCCGGCATCACCATCCCATCAAATTGAGCGTTGGTACACTTATGATAAACACCACCATCATTAGGATCCTGCATGGTTAACATCCACCTGATATTATACAATGACTCATCAAGAATATCAGGAATAGCATTGGAAGATTCAGGAATATTAATGACAAGTTTTTTATAATAATCGCTATTAAACTCATAGGCCGACAATAAGGTTGCAATGGTAATGCCAGAATTGACAATGTATTTGTTATAATCACCTGCATCGTACCAACCACCAGGTACGGATAAAACTGTACCATTAGGTCTTTCCTTGGAAGCAGCTGAAGGATGTATCAAAACTTCCATATCTGGATGCCCCGCAGAACGATGCCATTTTCCTGCATAATCATATGGTAGCGGTATAGATGAACGCTGGTAATAAAAACCCTTGAGGGTTGCCTTTCCAACATCAGATAATACCTCATTATGAATACTAAAAACAGCAGACGTTGGTAACCCACTAACAGAAACATTAAAACTTCCTGTTTTCTCTAAACTTGAAAAATCAGCTACCCTTGTTTCGGTTGTAGAATGAATTGATTTAATTGGTTGACTTAATACACCATGGAAAAAAGTATCGCTTAGGTTGGTTGAGGTAACATAGAAATTTAAATCCTTTACCTCACTGGTAACCACTGCAATTTTTTTGGCAGTAGGATAAAATCCTATTTGATTTACACGTATGTGTTGGAGTTTTTCTTGCGCTTGCATGATACCAGTAAATAGCAAAGCAAGGATTGTAAATTGTCTTTTCATGGCAATAGCATTCTTCCTTAAAGTTATTAAAATCAATGTTCATAGTTTGACTTATGTTTGTACTCATGGACGTATTTACGTATCGAAGGAAAATCATCATCACCTGCCATAAATGGCTGTCAACAGCATTAGAAAAGGAAGTCATTGCGCTGGGTTTTAGTCCTGAACGTACCTTTCAAACGGGTATAGAGTTATTTGGGACTGTAACTGATTGTATAAAGTTAAACCTACACCTGCGTTGTGCCAGTCAGGTTATGTACTCCTTGAAGTCATTTACCTGCAATGATCCAGACGAACTTTATCGGACAGCTAGATTGATCCATTGGGAAAAAATTATACCCCCTAACGGCTATTTTTCAGTCACGAGTAATGTTTTTCATCCTACTATATCGACTAATCTCTTTGCCAACCTGCGTATCAAAGATGCTATAGTCGATAGGATGCGTGACACCATCAAAAGAAGACCTTCCACTGGATCTGACCCAATAGGTGCTGTGGTTTACCTGTTTTGGAAAAACGATATGGCTGAAATTTTTATCGATACTACGGGTGAAACTTTGGCGAAACACGGGTATAGAAAACTACCCGGACAAGCTCCTATGTTGGAAGCCTTAGCTTCGGCAACTATATTTTCCTCAAAATGGGATTACGCATCTACATTTATCAATCCCATGTGCGGATCGGGGACGCTTGCTATTGAAGCAGCTTTGATGGCAACAAAAAGAGTACCTGGACTACTTCGAGATAACTATGCCTTCATGCACATCCTGGGTTTTGAAAGAGAGATGTATTTGATTGAACGTAAAAAACTTGATGAAGAAATTATAGAGGCCCCTTCATTAAAAATTATCGCATCAGACATCAGCGAAAAAGCCATCAACATCGCTCGCATCAATGCAGAAGCTGCTGGAGTAGACAACTTGATTAAATTTGAAGTGTGTGATTTTGCAGATACCACGATCCCCGAAGGCGATGGGATAGTCATGTTTAATCCAGAATATGGTGAGCGATTAGGTGATGAAACTGAATTACAATCGACCTATGCAAGAATTGGTGATTTTCTAAAACAGAAGTGCAAAGGAAAAACAGGATACATATTTACCGGCAACCTTGAACTTGCAAAAGCCATTCGATTAAAACCATCGAGAAGAATTGAATTTCTCAATGCAAAAATTGATTGTCGTTTGCTTGAATATGAATTGTATGCAGGCACTAAAAGGACTGACAAGTCGGATATAAATTGATGACCATCATCATTATTATTTACTTTTTCAATCATTGATGAGGATGTAACGTGATTCTATTTTCACGTTATGAAATACCATACAAAAATCATATTACACGCAACTGATTTTTCATCAAATGCTTCAAATGCATTGGAAATAGCGACTGACTTATTACATATTCCCTCGTCCAGGCTAGTGATTTTACATGTCTGCGAAATACCATCAATCATCAATAATCCAAGAGCTCTTGATGCAGTTACAATTGAAAAAGAAAGAATAAAAGAGGCCAATGAAAAAATGAATAAATACATCCAACAGTGTTTTGGAAACAATGAACCTGTCCCCATACCCGAAAAAGAAATTGTAATGAACAGTTCTCCCTACAAAGGAATTCTGGATGCAATTAACCGTATTGATCCATATATGGTTGTAATTGGTCAAAAAGGACATTCAAAAATCAAGGATCTCATCATGGGAAGCACCGCTAAGCACCTTACAGAAAAAGTTCATTGCCCGTTGGTGATTGTCCCTTCTTTTGTTACATTATAAATGAACATCAATATGAATTAGCTTTGCATTAATGAAAGCAGTACAACAAAGTCTATTTGATCGTGAAATTAGTTTACCTGCCATAGGAAAACCTGCTGACTTCATCAATATTACAGAAATGAATACAGACGAAGCTTCTCAAAATCAAAAATTTGAAATTAATTATAGTTTCAGCAACTCGGCTTTCGGAGAATTGTTGATTGCATCTACTGATCAGCGCATTTGCTTTGTTTGGTTCGTTGAGAATCAAACATCCGCAATCAATGAGCTTGAAAAAAGGTTTCCTTCAGCCAATCTTGAACAAAAATCTACTAAGGAACATCAAGGTGTTTTGTGTTTTTTCAACAAGGATATTAACGCATGGCCAAAACTAAACTTACACTTGAAAGGAACTGCCTTTCAAATCAAAGTCTGGCAATCACTTCTTGAAATACCATTCGGCAAACTGACCAACTACATTGAAATTGCTAAAGCAAGCAACCAGCCCAATGCGTCGAGAGCAGTTGGAACAGCCATTGGGAAAAATCCAATTGCCTTCCTCATACCTTGTCACCGTGTAGTTCAAACAAACGGTCAACTTGGTGGTTATAGATGGGGACTAGAAAGAAAAGCTTCAATTATTAAATGGGAATTAGGAAGTAACTGAAAATGAGAATCGAGCAGACAAATCTTTTTTCCGATAATCTTCATCACCATTCAACCCAGAATCTACTTCCGTACGATGGTGTTGTAAATTACCACGGACAGATTTTCACTGCTTCAGAAATTGAAGATTTTTTCAACTTACTATCAACTAACATCAACTGGGAACATGATGAGGTCATGATGTTTGGTAAGAAAATCATCACCAAAAGAAAAGTGGCCTGGTATGGTGAAAAGCCATTCGACT
>CAZDTN010000095.1:0-5922 GCA_964508355.1 uncultured Sphingobacterium sp.
CTAGTAAGCCCAGCACCGCTAATTTTTGCATGATATTCTTTCTCATTTTTAATTTGTTTTATTTCTGGAATGCTTTTTTAAATCTTGTAATAAAAATATTGAAGGTTTTTATTAGTTCAATCTATTGTTTAAGCATTACGCTGTTTTAGAACTCAAGGTTTATACCAACAATAACTGATCTCGCCAAAGGAATACGACCATTGTCAACACCTAAAGAAAGGTCACGCTGACTGTTGAAACCTTCAGTAATGTTAGAGATCGTTACATCAGGATCCAAACCAGTGTACTTGGTGAAAGTAAGCAAGTTTTGTCCCTGAGCATAGATACGCAATCTGCTGATACCAAGCTTCTTCAAAGAAGCAGCATCAAGAGAGTAACCTACCTGCAAGTTTCTCAAACGAGTGAAAGATCCATCTTCAACATAATAGCTGTTTCTGTTAGAGCTGTAGTTGTCACCACCATCAAGAACAGGAAGTGTTTTACCAGCCTCATACAAGAAATCTTTGCTACGGCTACGCTGGAAAGCGTTGAAGTGTGAGAAGTATTTCACGAAGTTGAACAACTTGTTTCCATAAGTTCCACTCCAGTACATGGTGAAATCCCAGTTCTTGTAGTTTGCAGTCAAGTTAAGACCAAGCAATAAAGTTGGGATTGGGCTACCGAGGTAAGTCTCATCAAGGTTGTTGATTTGGCCATCACCGTTCAAATCTTTGAAACGGAAACGTCCAACCTTTGCATCACCAGCATTAGTGAATAACACTTTGTTGATGTCTGCTTGAGACTGCCAAAGACCTTCTTGAACATAACCATAGAACTGAGAAATTGGAAGACCAGCCTTAGTATAAGTGATATCACCAATCCTTGATCCACCAGAGCGGATGAAGGTATTGCTGTTTGCTTCTAATTTAAGTACTTCATTCTTTACAGTTGATCCAGTCAAGTTAACATTGAAATTGAAATCACGGTTAACACGCTTTGAATAACCGATTGCGAAGTCAATACCAGTGTTGGTCATTTGACCAATGTTCTGAGCCTGACGACCCACAGCACCCAGCTCAAGTGGAAGCTCAACGTTGTAAATCATGTCACGTGTATCGCGCTTGTACCACTCTACCATAACGTTCCAACCACCAGAAAGTGACGCGTCGAAACCGATATTGGTTACAGCTGTACTTTCCCACTTCAATTTAGGGTTACCAGTAGAAGACTGCTCGAAACCAGTCGTTGTACTGTTGTTAGAACCATTGATTGAGTAGTTAGCAGCATCTACACCTGTCGAGAAGTTTGAGAATCCAGGATAGTCACCACCCACTTCATTGTTACCAAGAACACCATAAGATGCTCTAAGTTTCAAATCATTAATGAATGATACGTTATCCATGAAACTCTCTTTAGATATTCTCCAACCTACTGAAGCAGATGGGAAAATACCATATTTGTTTTCGATAAATCTTGAAGAACCATCACGACGAACGGTTGCAGATACAAGATATTTATCGGTAAATGAGTAGTTAGCTTGAGCGAACTGTGAAACTACATTGTGCTCACCACGATAGCTGCTCATTCTGAAAGTAGCTGGGTTTACGTTCTGCAACAAACGGTAGTTGAAGTTGTCAAACGCCAACTCAGATCCGCTTGCATTGAAACCTTCGTAGTAAGTTTGCTTAGCCTCATAACCAACTAATGCATTTACTTTGTGGTCACCGAAGCTCTTCTTGAAGTTCAAAGTAGAGAATGCTACCCAGTTTCTGTTCAAGAAATAAGAATTACCCAAAGAGTTTGGATTGGTGTTACCCTCAGTTGCTTCATAAGCACGAGTTCCATATCCCTGACCAGGACCTGAATTGTAATCGATACCGTAAGAGGTCTTCCAAGTCAAGAAATCAGCCAAATCAACTTCACCATAAACACTACCAGTTACACGGAAGCTATGACCAAAGTTATTTGCCCTGTTTCTCAGCTGCTGAGCTACTGGGTTAGATACGTTAGAGTTGAAATTCGCTGGAGATGCAAAGTTTCCTTTGATATCATAAACAGGAACCAATTGTGGCATACCATAAGTATTGATCAATGGAGAGCCTTCATTTGGATTACCTAATGATGCACGGGTTTGCTGATAAGCTACGTTTAAGTTTTCACCTACACGGATACGCTTACCGATATTGAAGTTAGAGTTAACACGCGCCTGGTATCTTCTATAATCGTTACCAATCATGATACCTTCATGGTCGTATACGTTACCAGAGAAGAAGTAGTTACCCTTATCAGAACCGCCTGATGCAGAAACTTGATAGTTCTTCATCGCAGCTGGTTTGAAGACTTCTTTGAACCAGTTTGTACCCGCTTTATTAGTCTTGAGGATAAGGTAGTCACCTACACCACGACCAACTGGGTCTGAGTTTAAGAAATATTTAGAAGGATCAACCGCTGGATCACCTGCAAGGAAACCACCTAATCCGCGAACTGCGAAATCAGGGAGAATCCATTTTCCACCCTGGTTGATGTAAATGTTAGAAGTGAAACCAAGACCCTGACCAGCAGCTAACTTTTGCTGAACTTCAAGGAATTCGTTTGGATTCAAAGTTTCTGGGATTTTAGAAGGTGCCGCAGAACCGTAGAACATGTCAACAGCCAATTTAGATGTACCGCTCTTACCTTTCTTAGTGGTAATCACAATTACACCGTTTGCAGCACGAGATCCGTAAATAGATGCCGAAGCCGCATCCTTCAATACCTGAATAGACTCAATGTCGTTCGGGTTAAGGAAGTTGATGTTTGATTCGTTTTGTACAGGTACTCCATCAATTACATACAACGGCTCGTTGTTGTTGATGGTACCAATACCACGAATACGAACGAAAGCTGCAGAACCTGGATCACCAGAAGTTGACATCTGTACACCCGGAACCTTACCTTGTAACTGATCTGCAATGTTAGATGCAGCAAACTTGGTCATTTCCTTAGTGTCCACAACAGCAACCGAACCGGTAATGCTTCTGCGTTCCTGTGTACCATAACCAGTTACAACAACTGTTTGCAAAGCACTTGAAGATGCCTGCAACACAACATTGATGACCGACTGTGATCCCACTTTGACATCAGAACCATCGTATCCTACGAAAGATACTTCAAGTGTTGCGTTGTCATTTGGAACATTGATTGAATAAGAACCATCAGCGCCAGTTGAAACGGCAGTAGAAGATCCCTTTACTTTAACAGTGGCGCCAGAAAGCCCTCCACCTGTGTCACCACCAGTAACTTTACCGGTGACTTTTTTCTGTGCAAAGGCAATTGATACTGATAACACCATAAGGAGCATCAGCATACCTGTCTTAGCAGAAAAAGTAAGCACTCTTTTCATGCAATAGTTGTTTTAGTGAATGATTGGGGTTTATAAATAAGAAGTTTTAGTAGCATTTAGGCAGTAGTTTCAATCGTTTTGGTTAATAAGTGGTGCATAACCGTTGGGGAAATTAGACAATTTTATTACATACTTAACATTTTTTTAAAAAATATTTTATGTAATGTGTTTTTTTTACACATTGTCTACCTCAATCGTTTGCGGTGTTGCAAAGACAAATATTAACCTACTAACGCTGCATTGATATTAAAAAAATTTCAAAACGTTTATTTGATACCCCAAATTGGACCCCATTGGTAAAAATTGAGTAAACTGCATTAATAATATGCAACTATGAGAGTGATTTTTTCTGTTTTCTTCTTTTTGATTACTTCTTCTGTTTTCAGTCAGGTTAGATCCTTGCCAGAATTTCGGTTTTTTAGAATGGACAATGGTGCTGAAGTAACACACAAAAATGTTACTCCTGGTAAAAAAACACTTTTTGTGTTTTTCGATACCGAATGTCCTCACTGCCGCGTAGCCATTACTGAATACAACCACAACCAAGCCAAACTGAATGATATCAATGTTTTTTTAATTACAAGAGATCAGAAAGCTGTGGTCAATAGTTTTTTAAATGAAGTAGGCACCAAGTTAATTGCTAAGAAAAATGTGACTGTATTGTCTGATAACCAAAATCAATTCATTGGTAAGTTCCTTCCCAAGAAATTTCCATCGATGTTTTTATTCGGCGCCAACAGGCAATTGTTAATCTACACAGATGAGGAGAAAGACATTCCTGTTATACTGGAAAAAATTAAATCTTAAAACAACATAACATGACAACAAGAAGAGAACTCCTTAAGCAAATGGCCTGGGTGACCGCAGGTTCATTCCTAATGAAGGATGCATTTGCTTTCAATGATGTAAAAAACAAAAAGGTTGGTGTTCAACTTTATACGATACGTGATTTCATCAGTAAGGATCCCAAGGGCTCTTTGAAACAAATTGCTGATTTAGGTTTTGGAGAAGTTGAAAACTTCGGATACAATAAGGGTAAGTTTTTTGGGATGGATGCAAATGCATACAAAGGTTTGTTAGGTGATTTGGGAATGACTGCACCTTCTGGTCACTATATGTATGGAAACATTCTTAACGGCTGGGATAAAGCAGTTGAAGATGCAAAGGCAATCGGACAAGATTATATGGTGCTTGCCTATTTGCTGCCACCAGAAAGAAAATCAATTGATGATTATAAAAAAATAGCAGAGAACCTTAATAAAGCAGGTGAGGTATGTAAGAAAGCTGGTATTCAACTTTGCTACCACAACCACGAGTTTGAGTTTGAAGCGATGAACGGACAACTTCCTTTTGATATTCTAACGAATGAGACTGATGCAGGCTTGGTGAAAATTGAATTGGATTTGTATTGGGCAACGGTAGCGGGACAAGATCCAGTTGGGCTGTTCAAAAAACACAAAGGAAGAATTGCTTTGTGGCATGTGAAGGATATGGATAAAACACCAAAGAAAAACTTCACAGAAGTTGGTAACGGTGTTATCGATTTTGCAACCATTTTTAAAAATGCAAAGACATCGGGAATGAAACACTTCTTCGTTGAACAAGATGTTTGTCCGGGCTCTCCTTTCGATAGCATCAAACAAAGCATTGGCTATATCAAATCCAATCTAATTAAACAACTATAACCAAAGAATCGCGTAATGGTAATCTTCAACTATATTTTTTCTGCCGTCTTTGTTGTATTTGCGTTGTTACAAATCAATGATCCAGACCCATATGTTTGGATTCCTATCTATGGTGTAGTTGCATTGATTTGTTTTTTCAATGCAAGAAAGAAATACGATCGCTTTTCGCACTTGTGCATCTTAGCATGTTGTATCATCTATGGTATCAATTTGGTCATCAAGAATGATGGTGTTATTTCTTGGTTTAATGACCATGAGGCAGAAAATCTTGTACAAAGCATGAAAGCTACCAAACCGTGGATAGAAAATACAAGAGAGTTTGGAGGATTGCTAATCATCACACTTGTAACTTCAGTCAATATATTTAAACATAAAAAAGCCGGAGCATAATTTACTCCGGCTTTCTTTTTTATATGCTTTAATTATTAATTGGAATTGAGTAGGCGGAAGTTAATTACAGCTACGTTCTGTGTTTCTTTGCTGTTGGTTTTTTCCACTTTCATAACCAAATTGAAGTTTCCTTCAGGAACGTTTTGCAGTGGCACTTTCACTTTAGTAACCTTTGGATCTGTATCGTGTCCAATTTTCACTTCTCCCAACTTTGCACCATTAACATCATTTACGTGCCAGCTGATGATAAAGGCATAATCTGGAACTGCCTGCATACCATAGTTTAATTCTAATGCTTTAACATGTTTCAAACTCACATCATTAAATGTAGCAGCACCACTGTTATCACTGAGCACACCTAACTTCCTACCACCAAATTCAAAGATGCTCATGCGGTCTAGTTTGTTTGCTACTTCAACACCCAAAACCGGACTCCTTAATGAAAGTACGCCAACACCACTTTGTGGTCTTATACCCGCACCGCCT
>CAZDTN010000096.1:0-5915 GCA_964508355.1 uncultured Sphingobacterium sp.
TGGGTTGCCGCAGGAAGATTTGATGGTTTTTATGAACACAAACTGAATGCATGGGATAGTGCTGCTGGATTCTTACTCGTTGAAGAAGCCGGAGGAAGAGTAACCGATTTCAAGGGCAATACGTACTCACCTTATCAGCCTCATATTGTGGCAACCAACGGCTTAATTCATGATGAGCTCTTGAAATGGATTTCAAACACACATCAACAATAATATATGTCAAGAACAGAAATAAGTGAATATGGTGAATTTGGGTTGATTCACCACCTTACCAAAAATATTGAATTACAAAACGCATCTTCGGTTTTGGGTGTGGGAGATGATGCAGCTGTTATAGATCATTTTGGAAAACAGACTGTAGTTACAACAGACATGTTAATTGAGGGTGTTCATTTCGATCTTGCCTATACACCGCTTAAACACCTTGGTTACAAATCAGTGGTAGTTAACTTGAGTGATATTTATGCGATGAATGCGATGCCCACACAAATCACTTTGAGTATTGGCATTAGCAGTCGTTTTAGTGTTGAAGCATTAGATGAGTTTTATGATGGTGTGTATGCCGCATGTGAAGAATACGGCGTTGATCTTGTTGGTGGTGACACTTGTTCATCACAAAAGGGCTTCATTATATCAATAACCGCACTCGGTGAGGTAACCAACAATAAAGTAGTTCAGCGTTCAACGGCCCAGAAGGGTGATTTGATCTGTGTTTCAGGAGATTTAGGTGCTGCCTACATTGGTTTATTGTTTTTAGAAAGAGAAAAGAAAATATTTTTAGAAAGTCCGCAGGTTCAACCCGATTTAGAAAATGAACAATATGTAATTGGTCGCCTACTCAAGCCCCGAGCAAGAAAAGACATGTTTGAATTTTTTGAGGAAAAACAAATCATCCCGACTTCGATGATGGATGTTAGTGATGGTTTGAGCTCAGAGCTTTTACATATCTGTGAAAAAAGCGGAGTAGGTTGTGTGATTTATGAGGAAAAAATTCCTGTTGCAGAAGATTCAAAAAAAGCTGCTTATAAATTTGAAATTGATCCCACAGCCTGTGCTTTAAGTGGTGGTGAAGACTATGAGTTGTTGTTCACAATTAAGCAGGATGACTATGAAAAAATTACACTGAACGAACAAATCAGTGTGATAGGATATGTAACAGAAGCTGAAGAAGGCGCTATCATCAAAACCAAGGGCGGCAATACACACAAAATTACCGCACAGGGTTGGAATGCTTTTAGGAAATAATTAATCGACTACAATAAATCCGTCTGCATCTCGCCAGAAAGGAAGATTGTTTCTGACTTCCTCTAACTTGGTTTTTTCTAAAGCAATGGTGTGTATGTCTTCTTCGTGTGCTTTGTGGTATAGTATTTCTCCCATGGGATTCACCACCATGCTGTCTCCGCTGTGGTAAATTTTATTGCCATCGTTACCTACGCGATTAACGCCAATTACAAAACATTGGTTTTCTATTGCTCTGGCTTGCAATAATGTTTTCCAGGCGTGGTTTCTTCTTTCTGGCCAGTTGGCGACATAAACCAATACATCATATTCGGGTGAAACTTCATTTTGCTCATCTGCCTTGGGTTGTTGTCTCGACCAAACAGGAAAACGCAGATCATAACAGATTTGGAGATTTATTTTCCAACCACCAACAGATGCGATTGTTCTTTTATTTCCTGATGCATAATGCTGATCTTCTCCTGCCAATGCAAAACAATGGCGTTTATCATAAAAACCAAATTTTCCATCGGGTTGCATCCAAATAAAGCGATTATAGTAATCTTCTCCATCTGATACAATCATGCTACCGCCCAAAATGATGTTTTTCTGTTTGGCGATGTGTTTCATCCAGGCTACCGTTTCGCCCTCCATGGTTTCTGCTAAAATTTCCGGTTGCATGCTAAATCCTGTTGAAAACATTTCAGGCAATAAAATAATATTGGTTTTTTCAGAAATGCCTAGGATTTTTTTCTCCAGCATATCCAAAT
This sequence comes from uncultured Sphingobacterium sp., assembly GCA_964508355.1. Lineage (GTDB taxonomy): Bacteria > Bacteroidota > Bacteroidia > Chitinophagales > Chitinophagaceae > Pollutibacter. The sequence continues at coordinate 1,992 of CAZDTN010000096.1, forward strand.
TGGCCTTCTTGTTTTCCCAGTGTAAATCAGTCTGTATCGTTGTGAAGATTAGTTTTTCCATATAGCTCTTTCATGACTTTGGTAATGATATTGTTTTCAAATCCTTTGGATAACAGGTGTTGTCGCACTTTTGATTGTTTAACATAAACTGTAACACCTGGCCCCTTCAAGGCGTTCCATTTTTTTTCCATCTGTTTTTTCAGGGTTGTTTCATAGGCAACGGAGTCAATTTCTTCCCGCAGTGCTTTTTGGATAGAATAGGCTGAAACTTGTCGCTTTTTTAATTCCATTTCAATTTTTTTTCTACCCCATCCCTTCATGCGAAATTTTCCTCCTACAAAAGCTTTAGCAAAACGCTCCTCGTTTAAAAACCCCTCTTCAATCAAATGTGATAAAATCTGGTTGGCATCCGACCAGCTAAGACCATATGATGCCAATTTAATCTTCACCTCCTGGTGTGTTCTTTCCTGAAACGCACAGTAGTGGCGAATTTTTACTTTCGCCTGTTCGGGAGAGAGTTGCTTTTTCCAGGTCCTTGTTTCATCCATCATTGGCAAATTAATGATTAACCTCTCAGGTCGTGGTGGTTTTCAACATTATTGTCGGGTTTTTTGTAGAAAATGTCAAGAAATTTTGAGCGTTTCTTAGTCCCCTTGAAGTTATATTTGCTCATAAACAAAGGTTGATATGAAATTCATTGTTTCCTCTTCTGCACTACTCAAACAGTTGCAACAGATCAATGGTGTGATTGGCTCTAATAATGTACTTCCTATATTGGAGGACTTCCTATTTGAAATAGAAAAAAACACACTTAGTGTTGTAGCTACAGACTTGGAAACGGTGATGAAAATTCAGCTGGATATTGAAGCAAAAGATAGTGGTCGTGTTTGTATTCCAGCAAAAATTCTCATGGACTCCCTCAAGAATCTTCCTAATCAACCGCTTACCTTCGATATCGATAAAAACTATGGGATTGAAATTACAAGTGATAATGGTAAGTATAAGGTGATGGGTGAAAATCCGGACAATTTTCCTAAAGAACCTCCGGCAGATGATACAGCTAATTTTAACATGACCAGCCATGCATTGCTGACTGCCATCAATAAATCAATATTTGCTGTAAGTAACGACGATCTTCGCCCCGCTATGACCGGTGTTTTCTTCGAGCTAGAAAAAAATGGTATTACCTGTGTAGCAACTGATGCTCATCGACTGGTTCGTTACAAACTAAAAGATGTAAAATGTCCAAAAGCTGATTCTTTCATTGTTCCAAAGAAGCCGCTCAATCTTTTGAAAGCATCTTTGCCTGACAATGATGACGAAATAACTGTTTCATACAACAGCAATCATCTTTTTGTAAAACACGGAACTGTTCAACTTTCTTGTCGTTTACTCGATGCAAGATTTCCGGATTATAAAGTAGTTATTCCTGCAGAGAACCCTTATCGAATGACGATTGGCAGACAAGATTTTCAATCTGCATTGAGAAGGGTAAGTATTTTTAGTAATAAGAGCACCAATCTTGTTACCCTTAATATTTCTGGTAGCGAGTTGCAGTTGATGGGACAAGATGTAGACTTTAGCTTTGAAGGAAATGAGCGCATGGCTTGTCAGTATGACGGCGAAGACATCACAATATCTTTCAATGCGCGTTTTCTAATTGAAATGTTGGGTAGCACAGATAGTGAAGAGGTTCGTTTAGAATTATCAACACCAACAAAAGCCGGTCTGCTTAAACCTGTAGAGCAGGAAGAAAACGAAGATTTGTTAATGTTGGCAATGCCCTTAATGTCTAATTAATCAATAAAAAATTTGATATGGATGCGTTGATTTCCTATTTCAGCGATCTTGAAAAAAGACCCCTCGAAAGAGCGGGTTTTTTTATCGCGGGCATGGTTCTACTTTGGTTGATTGAAAATGCAGTTCCCTTGGTTCATACCCATTATAAAAAATCAAAGGGAAAACACGCTGCAACCAATATTGCGTTTACCGCCATTCACTTTGTGGTACACACCTTTCTTGCTGCGGGAATTGTATTTATTGCTGGCTGGACAGAAAAATACAATTTCGGTATCATTCACTGGGCGAATCTTCAACCACTGATGGTTATTCTTATAACCTGTCTTGTCCTTGATTTTTTTGCGGGTTGGCTTTGTCATTTTGTAGAACACCAGATTCCTTTGTTTTGGCGTTTCCATATCATTCATCATGCAGACAACAATGTAGATGTTACTACTGGCCTGCGGCACCACCCCCTGGAATCTGTTTGGCGTGGTATATTTTTTTACATTGGTGTGTTTGTTTCTGGTGCCCCCATGTTTGCTGTTTTGTTATACCAAACCGCGCTAGTATTTATTACTGGATTCACACACGCGAATATCAGCTTACCCACATGGCTAGATAAAGGGATGAGCTGGATATTGGTATCGCCAAACATGCATAAGGTGCACCATCACTGGAAACAACCCTATACTGACAGCAACTATGGTGCAGTTTTTTCTATTTGGGATCGTCTCCTGGGAACATTTATGAAGCTTGATCCTTCTAAGCTGAAATACGGACTAGACCAATACTATCCCAACGAAAAAGATGAGGATTTTGTCGCACTCATGAAAAGACCTTTTCAAAAACTGAAATAAGCTTGAAAAAAATTGCAGTTATTCCCGCACGTTTTGCTGCTTCTCGTTTTCCAGGAAAGCTGATGCAAAAAATTGGCGATAAAACAATCATAGGTCTAGTCTACGAAAATATTCGTTCCATGCAATTGTTTGATGACGTTTTTGTTGTAACGGATAGTGATGAAATTCTACAAGAAATAAAAACAGTTGAAGGATCGGTAATTAAAAGTAAAGCAGAACACCAATCAGGAAGCGACAGAATTGCAGAAGCAATTCTACCACTTGATGTAGATGTTATCATCAACGTTCAGGGTGATGAGCCTTTTGTTGATGCTCTTCCACTTGAAAAGCTTTTACGGGCTTTTGATGATGATAGCGTTCTGGTAGCCTCGGTAATGCAACAATTAAATACAAACGAAGACATCAACAATCCTAATGTTGTAAAAGTGGTTTGTGATAAAGAAAATAATGCTTTATATTTTAGTCGTTCTCCCATTCCATATAAAAGAAACCTTCAATCCTCTTTACCCGTATACAAACACGTTGGTGTTTATGGATATAGAAAACAAGCCTTGTTGGATTTTACTAAATGGCCCATGGGCGTCCTTGAACAAACAGAAATGCTTGAACAATTGCGGTATTTGGAAAATGGTGTTAAAATTAAAATGGTAGAAACAACCACATCAAGCATTGGCATTGATACGCCAGAAGATCTTGAAAAAGCAAGATTATTTTACGCAAACAAAAAAAAATAATCTCGCGGTTTATTTTTTCTTGTATACAGGAACAGTACTACAAGGTTCACCATACATCAGTGATTTTACTTTTGGTAAAAGCTGATTTGAAATTGCTGTGTATGCATATGGCGGAATTTCTTTTTCTCCACAGCCTTTAATCACCACACGCTTGTCTTCAAATTCCTGTGTTTCTATTTTTGTTATTTTATCAAGAAAAAGTTTCTTAAATAGCTCATCTGGTGTTCCTTCAAAAACAGATTTTGCAATGGGCGTTAGTCGAGACGCCACTAACATATATGCCCACATAGGAATTATAGCGTCTGTAGAACAATAAATTGCAACATGCTTGTCGCTATACTGCTCCCAATTGTGGCCATCTAGGGATTGTCTAAATTCTTTTTCCTTCAACAACATTTCCATAAAAAGAAAATCCTTGATGTCAAACGAACAGATTTCTTCTGTTGGAATATACGCTTCCAGATTAATAGTAATAATGCCGCTTTCGGCCACTTTATTTCTTAACGCTTCCATGCTGCAAAATTATTGAAAAAGATTCAGCCACCCTTTTG
>CAZDTN010000097.1:0-5868 GCA_964508355.1 uncultured Sphingobacterium sp.
TCCTTGCCTTATCTTTGCACCCTTATTGACGATGAAATACGAAAACGAATTTAAAAAAAGAAGGACTTTTGCCATCATATCTCACCCGGATGCTGGTAAGACTACGCTGACTGAAAAATTTCTACTCTTTGGTGGTGCTATTCAAACAGCTGGAGCAGTAAAAAGTAATAAAATCAAGAAGCACGCTACCAGTGATTTCATGGAAATTGAAAGACAACGTGGAATCAGTGTAGCTACATCAGTAATGACCTTTGAATACAAAGGCATGTTGATCAACTTGCTAGATACTCCAGGTCACAAGGACTTTGCTGAGGACACCTATAGAACCCTGACTGCCGTAGATAGTGTTATTCTAGTGGTGGATGGTGTTAAAGGGGTAGAGGAGCAAACCAGAAAACTCATGGAGGTATGTCGTATGCGCGATACACCTGTAATTGTATTCATCAATAAGTTAGATCGTGATGGAAAAAATCCTTTTGATCTGCTTGATGAAATTGAAAAAGAATTACGTATTCAACTTCATCCTTTGAGTTGGCCTATCAACATGGGTAAAGACTTCAAAGGGGTTTATAATTTGTACGATAAGAGTCTTTTGCTTTTTCAGCCCAATCAAAAAGTTTCAATAGAAGAGAGTGTTAAAGTAGATAGTCTTGAAAGTGGAATTTTGGATGAGTTAGTTGGACAAAAAGATGCTGATCAATTAAGGGAAGATGTTGAACTTTTTGAAGGTGTTTATGGTGAGTTTGATAATGAAGCCTACTTAAAGGGAGAAAAAGCGCCTGTGTTCTTTGGAAGTGCTATCAATAACTTTGGTGTGCGTGAATTGCTGGATACATTTATTCGAATTTCACCTGAGCCAAGAAGTAGAAATACCACCACTCGTTTAGTTGAGGTGGGCGAAGACAAGTTCAGTGGATTTGTTTTTAAAATACATGCAAACCTTGATCCCAAGCACCGTGATAGAATTGCTTTCCTGCGCGTATGCTCAGGAAAGTTTGAACGCAATAAATTCTATCATCATGTGCGTCTTGATAAAGATGTACGTTTTAGTAATCCATACAGTTTTCTTGCACGTGACAAGGATGTGATTGAAGAAGCATTTCCGGGTGATGTAGTGGGATTATTCGATACGGGTAATTTCAAAATAGGAGATACACTCACAGAAGGAGAAAACTATTACTATTCTGGTATACCTAGTTTTTCACCAGAAATCTTCAAAGAGGTGATCAATAAAGATCCAATGAAGACGAAGCAGCTGGAAAAGGGTTTGAATCAGCTAACAGATGAAGGGGTAGCCCAGTTGTTTACACAGCACAATGGAAATAGAAAGATTATTGGTTGTGTAGGAGATCTTCAGTTTGAAGTTATACAATACAGATTGTTACAGGAATATGGAGCATCAGTTCAGTTCAATTCGTTGCCTTTTTATAAAGCGTGTTGGTTGACTTCTGAGAACAAAGCTAAACTGGATGAATTTACCAGATTTAAAACAGGAAATATTGTTACGGATAAAGATGGCCATCTAGTGTATTTGGCACAAAGCGAGTGGTTCCTCAATACAGAAATAGGAAACAATCCTGAAATTCAGTTTCATTTCAGTTCGGAGATACATAAGTAGGGACAAGGGAATAGGGAAAAGGGACATGGTTGTAGAATAACTGTCCACTATTCCCTATTCTCTGATCCCTATTCCCTAAACTCCTGTGTAATTAAACGGTGTAATTCTCAACAACTCTTGTTTTATAGCAGGCTTTACTTTCAATTTTTTAATAAAGCTATGAATAGCTTGTTTATCAATTGATGTTTTTCCTCTTGTGAGTTCCTTTAGTGCTTCATACGGTTGAGGATATTGCTCACGTCTTAATACGGTCTGAATAGCCTCAGCGACTACTGCCCAGTTTTTATCAAGATCAGCTTTTATAGCATCTTCGTTCAACAACAACTTTCCTAATCCTTTATTGATTGAATTGATGGATATAATTGTATGTGAGAATGGAACTCCAATATTTCTAAGTACGGTAGAATCGGTCAAATCACGTTGTAACCTTGAAACAGGAAGTTTAGCTGAAAGATGTTCAAATAAGGCATTAGCAATTCCTAAGTTTCCTTCCGCATTTTCGAAATCAATAGGGTTTACTTTGTGTGGCATAGCTGACGAACCGACTTCCCCTTTTTTTGTTTTTTGTCGGAAATATTCCATAGAGATATAGGTCCAAATATCCCTACAGAAATCTACGAGGATCGTATTGATGCGTTTTAGTCCATCAAAATGTGCAGCCAGTAAATCATAATGCTCAATCTGGGTAGTGTATTGTTGACGTTGCAGACCTAAACGATCAGCACAAAACTTGTTGGCGAAATTTACCCAATTTATTTTTGGATAAGCGATCGCATGTGCGTTGAAGTTTCCTGTGGCTCCACCAAACTTGCAGGAGTAGGGTATTTGTTCTAATAATTTAATCTGGTTTTCCAAACGCTCAACAAATACCATGATTTCTTTTCCTAATCTCGTTGGGGAAGCAGGCTGACCGTGAGTTCTTGCCAACATGGGAATTTTTTCCCAAGTTTTGGCTAGTTGCCTTAGCTGGATTGTTAGGTTGAGTAAAGCAGGATAATAAACTTGCTCTAAAGCTTCTTTCCACAAAAGAGGAACTGAAGTATTATTAACATCCTGAGAAGTCAGTCCAAAATGAACAAATTCTTTTAAAGCAGATAAGCCCATCGCATCTAGCTCTTTTTTCATGAAATACTCAAGTGCTTTCACATCATGGTTGGTAACCTTTTCAAGATTTTTAATTTCCAAGGCTGTATCTGGTGTGAAATCTGCGTAAACCTTTTTCAGCTTTGTGATATTGCTGCTATCCAGCTTAAATAACTTTTGCTTGGATAGTGCAATGAAATATTCAGTCTCCACCCTTAATCTGTATTGTATGAGTCCATATTCCGAAAAATAAGGCGCTAGACCTTCTACTTGTGCTCTATAACGACCATCTATTGGGGAAATTGCGGTGAGTGAACTTAGTTCCATGTTGACGTGAATTGGTGTAACTTGCAGCAAATTTACAAGAATAACATTGGAAAGGGAAATTAGGATAGGTGCAGTAAGTTATTTGAATACCAAGCCGCTCTTATTTGGTTTGAATAAAGGACATTTTGAATATCCTTTTCAGCTGGTTTTAGATTACCCGGCAAACTTGGTCAAGGCCATGCAGGAAGATAAAATTGATATTGGCTTGTTACCAGTAGCAGCTCTTGCCCATTTGGATCATTTTCAGGTTGTCTCTTCTTATTGCATTGGTGCTATTGGTGAAGTTGCATCTGTATGTATGTACAGTAATGTACCTATTGAGCGAGTTAAAAAAGTGAAACTTGATTATCAGTCACGTTCCTCTGTTATGCTCTGTAAGTTATTGTTTAAAGAGTTTTATAAACAGCCAGTTGAATTTGAATCTGCCCACCACGATGAAGATCTTTTATCATTCTCGGATGAATCAGCTTCATTGTTAATTGGTGACCGGGCATTAAGACTAAATGGTAAAACTAATTACAGGTATGATTTGGCAGCAGATTGGCAAAAAATGACAGGTTTGCCTTTTGTGTTTGCCGTATGGGTGAGTAAACAGACTATGCCATCTGCATTTATTGCATCATTTGATAAGGCTGTAGGTTTTGGAATTCAGGAAGTTGATAAAGTGGTTGCTGAAATCGGGTCAGTTGATATTGATCTAGAAACATATTTCAAGAAAAATATTTCCTATCATTTTGATGCAGAAAAGAAGAAAGGAATGGAGCTTTATTTGCAAAAAATAAATGACCTCAAATAATCAATACCAGAGTCGAGCTTCAAGTCGTTTTAAATAGCTGATTCTCTCCCTGTTTAATGGTGTCTTTTTTTCACTAGGGATAGTATTGAGAATCGTTTTCCAGCCATTTAAAAATCCCTGAACATCAAACTTGGATTTAAGCAGGTATTCAATCGACCACATCAAAGTGGTAGACAAAAAATAAATTCCAGGTAAATACCTCCAAGCAACCTTTGATTTATTTAACCAAAGCATTTTCATTTTTTCTTTGTTTGTCGTCCTTCCCTCAGGTGACTCTTTGTGCAACATCACAATCTCATCAGTATAAATAATTTTAAACCCTTTGCTGATGAGCTTATAACTGAGATCGTATTCCTCCATGCCATAAAAGAAGTCAGTAGGGTATCCTCCAGCTGCTTCCATGGCTTCTTTCTTGATGGCGTGTGCACCTCCAGCAAAATAATAGGTTTCGAAAAAATGAAGATCCTTTTTCTGGTCAAATCTCTTGTGAGGAAATGCATTTACCTGCATTTGTAACGTACTGTAATATTTTACTTTAAATGATGCTATGGCCACGCCTTGATGATGCTCAAATGTATTGGCAATCTTTTCTAATGCGTTTTTGTTTTCAAGCTCTGCATCATCATCTAACATAACCAGAATAGGAGCTTTTGCATGTTGTGCTGCAAAATTTCTTCCTTTCGCAACACCTAAATTTTCAGTTGAATCAAAGTAATGTACTGGGAGATGTTGATTATTTCTAATGTAGCTTACTACTGATGAATAGTCAGCACTTGAGTTATTATTTACAACAATAATTTCTTCAAGCAGTTCTTCTTTGCGTTCTAGAGAAGCAATATTTTCTAATAAGGCCAGCATGTCTGCCGGTCTATTGTAGGTTATAATGATTATTGCAATTGGCTTCAAGCGTTTAGATTTTGTTCAAATAATGCTAAATAACGCTTCTCAAAAATAGGCAAATCAAATTCTCTTTGCGCATATTCCTGATTCTGCTTAGCTATAACATTCAGCTGCCCAGGTTCTTTGAGTATTGATGTTAAATATTGGATGGCTTCTTTTTTGATAATTGCTTCGTCTGAAATACTGCTGAATAAAAAACCACATTGATTGTGCTTTACATGATAGGGGATATCACCGACTGGAGTTGATAATATAGTGCAACCTGATGCCATTGCCTCCATAATACTGATTGGAAAACCTTCTCGTGAAGAAGTCATAAGTAACACTTGATGCTCTATGTAGATTTGGTATAATTTTTCTTCATCGTTAACAGAACCATAGAAATGGATGTAAGGATGATAAGAGGAGTCTATTTCGTCTTTTATATTTCCTACCATGCTAAATTGAATAGGCAAATTATTGACTGCTGCTTCTTTGGCAATGGAGGCAATCAAGTTAACTCTTTTTTCTTCAGTAGCACGACCAACATAAAGAACTTTCAATCGGTTTACTTGCTGAATAGGGTTATTCAAGTTTGAAGGAATGGATATGCCGTTTGTGATGTATTGAATTTTTTTAAATTCAAGTTCGGGAATGCCTAATTGCTGATATTGTAGTTTATGCTCTTCAATGGCAAATCTACTAATCATCACAGTTGTAGTATAATAATGAATAAAAGGAATCCTAATCCAAGAAAAGGAACAAAACGCATGAATAAGTTCAATTTGATTGATAGAGCGATTAATCCAGGGCGATAACTTATAGGCAAAATTGCTTTGGCCATTAAAAACCAAAAGCTTTGAGGTTTGTCTATTTGCCAGATCAGCTACAATTCCTCTAAACACTAAATTGTTCCAATAAAAAAATTTATTATCGGTAAAATTAGATATGTCAATTATTTGGTGTCCACTTTCCTTGAATTTTTCAAGATAGCGATCGTCAACAGATTTTCTGGTGAACAAAATCAATCCCTTTTTTCCTTTAAAAGTATTGGCGATAAGAGAATGGACTTTCTCTGCACCTCCTGTATGGTAGAAAGGGAATATAAATAAAATCTCAAAGGGATCAGTTTTGAAAACCAGCTTACTGATGATTTTCCCAATCA
>CAZDTN010000098.1:0-5854 GCA_964508355.1 uncultured Sphingobacterium sp.
AATTAAACAACCAGGTATAAAATAGAGTCATGAGAAAAATTTTCAGCACATTATTATTTCTACTTCCCGTTTTTATTTTCGCTCAGCCATTGCCATCAATTGCCGAAAAGACAAAAGGATTGACAAAAGTGGATGGATTTTTACCATACTATCTTGATGAACAAAATGGTAAACTCTTGCTAGAGGTCAATAAACTCGATACAGAGATTTTATATGTGATGTCTTTACCTGCAGGCTTAGGATCAAACGACATTGGTTTGGATAGAGGACTCTTGGGAGGTGGAAGAATTGTGAAATTTTCTAAAATTGGAAAAAAGGTAATGCTTGTCGAGCCCAATTATGGTTACAGAGCAATTTCTCCATCTGAGCGCGAGAGAGTAGCCGTGGAACAATCATTTGCACAGTCAACTATTTGGGGTTTTGTTGCAGAGGCAGAAACGGGTAATGCAGTATTGGTTGATGCAACAGATTTTCTAACTAGAGATGCCATGCAAGCGGCAAATAGAATCAGAAGAATGCAACAAGGTGCTTATGCGATTGATAAGACAAGGTCTGCTTTATACATGCCTACTTGCAAAAATTTTCCTTTGAACACAGAGCTGGAGGCCAGTGTGACCTTTGTAAATGCTGATGGTTCTGCTGGTAGTTATGTGCAGGCAGTCGCGCCCTCTACAGAAGCCATTACATTGCGCATGCACCATTCTTTTGTGCAGTTACCGGACAACAATTACAAACCTCGAAAATTTGATCCAAGGTCAAGTTTTAATAATTCATCCTATTACAACTACAGTTCTTCTGTTTCACTTCCTATTGAAGAATATGTAATCAATCGACATCGATTGGAGAAAAAGGATCCATCAGCAAAGATTAGTGAACCAGTTAAGCCAATTGTTTATTATCTCGATAATGGAACACCAGAACCCATTCGTACAGCGTTATTGAAAGGTGCTTCTTGGTGGAATCAGGCATTCGAAGCTGCCGGGTATAAAGATGCTTTTATTGTAAAGGTCTTGCCAGATAGTTGTGATCCGATGGATATTCGTTACAACATGATCAATTGGGTACATCGTTCTACCAGAGGATGGAGTTATGGTGCTAGTGTTGTTGATCCAAGAACTGGAGAAATTATTAAAGGACAAGTTTCATTGGGTTCTTTGCGTGTCAGGCAAGATTATATGATTGCACAAGGATTATTATCCCCTTTCAACGGTAAGCCCATGAAAGAAGATCCGATGTTGAAAATGTCCCTTGAGCGTTTAGAACAACTTTCTGCCCATGAAGTTGGTCACACCCTTGGATTGATGCACAACTATTCAGCAAGTGTTGTAGATCGCTCAAGTGTTATGGATTATCCTCATCCAGTGGTGAGTTTAAATAAAAAGGGAGAGGTTGATCTAACAGGTGCTTACGATAATAAAATTGGTGAGTGGGATAAGGTTGCGATTACCTGGGGATATGCTGATTTAAGAAACAGTAAAAACGAAGCAGCTGAGTTGAATAAAATATTGACAGATGCTGCGAAAAGAGGTTTGAAATTCATTAGCGATCGTGATGCGCGGGCGCCTGGTGGTATGCATCCTGAGGCACATTTGTGGGATAATGGCGCAGATGCAGCAAGTGAGTTGCAACGAATGAATAAAGTAAGAGCAAAGGCCCTCATGCAGTTTGGTATGCAATCCATTCCATCTGGAACTCCCATGGCAATGTTGGAAGATGTTTTGGTTCCAGTTTATTTCCATCACCGTTATCAGTTAGAAGCTGCAACTAAGTTAGTTGGGGGCTTAAATTATACGTATGCGCTCAAGGAAGATGGTCAGCTTATCACTGCTCCCATTACCAAAGAGCAGCAGGAGAGGGCTATGCAAGCAATTTTGGAATGTATTGATCCTTCATTTTTAAAATTACCTTCAAATATTGTTGCCCTTATTCCTCCAAGGCCTGCAGGGTATGAGTTTACAAGAGAGTTATTCAAGAAAAAAACAGGATTGTCTTTCGATCAACTGTCCCCAGCAGAAGCTGCAGCTGATATGCCTTTGTCATTTTTATTTCATTCAGAACGCATCAACCGGTTAGTGCAACAAGAATATGATGGTGGATACGGATATTCTCAAATGTTTGATGCTTTGATGAATGCAACATTTAAAGCAAAAAGAAGAGTGGCTATTGAGGCAGCAATTCAGATGCAGAATGAACAATTGTTGTTGACTTATTTGCTAGCAACTAGCGTAGATGAGAAATTGTCATACCCTGCAAAAGCAAGTGTTATTGCATCTCTAAGTAGTTTGAGAACATGGTTGGAAGCAACTCGAAAATCAACTGATGATGATAACTATAAAGCGCATTTGGATATAGCATTAGATAGGTATAAATCGCCTGAAAAAGCAAAGCCAACCCTCCATGCTATACCACCTCCTGGAGCACCAATAGGATGCAGTGAGGAACTTTAGTCTCTTTTTCTATACTGCTTCATAGCAACTATCCCACCAACAAGGTCAATCAGAAAATGAAGGATCATGGTGGGATAGATGCTTTTTGTTAAAATGAAAATTGCTCCCAACAAGAGCGAAAAGACAAAGATTTTGAACACAGCAGTCCAACCTTGGTAAGTATGTGCTAAACTGAATAAGACTGAAGGTGCCAATAAGGCCATCCAAGGAATGATATCCGTGCTTTCAGTCGGAAGAAAATAAGATACCATGAAGCCTCTGTATATAATTTCTTCGAATATCCCGGCACAGAGACAAAGTAAAACGTATGCTGGCAACTCATTGCTTTTCTCTGGGAGAAATGATGATTTTTCAAACCAATTTTCTTCCTGTTTTAGGTTCTTGATTTTTTGGGTACTCATCAACAGATCTATTGTATAGGCAATGATGAATATGCCAATCAGAAAAAAAACAGTGAAATATTTATTTTCAAGATCAAGTATCTTAAAGCCTAAGTCAGAAAAACTTCTCTCTTTAATTTGCCAAAGTAGAATGACCACTGAACCTGCAAGCGCGAGCATCAAACTATTGCTTAAATAAAGTCTCTTCCTGGTGAATTCATTGAATTGAAGTTTACCAGCGAGCATTTGGGATTGCAATCCAGAAAAAAATGGTAGGATAATTCCAAAAATCCATATTAACACATCATCAGGTAAAGAAGGAAATTCTTCCATTTAGTGCATATTTACTTTGCCTAAAATTTTTTCATGAAGGGCAATAATTTGAGGGAGTAAAAGTATTTGCTCATTGTTGATTAATACTTCATCGCACAACTTCATTTTTATTTCTTCCTTAATCTGGTTTTGCATCCTTTCTTGTATCTTTTCTTTTTCTGCATGATCTCTTTGCATGGCTCGGTGAATTCTTAGTGAGAGGGGAGCAAATACGCCGATGATTAAATCAAAATCTCCCTGGCTACCACTTTCAAATATGAGTGCAGCTTCCTTAATGGCATATGGACTTTTTTGTTGACTCATCCATCTTTTTCCATCATTAATGGTAAAAGGGTGCACAATGCTATTGAGCAGGTTGATTTTATCTTTGTTATTAAAAACTTGAGAAGATAGAAAGGATTTATTCAAATTTCCGTTTATATAAGCTTCATCTGAAAAATGTTCTTTGATTTTTGTAATTAGCTCAGGGTCAGTGGACATTAATCTCTTTGCTTCATCATCTGCTTTATAAACGGGAATGCCCAAAATCTCAAAGACTTTGGCTACGGTTGATTTGCCGGATCCAATACCACCAGTTAGTCCAATTTTAAGCATAGTCAAAAGTAAATAAAAAAGCCCCGAGATTTCGGGGCTTTTCAGGTGGGGCTTCAATTATTTTGTTGTAGCTGTTTTGTTCAACTGTTCACTCCATTCCAAACTGATGGCAGATTTTTCGATTTTCATGAAAGAACCTGGACTAACTTCAATCTGAATTGTGCTATCATCATTTACTTTATTGACAATACCATGAATTCCTGCTATTGTAACAACTTTATCACCTTTTTGAAGGTCTTCTTGGAACTTCTTGGCTTTCTTTGCTTTTTGGGCTTGTGGACGAATCATGAAAAAATAAAACACGAGAACCATACCACCAAGGAGAACGAGTTGCATTACACCTGCATTAGGTTGTGCTTGTAAAAAAAATGTCTGCATCATATTGGTTTATTTGTTAATTGACTTATCTAGGAACGTTTACTTCTACATCAAAAATGAGCGTATGTATAGTTTCCTTCGTATTGGCTACAACTGTTATTGCTTTTTGATTTAATCCGCCTCTTCCTCTGCTATCAAATGTTGCTTTGATCTTACCTGTTTGTCCCGGAGGAATAGGAGCCTCGGGCTTTTCTGGGATTGTGCAGCCACAGGAAGCGGAAACATTTTTAATGATCAGCATTTCAGAGCCAGTATTGGTGAATTCGAATTCAACATCCACCATTTGACCTTCCTCAATTTTACCTTTATGTAGAATAGTATCTTTAAAGGAAATAGAGGTTATTGGCTGATTGGCAGAGCCTGCGGTTATATCATCTATTATTTCTTTAGGAGCAGACTTGACTGGTTCTGCTTCATTTTTATTGAGAGCAATAATGGCTGCCCCAGCAATTATAAAAACAGTAAAAATGATGGCAGGAGTTTTCATTTTATTTGCTTTAGATTTTCAAAAATAGTGATTTACGCTTGTTTTTTGAAGTCTATCTTCTTGAGTTTTCCTGCAGCCTGTAAATCTTTGTGAATACTGTCTAGGATACCATTTACAAACTGTCCACTTTGTTGTGTACTATATGATTTGGCAATGTCAATATACTCATTAATCGTCACCTTAGTAGGAATTGTTTCAAAGTAAAGAAATTCACAGATGCCCATTCTGATCATAATCATGTCTAATTGTGCAATACGATCTGCATCCCAATTTTTCAATTTTGGTTTAATCATTTCAAGGGTGAATTCCTTTTTTTGAATCGTTGTCCTAAGTAAAGAGTTAGCATACTGGCTCTTTTCGTTGCCAATGACTTCTTTTACATCCAATGATCCAGGCTTACTCAGGAAATTAAGTACCATTTGATAGACCATCTCAGCATCATCATCCCATTGTACAAATAATTCTTCTAAATAATCTGTAACATATTCATTGGCCATGATGAGGTCAGTAAAGATGAAACTTAAAAGTTCTTTTTCCGTCTTTTTTTCTCTTCCATCCTCTTGTATATACGTTTGATATAATTCTGATTCTGCAAGTTGCAAGTAGATTTTTTTCACTAATTCCTGATCAAGGATAGATGCATATTTTCCGTTTTTTACAGCAACCTGAAAACTCTTTGATTCCAGAATTTGCCACAAAATGGTGTTGCCTGCAATTTTTACATTGATATTTAAATCTTCTGCTGTTGGCAAATGTTTAGATGCTCGATTTTTTGCATGCGTTTCTGCATATCGAGCCACTTCTGTTAGGAGAAAAATAGAAAAAGTAAATAATTCTGCTGCGTTGTCTAGATATTTTTGGAGAAGGGAAACAGCACTGTTTTCAGTTAGAGAGCCATTTTCTGCCTCTGCTGCGTAGATACATTGCATCACTTTAACCCTGATATTTCTTCTACTAATCATCTGAAAGAACTGTTTTGCGGCTGCAAATATAACCCATTAAATGTGTCATTGCATGAATTTTGTAGTTGAGATGTAAAATTGACATGTTAAAGCCTTACTTTAGCTGCCATTTTACTCGAATTGGCTGATTTTTTGACCCTTTGCTGACAGATTTGCAATCTGTTTTCCTTGGTATGAATTTGGCTTATAATGGGGAAAGGTATACACCTAATTATTTATTTATAAAACAAAACCAAAAGCTATGGCGAAGAAGTTAAGCATTACCCCATTGCA
>CAZDTN010000099.1:0-5824 GCA_964508355.1 uncultured Sphingobacterium sp.
TTGGCTGGAACGACCTGACGGTAAAAACACTAAAACGTCATGCTGCACCAGGCTACGGGGGTTATGATTCCTATGAAAGTTTTTCTGCAAAACAAAAAGAGGAATTTAAAAAATGGTATGCCAGTGAATATGGCGATGATATGGGTGGATATGATTATATACGAGAAATCAAGTTTGATTCACCAAAGGGCTATGATGATAGATTAGACCACATGATCTCATTTTTCAATGGTATCAGGACAGGAAGTGCAATTGTTGAAGATGCATCATTTGGATTGAGAGCAGCTGCTCCTTCAATTGCTTGTAACCTCAGTGCAGAATTAGGCAAACCAATCAATTGGGATCCAATCAATATGAAGTTGGTGTAATAGGGTATAGGGAACAGGGATTAGGAAATAGGGGTTAGTTTCTCCAATCCCATAAAACTATATCCCAACCTACTCCACCATATTCAAGTGTGTCTATAACAATGAAGCCCGACTTTTTATGTGCGTTTAGTGAACGTGTATTTGCTTGTGCTACATCCGTTATCAAATACTCATAAGTAGAAGCATAACAATCTCGATAATAATCATACATCAGCTTTACTAACCCCTGACCCCTGTACCCTAATGCTACGCACAACTGTCCAACTACTACATAATTGACTTCCTTTAAAGGTTTTCCATTGTAGTATTTGGTATCGATAACATTGAACAAGTCTGCCATCAAATCGTGCCCATTTCGAACTGACTTGGTTGCGACTAAAGCATAACCGACTATCTGATTACCATCTTTAGCAATAATGGATGGTGATGCATCGTGCATGGCTTGCAAATATTCCAAGGTATATTCTGCAGTTAAAAATCCTTGTGTTAAAGCATCTTCTGCACTAAGATTCTTCTTTAGATTCAAGGCCTGCAAGTCTTTAATACCAATAATTTCTTGCAATGTTGAAACTCTACGAATAGTTATCTCCATTTTTAAAAATTATAATCAGTTTAGTAAAACTCATCATCAGGGGAAATTTTTTGGTTGATCTTTATTCGCTTATATTTTGTTCTGTACTTATAAACATATCGCCAAAGCTGTATATCCATGCCAAAATTGATGCTGAAAAAGTGATCTGGTTTACCATTACCTCTCAATGTACCCCGAGTTCCGAAATTGATATACTCACTCCTATTTTGCAATTTTGATGCAAGCACTGAATTGTATGCATCACCCGATGGTTGAAATGACTCAAATCCTGCATATGTTGAAAAAACATCATCCAAATACCCGGTATTTGTGAATCTATAAATAAACTCTAAATGCCATGTTTTTACACTTCGTTTGTTGGATTGAATACCAATTCCCATAGGATAAGATTGGGCCAAGAGTGAATAGGGTGCAGGTTTATTAGGCAAGTATGAAAATTGACCTTCTGTACCTAGATCTCTCAAGTATATCTTCTTATTTTCAAAATTAGTATAAGGATTAAATAAAAAGGCCCCGATACCCAAACTCATATATACAGCATACGTGTTCTCATATCGCCGAAATTTAAAGATGCCCGTTTGCATCGAAAGTGAAAATTCGTGGATAGTTGTCTTAAAATCAAGATTTCTTACTTCCTGCATAGAATCTTTTGCATACTTATCTGCAGCACTTAAAAATGAAAAGTGATAATTAAATTTCAAAGAGAAATCATAAGGGAAAAATGTTTTTTTAGCATAAACGTTCAGCGAAGGTCTAAAATACCTAAAATTTACTTTTGGACTTAAATCTCCCAAATAGTGTGCTGTTCCTACACTACCGCCAAGAGTTATGATATTTTTATAAAATGGGCTATTCTCAAAGCCGTTTTGTGCATAGGTATTTCCAGTTGTAAATACAACAAGAAAAAAATAACGAACAACCCATTTATAGGCTAGTTTTTGCATTGATACTTCAACTCAGTATTTTGATACAAAAAAGGTAAACTTTCAATTCTTTGCCCAGTACTTGATACTCCTAATACATAATTATCTTTACTGATTTTATAATTGCTAAATGCAAGCTTCCATTCTCCTAGCTTTTCAATGCCATCTTCTGCAAAATAAGTTGCAGTCATGCTGGTCAGAATTTTATTTGGCATTACTCCAAAATTAAAAATCAAGAGATGATCTGCTAGTCCAAAAAAATCTGAATATAAATAAATCCATGGTTTTACATTGAGCTTTGAATTGTAAGTAAACAGTGTTTGAAAAATGAGTTTATTTTCAGGTTTATAAAACATTTCCACTTTATCAAGTTGGGTATTCGTGTAAGTATACTTTGACTCGTAATATGGTATTGTATCTCCATTAACATATAGCAATCTCGATACCAATATTGAATCTTTATAAATAAATTGATGTTCAAACCGATCAAATTCTAAATCAAATGGTTTTTTAATTGTCTTTATTTTTTCAACATACTTTGTCTTGCGATTGAGAAATATAGAATCGCCTCCAAAAATTGAAAGCGTATCATTAATCACAACCCTGGCAATGTTTCGTGTTAGATTTAAAACAGCATTCGTATTTGTTAGACTAGAAGCAGCCCCTCTTATCAATGTAGAGTAGCTTACGACAGCCAATTCTTCGATTTTATCAAAATTATTTGAACTAATTGTAGCTAAAAAACAGGTGTCACTTCCAGAAGAAACTAATTCAGCATCTGTAATTTCATAGGCGGCGGAAAATGGTTTTTTGCAACCCACAGCTAGTAAAATAAAAAATATGATTACACAATTCTTCATTGAACTATAACTTGTTCAGTAGTACTAATTCCATTTAGGTTTATAGTTAAAAGACATTGTCCTTTAAAACCAGCTGGCAGTCTAATTGGCAACTTAACAAATGACTGTTGTATTAAAACTGTTTTTAACTTTAAGATTTGTGCCCCATTGATATCTTGAACAACAACCTCAATTTGTTTTGTTACTTTTCTAGGTAAAGTCATCAAAAGATTAAATGACCCCGTATTGGGATTAGGGAAAACAGTTGAATTAAAATTGATTTTTGCTGTATCTGTATCTTGAGCAAGATACAATAGCTGAGAAGAGCTCCAGCAGGCACCTAAATTACTCACTTCACTTCGATAGACTCCTTGTAAGGGAAATTTTAATGTATCATTAGCTGGTCCTGGTAGAATGATATTATTCCTTACCCACCTTATTTTCATCGTAGGGCTATATGTACTTAAGATTTTATCACTACTAAAAGTAATTTGTGGTTTAGGTAATGGAATATCAACAACAACATTAAATGTATCTGAAAAGGTAACAGTAGCTGATTTACTTTCAACAATGTATTGAGTTTCTATAGAAGGAGCAACTTCAATACTTTCTGTTGTGGCACCTGTCGACCAATCATAAGTAAACCCGCCAATTCTAGGTGAGGTTAATTTTATTCTACTCCCCTTGCAAATTACTGTATCAAATAAAAGTAAATTATTTGCAGCGAAAGATTGAAACGCAATTAATAAAAACAAACAATATGATATTAAAAATTTTATCATGCTTTAATATATAAACACATCACAAAATTTTTTTACTGAACAGTGCAACTACAGTTCGTGTTGTCCATCCTTTTGCAATAGCCTCGTAATTATTCTTAAGTTTAAATTCATATGTTGTGGTCCAATGTGGTGTTTCACTATTTCTGTTATAAAATTCTGATTGGAGTTGAAAAACATCCACAAATTTTGGACCACCTGCTAAAGGAACATTTCCCCCAAGATAAGCAGTAAAAAAACCTATGCGAACAGGTATTGCCACGCCAGCACTTAATGTAGGAGTATTCTGAATTTTGCTATCCTCCCTCAAGACAGAAAAAACAACAACAGCATCTACTTGCAGTTGATCTGCTCTAGCAATTAGCGTTTCTGTACTCGCTAAATCTGCTTCTTTGAAATTCAAATAAGAGGTGATGGCGTTAACTCCCTTTTCTCTCAAAGCCAATACAGCATTATCTTCTACCAGCCGCTTAATCTCTTTATCACTAATTTTTGCCAGTACTGCAACCTTTCTATATTCAGGTTTTACATATTCCGGGGAGACCCAACTATTCAAAATTTTTTGAGCCGCTGTATGGGTTGTTACTGTAGCTAATAAAAAGAAAAGTAAGAATAATTTTTTCATATATAATGATTGCATTTTTTTACTACTAATATTTAAATTAACTTATAATTTTTAAATGTAAATGGCCTTATACCAGTAAACTTCTCTAATAAATAGAGAAAATATTTCTTAGGTGTAAAACGTTTTTGAGTTACATCAATCTCCAACTCCCAATTCTTTTCCTTTATTCTATTTGCCATTACTGCTGGATGCGTTCCATTAAATTTTTCAAGAGAATCGAATTCGTCATAATTAAATACGCCTTGCATATTGTCTAATCGATCTTTCATCGCCTTTCCCATCCAATTGGTACTCAAGGTACGGAGCTTTTTATCCATCAACGCTGGATTCTTCACCCATCCATAATGATAGACTTGTGCATTGATCAATTTAGAAGGCAATCGTTTACCATTCATTCTAAATCCTTGTGCATCACGAAAAGATTGAATACGTTTATCATTCCTTATGATTCTTATTTCTCTGTTATACCATCTTCTGCTATCGCCATAATAATCATAAGTCCCATAAAAATGAACGTATCCGAATACCAAACCCAATACATTTTTATTATCTAAATGCTGTTCACATGCTTTTCTAATTTCAGCATGATATTTTTCATGAACAACTTCATCACATTGAATATAAAATGCCCAGTCGCTATCAGCTGAAATATGCGCAAAAGCTTTATCAGTTTCCAAGGCCATCACTCTTCCTCCAGGCAAATGACTCAAATCCCATTCAGAATGAACAATCTTTATTTTGGATGAACCAATACTCTTGATCAGGCCCTCTGTATCATCATCACTTTTACCAACCGCAACTATCATTTCATCAACGACAGGTAAAATGGATGTGATTGCCTCCACAGCTGGATAATCATTGATGACTGCATTGCGTATGATGGTAAACCCAGAAATTTTCATTTATCAAAAGTATTATAAGATCAACCAAAAACATCAGTCGCATGCATTAACTTTAGCCTCACAACAAAACTATCATGTTCAAGAAGCTGATCACCAACCTTACTTTCTGGGTTTTACTGGCTATTACTTCAGGTGCATTATTGGGACATTTTTCTCCTGCCTTAGGTGTAAAGATGCAGCCGCTTGGAAAATATTTTATTGAGGTAGTAAAAGTATTCATCAACCCCATCATCTTCCTGACTATTTCTTTGGGTATCAGTGGTATGAATGATTTGAAGAAAGTGGGACGTGTAGGCGGAAAGGCCATCCTCTATTTTGAAATCGTTACTACATTTGCCTTACTCATTGGTATTATAGTAGCGCATTTTATTCAGCCCGGTGCTGGCGTAAATACATCAGCTATCCAAGGCGGAGACATCAGTAAATTCACAGAAGGTGCAAAAGCTTTTTCCTGGTTACAGTTTCTTAAAGACAACCTGACTATTCAGGTTTTACTGTTTTCAATCGCTTTTGGCATACTCTTGAGTAAAATTTCTTCAAGAGAAAGAATAGTATCCCCACTGCAATGGGCGTCAAAGTATATTTTTAAGGGACTGCATATTGTCATGCTATTTGCACCGATAGGTGCCTTTGGAGGAATGGCTTACACTATTGGCAAATATGGAATTGCTACACTATTACCTTTAGGAAAACTAATGCTGACTGTCTACATCACCATGGCACTATTTGTATTTGTATGTCTCGGTTTGATTTTGAACTATTACAAAATCAGCATCTTCAAATTCCTGAACTATAT
>CAZDTN010000100.1:0-5763 GCA_964508355.1 uncultured Sphingobacterium sp.
GAAATCAATACGCAAGTAGCAGAAGAAGGATGGTGGATTGGAAAATATGATGAAGAGCAGGAGTTGTATAAAGAACCCAACATTGCTTAATTAAATTAAGGAGAAGCGGAAGCAGAGACCATAAAACAACATTAGAGATGAAAAGATCAACAATTGTATTCTTTGGATTAGCAGCTTTGATAATTGCTGCTGCAGGATGCAGTGATGTAAAGAGAACACCAGGTACGGTTTATATGCCAGATATGGCTTATAGTCGTGCTTATGAAACCTACTCTACCAATCCTGTTTTCGCTGATGGCAGAACCAGTCAAGGTCCTGTTGCAGGTACTGTAAAACGTGGTGATGATTATCCAGTTCATATTGAAATGGATAAAGTAGGTGATACAACTAACTATTTTGCATCACGCAGTTTGCAAAATCCAATTGCATCCTTAAATGCAGATCAAATGAAAGAAGCAGAGAGAATTTATTTGATCAACTGTGGTATTTGTCATGGTGCTAAGTTAGATGGTAATGGTCCACTCTGGAAAGATGGTGATGGTCCTTATCCTTCAAAGCCAGCTACTTTGGTTGGTGATGCGAAGTATGAGGCAATGCCTGATGGTCAGATGTTTTATTCATTGACTTTCGGAAAGAATTTGATGGGTAGTTATGCTTCACAACTTACTGCCAAGCAGCGTTGGGAAGTAATCACTTACATCAAGACAAAACAAGGTAAAGTAAAACAAGCTGATGCTCCAGCAGCAGCGGCTCAAGATAGTACAGCAGCAGTAGTTGTTGCAGCAAAATAAATAACCAACGTATTAAATAATCAGGGATGATCAAGCAACAATTTGAGATTTCAGCAGGGTACAAAAAGTGGACGAACATACTGCTCGGTGTGGGCGGACTTGCACTTGTGCTGGGAATCATTTTCCTCGGACTGAGTAAAGAAGAAGCTGCACAAACCAGATTTTGGGCGTCGCTCTTGCAAAACAGTGTCTTCTTTTTACTAATTGTAAATGCAAGCATGTTCTTCATTTGTGCAACTACATTAGCACATGGTGGATGGCAGATGGCATTTCGTCGCGTTCCAGAAGCGATATCAAGCCTGGTTCCAGTATTTGGAATATTAGCACTGCTTGTTTTTGTTGGTATTGTATTTGGTCACAGACATGATATTTACCATTGGTTAGATAAAGAGCATGTAGAGCATGATCCAATCCTGAAAGGTAAAAGTGGTTTCTTGAATCCAACTTTCTTCATGGTATGGACAATACTCGCGATAGGCCTTTGGTCTTTTGTTGGTGCCAAGATGAGAAAGCTTTCATCTGAAGCAGATGAGCAAATGGATGCTGAACAAGGTTCAACATATATTGTAAAGAATACAGCTTGGGGAGCAGCCTTCCTGGTTATTTTCGGATTGACTGTAGGTTCTACTATTCCTTGGTTGTGGTTGATGAGTATTGATGCACACTGGTATTCTACCATGTACAGCTGGTATACTTTTGTCAGTTCATTTGTAGCAGGAATGGCATTGGTTGTGTTGTTTGTGGTTTATTTGAAGAACCAAGATTATTTAGAATACGTAACCGAAGATCATTTACATGACTTAGGTAAGTTCATGTTTGCTTTCTCTGTCTTCTGGACTTATTTATGGTATTCTCAGTTCATGTTGATCTGGTATGCAAACATTCCAGAGGAGACCATCTATTTCAAACCTAGAATGCAAGGTGCTTACAGAGGCATTTTCTTCTTGAACCTGATTGTGAATTTTGCTGTTCCTTTCTTATTGTTGATGAGAAGAGGATCAAAAAGAAACTATACCACACTTACTTTCCTTGCTGTGATTATTATTATTGGTCACTGGGTAGATTTCTACCAGATGGTCATGCCTGGCACCATGCATGAGCATTACAGCTTAGGTTGGTTTGAATTTGGTTTGCTGGTATTCTATGCTGGTTTGATCATGCACTTTGTTGGAAAAGGTTTAGCGAAGAAGCCATTGGTTGCGCTTCACCATCCATATATCAAAGAGAGTGTGATTCACGAAGTATAAGGACTTGAGGAAAAAAGAAAATGAATTTATAAACAAAACATAATTAGCACATGTCGGGTTATTTCATTTTAGCAATCTTGGCGCTCGCGTTTGTTGTGACATTCCAGATCGCAAAAGCAAGTGAATATGTATCTGTGTTGAAAGGAGAAGAAAAATCCTTCAGACAGAACAACAGAATCAATGCCTTCTTGATGATTGTGTTCCTGGTATTGGGATTGATTGGAGCATGGTGGTGCAATGAGATGTTCTACAACAAAACTTTGTTAGCACAGCCAGCAGCTTCTGATCATGGTGAGAAAATCGACTTCATGTTGATGATTACGATCGCTGTTACAGGTGTTGTGTTTGTTATCACACAAATTCTTTTGTTTTGGTTTGCTTACAAATACCAGTTCAATGAAAAAAGAACAGTGTATTATTTCCCACACAACAACAAGTTAGAGTTAATCTGGACAGTAGTACCTGCTATTTTCCTTACAGTTTTGGTTGGATTTGGTTTGTTCTATTGGTTTAAGATTACTGGAGATGCTCCAAAGGATTCTCAAATTGTAGAGATCACAGGTAAACAATTCAACTGGATGATGAGATATCCTGGTAAGGATAATGTTTTGGGAAGAAAGAATTATCGCCTGACTGACGCATCAAATGGTAATGCATTGGGCGTTGATTGGGAAGATGGTGCGAGCCATGATGATATTGAAGCTACAGAGATGCACTTGGTGGTTAATAAGCCGGTTCAATTGGTAATTAATGCACAAGATGTAATTCATGACGTTGGATTGGTACACTTCCGTTTAAAGATGGATGCTGTTCCAGGTATTCCTACAACACTTTGGTTCACGCCAAAGTATACAACAGCACAGATGAAAGAAATCACAGGCAATAAAGATTTCGTGTATGAAATTTCTTGTGATCAAATGTGCGGAAGTGGTCACTACTCTATGCGTGGTGTAATTGTAGTAGAAACACAGGAAGAGTATGATGCATGGATGGCTTCAAAGAAACCTCAATATCTTACAGTGAAAGAAGCAAGTGCTCCGGCTGCTCCTGCAGCAGACACTACCATGACTGCAGCTGTAACAACTAACAAACCCTTGGCCCAACTGAAATAAAGAATCAAAGAAAAAAAATTAAAAATGAGTAGCGAAACAATCACACACGGACACGCAGTAGCGGAAGTACATTCGCATGATTCTCATGATGCACATGGTCACGACCATCACCATGAAGAGTCGTTTCTCACAAAGTACATTTTCAGTACGGATCACAAAATGATTGGTAAACAATTCTTGATTACCGGTATCATCTGGGCAATCATTGGTGGATTGTTTTCAGTGTTGTTCCGTTTGCAGTTGGGTTATCCAGAGATGACCTTTCCTTTCTTGGAAGATCTATTTGGTAAATGGGCTGCTGGTGGTAGAATCTCAAATGAGTTCTACTATGCGCTTGTAACCATGCACGGAACAATTCTCGTGTTCTTTGTATTGACTGCAGGTTTGAGTGGAACCTTCGCAAATATTTTGATTCCATTACAGATTGGTGCAAGAGACATGGCATCTGGATTCTTGAACATGTTGAGTTACTGGTTCTTCTTTGGTGCCAGTGTGGTGATGTTTGCATCTTTGTTTATACAAACAGGACCAGCAGCTGGTGGTTGGACTATTTATCCTCCATTGAGTGCATTGGGTCAGGCGAGTGAAGGTTCTAAATTGGGTATGGATTTCTGGTTGATTTCAATGGCACTCTTCATTGTATCATCATTGTTGGGTGGCTTGAACTATATTTCTACAATCCTTAACCTTAGAACAAAAGGATTGAGCATGACCAGGCTGCCTCTTACCATGTGGGCAATTTTCTTTACAGCAGTATTGGGCGTATTGTCATTCCCGGTTTTGCTTTCTGGTGCTGTACTTCTTTTGTTTGATCGTAACCTGGGTACCAGTTTCTATCTTTCTGAAATTGTAGTAAAAGGTGAGATTTTACCAAACGAAGGTGGATCAGCTATTTTGTTCCAGCACTTGTTCTGGTTCTTAGGTCACCCTGAGGTATACATCATTCTTCTTCCAGCGATGGGAATGGTTTCTGAAATTCTTTCAGTGAATTCAAGAAAGCCAATCTTTGGTTACTTGGCCATGGTGGGTTCATTGTTTGCTATTTGTATTCTTGCTTTCTTGGTTTGGGCGCACCATATGTTTGTGACTGGTTTGAATCCATTCCTTGGCGCATTCTTTGTATTGTTAACATTATTGATTGCAGTTCCATCTGCAATTAAAGTGTTCAACTGGTTAACAACGATTTGGAAAGGTAATATTCGTTTCACTCCAGGTATGCTTTTCGCTATCGGTTTTGTGAGCTTGTTTATTTCAGGTGGTCTTACTGGTATCTTCCTTGGTAATTCAACTTTGGATATTCACTTGCATGATACTTATTTCGTAATTGCACACTTCCATATTGTAATGGGTGTGGCTTCTTTCTTTGGAATGTTTGCAGGCGTATATCATTGGTTCCCTAAAATGTACGGCCGTTATTTGAACAATACGATGGCATATATCCATTTCTGGGTAACGCTTGTAGGTTCATACTTGATTTTCTGGCCAATGCACTATGCAGGTCTTGCTGGTATGCCTCGCCGTTACACTGACTGGAGCAACTGGCAATCATTTAACATGTTTGCAGATATGAACAGGTTCATCAGTACTGTAGCAATGATTGTATTTGCAGTACAGTTGTTGTTTGTGTTCAACTTCTTCTATTCAATTTTCAAGGGTAGAAAAGTAACCACACAAAATCCTTGGGGTGCAAACACATTGGAGTGGACAACACCAATCAATCCTGGTCACGGTAACTGGCCTGGTGATGTACCTGAGGTACACAGATGGGCATATGACTATGGTAAGGATGGAAGAGATTTCATTCCACAGACAGAGCCTATTGGTGAGCATGAGTCTAAACATTAATTCATGATTACTCCTGAAGGGGTGGTCTAAAAATAAATTTGATGCAGCAGAACGAAGTGAAAGGGAGCATGGCATCAAAGGTATCATCCAAGCTGAAAGATTATCAGCAGCTGATGAAGTTCACACTGAGTTTTACAGTGGTGTTTTCTTCAGTAGTTTGTTACCTCTTGGTCCCTGACATTGAGTTCGACATCATATCAGTTCTTTTACTTTTTGTAGGTGGTTTGCTTGTAACAGGAGCAGCCAATGCCATTAACCAAATTGCAGAGAAAGATACCGATGCAATGATGAAGCGCACAGCCAACAGGCCTGTTGCTTCAGGAAGAATGACAGTGGATGAAGCCTCAACCTTTGCAGCACTAGCAGCCGTAATCGGAATATTTATTATCGGATTATCGTTCAACTGGACTGCTGCTGGAATATCAGGTTTTAGCCTCTTCTTGTATGGTTTTATTTATACGCCATTAAAGAAGGTGCATTCGATTTCTGTTTTGGTTGGTGCTATTCCAGGCGCACTTCCCTGTCTAATTGGATGGGCTGCGGGTGATCCTGAGTTGGGCATTGGAGGTTGGATTATGTTTTCGTTGCAATTCTTTTGGCAGTTCCCACATTTCTGGGCTATTGCTTGGGTTGCACATGAAGATTATACCAAAGCTGGTTTTAAATTGTTACCAGCAGAAGGCGGTCCAACTAAATATGCAGCTGTTCAAGCTATTCTTTACTCTGTATTGCTGATTCCAATTGGCGTAATGCCTTTTGTTTTTGGTA
>CAZDTN010000101.1:0-5756 GCA_964508355.1 uncultured Sphingobacterium sp.
AAGGCAACTGTGTTTTTAGCCATGATCTTAGCTTATCTGTCTCCAGTTCTTGATTTGCTGTATATACTGCAACAACACGCTCTCCCCATTCTTCATCAAGGATTCCTAAAACTGCACAATCAGTAATTTCATTATATGCTCTGATGACTTCTTCGATTTCAAGTGCAGATATTTTATAGCCACCTGATTTGATGATATCAACTGAATTTCTACCAATGATTTTATAGTAGCCATCTTCTACTATCGCTACATCACCGGTCTTGAACCATCCATCAGGTGTAAATGCTTTTGAAGTTTCCTCAGGTTTATTCCAATAATGTTTAAACACATTATCGCCCTTAATTAATATCTCACCTGCATCCCCTTCTTTTACTGTTTTGTAATTTTCATCGACCAGGTTTATACTTACGCCTGGCAGTGGCTGACCCACAAATCCTGTTCTTCTTTCTCCATGATAGGGATTGCTTATTCCCATTCCTATTTCTGTCATCCCGTATCGTTCCAAAAGTGTGTGGCCGCTAATTACTTTCCATTTTTCCATGATGGAGGCTGGAAGTGCTGCAGATCCACAAACCATTAGTCTGAATTTCTCCATACATGATTTCAGTCTTAGTTGTTCATCGGCATCTAGCGTATCCCAATAGGCAATTAATTTGTGGTATATGGTTGGTACTGCCATGAAAACATTTATTTCTCCTTTGAGAAAAAGTGCAATTATTTTTTCTGGAGAAAATTCAGCAAGAAACTCACAGGTGGCTCCTACTTTCAAGGAGCATCCCACCACATTTACAATACCATGTATATGATGTAGTGGCAATACACAGAGAATATGGTCGGATGAACTCCATTCCCATGCTTCAATTAGTTTATTCATTTGTGCTGCAAGGTTGCCATGCGAAAGAACAACACCTTTAGGTTTACTCGTTGTTCCACTGGTATAAAGAATCATAGCAGCATCCTCTGGTGTTATTGTAGGAAGGGAGGTTGTTGTTGATGTTGTGCTTTCACTAAGCACCCATAGATCAATATTTTTGGATGTGCAATAGTCGTCTAATAAAGATTTGTAATCGGGCGAAATAATAATTGTTTCAGCAAAGATGTCTTCCAGCACATATTGAAGAGAAGGTAAGGGATGCGTAAGGCATAATGGAACTGCTATGGCTCCTGCTTGCCAGATGCTTCTTTGGGTTACAACATAATCGAATCCTGGATTAACCATGAAAGCAACGCATTTGCCTTTCAGATCGTGGTGTCTATTTAATAATGCAGCAGTCATGTTCTGCACTGCTTCATTTAACTCTCGGTAGGTCCATTTCCTTTCCCCATCGATGATAGCAATATGGTTAAGATCGACGAACTCAGTCTCGGTTTTTAGCATTGTTGGCATTGATTTCCTATACAGATGAAGTTACTTCTTCTGCTAATAAAAAAACCCGTCAACCAAATGACGGGTTTTTTGTTTGCTGTAGGGGGAGGGATCGAACCTCCACGAGGCAGTTAGCTATAGCGCAAAGTTCAGTGGTCGACCCTGGTCGCCTCTTGCGAGACGGCTCTACACTACGTTTGTCCTGTTATCCTCACCCCCGAGACAAGAGGGTATGTCTGCCGAAAATTTCATCACCCCACAGTGGTAAAGAACTGATGCAAATTTAATAAATATCAATATTTGTTGATAATATTTCAACAAATATTTTTTATTTATCGAAAATATTCAATAAATTGCATCTTTATTTGAATTGATTATAAAACGAACGACGATTATGCCCTCTAAATTAAATCTTGACAAACTCGACCTTCAAATCATCCAGATCATGATGCAGGATGCTGGAATTTCTTATGCAGATCTTGGTAAACAACTTTTTGTTTCTGGAGGCACCATCCATGTGCGCATCAAGAAACTGCAGGAAATAGGTATTGTTAAAGGTACGAAACTGAATGTCGATCTCAAACTATTGGGCTACGATATCACAGCGTTTGTTGGGATCTACTTGGAAAAAAGTTCTTTATATGATCAGGTTGCAGAGGACCTTAAGAAAATTCCAGAGATAGTTCGTTTGAACTACACGACTGGAAACTATTCTATGTTTATTGAAGTAGTTGCAAAAGACATCAATCAGCTGAAGTTTGTCTTGCATGATCAATTACAAAAAATCAAGGGTATAGAAAGAACAGAAACTTTGATTTCTTTGGATGAGAGTTTCAATAGAAATGTTCCTGTAGCAAGTTAAACTGACCAACAAATTTTTACCACCCCTCACTCGTACTGCTTCGCTGTCCTCGGAGCCCCTCCTATTTTAGGAGGGGAGTATAACTGCAAATCATCAAACGCCAACCGTCTTCCGTCCCTTCCATTCATAACTTTTGAAAAAGCTAAGACTAGCTGATAATACGATATAGAGTATATGAAAGGGTTGTGCTACAATAAACCAAGGCAATAAATATTGCTTTTGAAAAAACCTGGCTATCCGAATCATAAACGGGTATTCAAAAATTGTCTTGATCAACAACAGCAACAATCCCCATTTTAAATACTCTTGGTTAAAACAACCTGCGACCAATAAGAAGAATAAACTAAGATTAACCAAATAGACCAATAACAAAACCAGTTTTATATTTCCATTTTTATAACTGGTCGATTTACTTGCCCAACGAATACGTTGCTGAATAAATGCCTTCAAACCTGCTGCTGGCAAGGTTTCTACAGTGGCATCTTGAGCATAACAATAGTCAACCTGCTTAGGATATACCGCATTTATTTTTTCCATCAGTAACATGTCGTCGCCTGTTGGCAAATGATCAATTCCCTGAAATCCATTTACTTTTAGAAACGCTTCTTTGGTGTACAACAAGTTAGCCCCGTTGCACATGTTGAAGATTCGGTTGGTTACTGCAGCAGCAGTGATACCTTGTAAGGAGAGGAAGTCAAGCGACTGAAATCTATCAAAGAAATTTCGCTCTTGGGTATATTTTACAGGGGCCGCGACAAACACTGCTTTTTTTTCCGTACGATAACAAAGTAAAGTGTTGAGCCAGTTGTTGGGATAAACACAATCGGCATCTGTAGTTACAATCAAAGCATGAGTTGCCGCTGCAACTCCTTTGGTAATGGCAATTTTTTTTCCTCCTTTATCTTCATCCAATTGAATAAGTCTTACTCCTCTCGACTCATAAGTATGAACAATAGCAGCAGTAGCGTCTGAAGAACCATCATCCACGACAATAATTTCCAATTGATCGGAGGGTAGTGTTTGTTTTAGTAAACTGTCGAGACATCGACCAATATTTGCTGCTTCATTTCGGGCTGGTATAATGATGCTTAGTTTATCTGTACTAATGGAAGTCGTTTTGTAATATGGCAACATCATCAGGTAGCGACTAGCCCGACCAATTACCAGTCTATATATTGACATCAGTACCGCACCAATAATTCCTACAACCATAAATCGTTCTTGAGGATGAACCGAACGTTAAATTTCATCATTTCCAACCGAAAAGATTTTTTTGGATCAGGAAATTTACTAACTTTAATTAGTTGCATAACTAACTATATGCCCAACAACCAATTTAGAAGAGGAGAACTGTACAGTTTTATAACAGGAATGGCATCGACTGCTATTGCACGTCGTTTGCAAAAAAATTTCAAGCAAGAGGGAATCGAAATTACCATTGAACAATGGAGTGTTTTGTATCACCTCTGGAAGAAGGATGGAATTAGTCAGCAAGATTTATGCAATGCATCGTTCAGAGATAAACCAAGCATCACGAGGTTGGTTGATAATCTAGAGAAATTGAAATTGGTGAAGCGTGTGCCCTCTCAAACTGATCGCAGGTCCAATTCCATCATGCTGACAGAAGCTGCAAAAAAACTGCAAGACAAAACAATGGAGATCGCATCAAGGACTTTGAATGAAGCATTAGAAGGTGTGGAGGCTGAAGATATTGAAACTGCAAAAAAAGTATTGCAACAAGTATACGATAACCTCAAATAAATAACTGATTAAAATAAAGTTTATGGAAGCACTTAACAAAAAACTACAGGCAATGAAAGGTGGCGGTTCATTAACCATTGAATCTTTACCTGCAGAAACTTTCATACCAGAAGATTTTACTGAAGAACAGAAAATGATGATGGATATGTGCCATCAGTTTCTCGAAGCAGAAATCAATCCATTGCTTGATCGTATTGATAAATTAGAACCAGGACTCATGCCCTCGTTGATGGAGAAAGCAGGTGAGATGGGTATGCTGGGCGTTGCTATTCCTGAACAATATGGCGGATTGGGTAAAGAGTTCATCACTTCTATAATCATGGCCGAAGGTCTTGGAGCAGGACATTCTTTCTCAGTAGGATTTTCTGCTCACACAGGTATTGGTACGTTGCCTATTCTTTATTTTGGAACTGATGCTCAAAAAGATAAATACATTCCAAATCTAGCGAGTGGTGTTTGGAAAGGTGCTTATGGATTGACAGAACCCAATAGTGGAAGTGATGCACTTGGCGCTAAGTCTACAGCCAAGTTGAGTGAAGATGGCAAGCATTATATTTTAAACGGACAAAAATGCTGGATTACCAATGGTGGTTTTGCAGATGTGTATACAGTATTTGCTAAAGTA
Source organism: uncultured Sphingobacterium sp. (assembly GCA_964508355.1). Classification (GTDB taxonomy): domain Bacteria; phylum Bacteroidota; class Bacteroidia; order Chitinophagales; family Chitinophagaceae; genus Pollutibacter. The sequence goes on from CAZDTN010000101.1 coordinate 4,615, forward strand.
GATGGTGTTCATTTTACTGCATTCATTGTAGAACGTGGTATGGAAGGATTTACTCAAGGTCCCGAAGAACACAAGATGGGTATCAAAGGGTCATCAACAGTTCAACTGTATTTCCAGGATTGCAAAGTGCCTGTCGAAAACGTGTTGGGCGAAGTGGGTAAAGGACATGTAATTGCTTTTAATATTTTGAATATTGGTCGCTTGAAACTTTGTGCAGCAACTTTAGGTGGCGCAAAGAAATGTTTAGAGCAAACCATCCAGTATGCAAAGACCAGAGAACAGTTTAAAAAACCTATTGCCGAATTTGGAGCCATTCAACAGAAGCTAGCAGAGATGACCATTCGCAATTGGATTGCAGAAGCTGGTTTGTACAGGGCTTCGATGTGGATTGAACAGAAAGAAGAAGAATTGTTGGCAGCAGGAAAACCATTCAATGAAGCATTATTGGGTGCTGCAGAAGAATATGCCATTGAGTGTGCCATGATTAAAGTATTTGGTTCAGAGTTATTAGACTATGTTGTTGATGAATCAGTGCAGGTGCATGGAGGAAATGGATTCAGTGATGAATACAATGTATCCAGAGCGTATAGGGATAGTCGCATTAACCGCATTTACGAAGGAACCAATGAAATCAATCGTTTGCTGACAGTCGATATGGTATTAAAACGCGCCATGAAAGGCCGTCTTGATTTAATGGGACCTGCTATGGCTGTCCAAAAAGAATTGATGAGTATTCCTGAATTTGGCAACGCTGATGATTCGCCATTTGCTGAAGAGCGCAAAGCAATTCAGCAATTCAAGAAAGCAATACTTATGGTTGCTGGGGCTGCTGTTCAGAAACTGATGATGAAATTAGAATCAGAACAAGAAATCCTAATGCACATTGCCGATATGGCGATTGAAACTTTCCATGCAGAGAGTGGTATGTTGCGTGCCATGAAGTTAGCAGAGCAAAAAGGCGAAGCTAATGCAGCGTATGAATTAGATATCGCACGCACTTATTTATATGATGCTGCAGATAGAATTAATAAATCTGGTAAGGATGCCATCAATGCATTTGCTTCAGGAGATGAACAAAGAATGATGCTGCTTGGTTTGAAACGTTTTACCAAAGTATCACCTTTCAATACCAAAGATGCAAG
>CAZDTN010000102.1:0-5677 GCA_964508355.1 uncultured Sphingobacterium sp.
ATGGGTCCAATGCAATTACCTGTTGCTGACTTTTCTCAATATTGGCTATTCTGCCAAGTAATTCCTCTTCTAGCACCTTACCCTCATCGATTCTGTGCTTATTGATCATAACAATTGCTTCCTGCAAAGCAGTTTTGAAAACCTCCCATTCTTGCTCAGCCAAAACATCAGTTGAATTGGCAACTACTTCAGGTAACCTGAGTATAGAAGCCAACAACTGACTATCATCTGCATTCAATCTATCAGCAAGTGTTTTTAATTGTTGAAAATAAGACGCAGCTAAATCAAGGTTAATTGATGAAGGTTTAGCAGCGCCATTCTGCTTTATAGACACTGTACATTCTACACTTCCCCTGATTAATTTTTCAGCTAATAAGCTCCGAATTTCGAATTCATAAGGCTTGAGCTGAACCGGCAATTTCAATAACAGCTCAAACTGTTTGCCATTAAGTGAGCGAATTTCAATAACAAAATTCTTATCATTGATTGTTCGCTCTGACCTTCCGTAGCCTGTCATCGATCTTAACATAAAAAATTATTTAGTGCAAGGTAAGTATAAAAAAACAGCGTCCGGTTGAAACCGGACGCTGATATATAGATGGGTTAATAAGTACCGGGAATAAATTCCCTTCACAATATTATAAATATATTTTATCAACATAAAATATTTTATCAATTATTTTATTCACAATTTCAATCTCAGTTGTGAATTACCACTTGAAACTTCTGATGATTACTGTTTCAAAATTCTAAAACTACATAGCAGTATCTTTGCTGTAAATCAACAATAATGAAATTCTCTTCACCTGTTTCAGTTACATGGATTGCAGATTTAATCAATGCAAAGATAGAAGGTAACACCAATGGAACTTGTCTTGGTATTAATGAAATTCACAAAGTAGAAGAAGGGGATTTGGTATTTGTTGATCATCCAAAATATTATAAGAAGTGTATTGAATCATTAGCTACGTTTATCATTATCAACCAATCTACTGAATGCCCACCACACAAGGCTTTGCTGATTGTTAAGGATCCCTTTGAAGCCTATCAAAAAATCGTTTCTCATTTCCGTCCTTTTCATCAGCAAACCAGTTTAATTCATACTTCTGCAACCATAGGAGAAGGTACAATGATTGCACCAAATGTTTTTATTGGAGAAGATGTAACAATAGGTAACAACTGTATCATTCATGCAAACGTAACCATCCAATCTCATTGTATCATTGGCAATGATGTTGTGATTCAAGCAGGAACAACTATTGGTTCAGATGCATTCTATTACAATTCAAAAAAAGATCGTTCTCTCTGGTATAAGAAAATGAAAAGTTGCGGCAGGGTAATCTTAAATGATCATGTTGAGATAGGAGCAGGTTGTACAATTGACAGAGGAGTAACACATGATACTATTATTGGAGAGGGTACAAAAATGGATAATATGGTTCACATTGGCCATGATGTTGTAGTGGGTAAAAATTGTCTATTTGCTGCGCAAGTAGGGATCGGAGGAGCGACAGTCATTGAAGATGGTGTAATCTTATGGGGACAAGTAGGTGTGAGTAAAACATTAACCATTGGTGCGAATGCTGTTGTTATGGCCCAAACAGGAGTTCCTTCAAGTCTTGAAGGTGGTAAAGTTTATTTTGGTTACCCGGCTGAAGAAGCGGTTACCAAAAAAAGAGAACTGGTCTGGATCAAAAGAATTCCAGAGATCTGGGAGATGCTTAAAAAAGGAAATCAAAAAGAAGAAACTAAGGACTAGTATTTTCCTTATAACTTACTTATATAATAAGTACATGATTCCTCAATTGTTTTTGCTAAAGGCTTAAATGTGAAGCCAGGAATCGCTTGTAGAATTTTTGAATTATCAAACTTAACAGTTTGCTGCGCAGTTTCAGCTGTTTCTTTGGTCAGTAATGGATCCTGACCTGTCAGCCAACCCTTGATGGCTTCTAGTCGCCAAACTAAGGATGCCAAGAGAGGTGTCACTTTTCTGCTGGGGGGCTTTTTCCCAAATCCATTTGCCATAGCAGTAAACAAAGCTCTATATGTCCAGTTCTCAGCTGAAAGAATAAACCGTTCTGCAGTGATGCTGCTCTCCATCAACATTACCATAGCTTTTGCTACATCTTCTGCATCTACAAAACCACTACTTCCCTCTGTGTACCACGGAAATTCATTGTAAGCATTTTTAAATGTAGCACCAGAACCCGTATGCCAGTCAGTTTTTCCCAAAATAATAACAGGATTGACTATGACAGCATCAAGTCCTTCGGCAATTCCTCTCCAAACTTCCAATTCACCCAAATATTTGGTTTTACCATAGACAGAGGGATTGGCATTTTCGTCCCATTTCACGTTTTCAGAAACAGTCTGTCCATTCCGTTTTCTCCCAAGAGAGGCAACTGAACTTACGTGGATTAACTTTTTTATTCCAGCAGCCAGACAAGCATTGACCACATTGGAAGTCCCGTCCACATTTATTTTAAATAGTTCATTTACTTTTCTGGGACTAAACGAAACAAGTCCCGCACAATGATAAACTTTATCACAACCTTCCATTGCCTCAGCCAAAAACACAACATCCAATATATCTCCTTGCACCCAATTGACTTGAGCTTGTTCTATTGTTGTTAAAGCCGAAGGAATTTTAGTGCGATAAATAGCAGTGATCGACTCGTTTCTTTTGAGTAATTCACGGATGAGATATACACCCACTAAACCAGAGGCACCTGTTACTAATGTTTTATTATTCATGGTTATATACCGCTGAACTGTTCAAGGAACCTAACATCGTTCTCACTAAACAATCGTATATCGGTGATGCCATATTTAAGTAAAGCAGGACGTTCAACACCCATACCAAAAGCAAATCCAGTATATTTCTCGGGATCAATTCCACAGTTTTTTAAAACATTGGGATGTACCATACCACAACCCAAAATCTCTAGCCAACCTGTACGTTTACAAACTGAGCATCCATCACCCTTGCAAAGCATACAGCTGATATCCATTTCTGCACTTGGTTCGGTAAAGGGGAAATAACTTGGCCTGAATCTAACTTTCACATCCTCACCAAACATTTCCTTCACAAAAAAGTACAAGGTCTGTTTGAGATCAGCAAAGGATACATTTTCGTCTATGTAAAGACCTTCCACTTGATGGAAGAAACAATGTGAACGGGCACTAATGGTTTCGTTTCTATATACTCTCCCAGGACAAATAATCCTGATCGGCGGTTTACTTCTTTCCATTTCCCTGATCTGCACATTGCTGGTGTGCGTCCTTAACAATATGGCTGGATCAGTCGATAAATAAAAGGTGTCCTGCATATCCCTAGCAGGATGGTTTTCATCTAGATTCAAAGCAGTGAAATTATGCCAGTCATCTTCAATCTCCGGACCCTCCGCAACTGTAAATGATAGACGTTGAAATATCTCAACAATACTATTGCGCATCAAGGTAACGGGATGTCTGCTACCAATTGGCAAAGGTGTTCCAGGTAGACTAATATCAATAGAAACCGAACCTGATCCTCCCTGAGCATCAATCTTTTCTTTTTCTGTATTGTACTTATCTTCTGCCAAAGCTTTAAAGGCATTCATTACTTGACCAAAATTCTTTTTTTGATCAACTGGAACGTTTTTCATTTCCCCCATCATGGCTTTTACAATTCCTTTTACACCCAAGAATCGGATACGGAATTGCTCTAATGCATCTGCATCAGCCGCAGAAAAAGCATTGATTTCTGCACTGTAAACTTCTATTTGCTTTTGGATCTCTTCCATGCTGCGAAGATAATGAATCATCAGCTCTTTGTCCATCTTCCTGCCAATTGGAAAATTCAATATCATCAATCCAATTATCATGAGTTTACAGTAGGTTTGCTTAAACTTTTTACATGTCGTTTTACAGCCTCACCGATTTTTTAGAACCCGTACACCTGGCCATGGTTTCTGGAGATGCAGAAATCAGAGAAGGACAGATTGGTAAAACCATGATGATTTATGAAGATGAAATGCCCGATCTCTCAAAGGCAGATGTCGTAATTGCAAGTTGTAATGACCTGAGGGGTGATGGCGATTTAGTCAAAGATGGCGCTGGTACCGATCAAATCAGGAAAGCATTTTATGCCCTCTACCAATGGCACAAGGATATTAAAATAGCAGATATTGGCAATATCAGATCTGGTGCATCTTTAGCAGATACTTATGCTGCAGTAAAGGCTGTTGCGACTGAATGTTTGAATCTTGGTAAACGATTTTTACTGCTTGGTGGATCACATGACCTCACCCTTGCGCTTTACGAAGTCTACCAAACTAAAGGGAAAATAATTGAAGCAACTGGTGTTGATGCGTATATCGATTTATCCATAGACAACCCCGTGCGATCCAGAAATTTTTTAATGGAAATGCTCACGGGTGATCCCAATTTCATCAAACATTATAATCATATTGGATTTCAGAGTTATTATGTACATCCCACCATGTTAGAAACCATGGATCAATTGAGGTTCGATTGTTTTCGCCTTGGAAAAGTGAAAGAAAATATTGAAGAAATGGAACCTGCATTTAGAAGCAGCGACTTGTTGAGCTTTGATCTTTCTGCGTTAGGCTCCCCTACTTTTTGGGAAGGAAGCAGTCCGAATGGTTTCAATGGCGAGGAAGCCTGTACGCTGATGAAATATGCAGGTATGAGTGAAAAAATGATGACCCTAGGCATATTTGGGTATAATCATAAAAATGATCCAAATGCTGTTTTGGCCAAACAGGTTTCCCAGATGATTTGGTATTATATTGATGGTATTCACTTCGGCAGGACAGAAGCCTCACTAAACGAAAAAGAAATGTTTATTGAATGTCATATTGCATTTGGAGCAGTTGAAACCACATTCATCAAGAGCATCAAGACTGGCAGATGGTGGATGAAAATGCCGGACAATAACTTTGTACCCTGCTCACAAAATGATTTCAACCAGGCAGGCAATAACGATATCCCCGAACGGTGGTTAAGACTTCAGGAAAGAAATTAAATAGTAGATGAACAAACTTTTCACGTTTTTGACAATATTGTTTTTTTTAAGCAGTTGCTCAATTCAACATGTCGTTCAAAAAAAAGCAAAAAACCATTTGCTTCATGACCCATCACTAGTAAATGCTCATGTGGGTATTGCCTTACACGACCCCTCCACCAATAAATATATTTATCAATACCAGGCCGATAAACTATTTGTACCTGCAAGTAATGTAAAGATTGTCACCACCTATGCAGCATTAAAATATCTTCCTGAAACTCTACCCTCAGCAACATGGATTGAATTGGACACCGCCATTCTTATCAAACCCATGGCCGATCCGAGCTTCTTACATCCCGAATTCAACAGTCATCCTTTGTTTGATAAGATGAAAGCAGCATCCAAACCTTTATACATGACCAATAGTCATTGGAATACACCGGCACTGGGAAGCGGATGGAGTACAGATGACTACAACGAAGGCTATCAGGCAGAACGCAGTGCATTTCCTGTTTATGGAAATAGAATTCAATGGTTTCAGGAAAGATCTATAAAAGAAAATCCTACCAATCCACAAGACACTATTGATGTGTTTATTTATTCGAATCCAGATATCAATTGGCCTGTCAGTTTTGGAAAACCAAGAACCAATTTCCTTGTAAAAAG
>CAZDTN010000103.1:0-5629 GCA_964508355.1 uncultured Sphingobacterium sp.
TTTTGCCGATTTTTAATTTCCGATGTTAAGGTAGACAATATTTCTGAAACAGCGCATTGACCCATATCACCTTTACCTTGTCTTCTTACTGAAACAGTATTTTCTGTCTGCTCCTTTTCACCAATTACAAACATGTAAGGCACCTTCATCAATTCGGTGTCTCTGATCTTTTTACCAATTTTTTCTCCTCTATCATCTAATGATGATCTTATTCCCGCATCTAACAATTGCTGATTAACTTGACGCGCATATGCGTTGAACTTATCACTGATTGGCAACACTTTAACCTGCATAGGAGCTAGCCATAGCGGGAATTTACCTGCAAAATGTTCCAAAAGGAAACCAATGAATCTCTCATGGGTACCCAGTGGAGCTCGATGAATAATTAAAGGAGTTTCAGACTGGTTTTCTTTGTTTGTGTACTCGAGGTTAAATCTCCTTCCTTGCGCAAAATCCACCTGATTGGTAGCCAAGGTAAATTCACGACCAATTGCACTCCAGATTTGAACATCAATTTTTGGTCCATAAAAGGCCCCTTCATCTGGCACCTCAACAAAAGGAATATTTGACTCAACAAGTACTTTCCTGACCATTTCTTCTGTCTCTTTCCACAATTCAGGCTCATTAATGTATTTCTGTCCTAGTTTCGCAGGATCATGCAAACTGAGCCTCATCACATATTTATCAATACCAAAAATGTTGAAATACTTGATATACATGTCATTTACAGCCCTGAATTCATTGGCGAAATCTTCTTTTGAACAGTAAATGTGGGCATCGTTCATGTGTAAACAACGCACCCTCATCAAACCGAATAATTCACCACTTTGTTCATAACGATAACAAGTTCCGTATTCTGCCAAGCGAAGCGGTAAATCCTTATAACTGCGGCTTTCAGCAGAGAAAATTTTGTGGTGGTGAGGGCAATTCATGGCCTTGAGGTAATATTTAACACCTTCAAGCTCCATAGGTGGATACATACTGTCTTGGTAATAAGGTAAGTGTCCACTTGTTAGATACATACTCTCTTTGGCAATATGTGGAGTAACCACCCTTTTGTAACCAGCAGCAGTTTCTGTTTCCTTAGCCAGTTTTTCCAATTCTTCGATAACTACGGTACCATTGGGCATCCATAATGGAAGTCCCGGTCCTACATCATCATCAAATGTGAAAATACCCAACTCTTTTCCCAGCTTTCTATGGTCTCTTTTTTTAGCCTCTTCGAGCATTTGTATGTGCTCATCCAATTCTTTCTGATTAGGGAATGTAACACCATAAACCCTAGTCAGTTGCTTGTTTTTTTCATCCCCTTTCCAATACGCACCAGCAATTGAAGTAAGCTTAATCGCTTTTATTAGACCCGTGTGAGGGATATGCGGCCCACGGCAAAGATCAGTGAATTCACCCTGTGTGTAAAAGGTGATCTCCCCATCCTGCAAGCCTGCAAGTAAATCCAACTTGTATTCATCCCCTTTATCAGTAAAATAAGCTATAGCATCGGTCTTGCTTATTTCTTTTTTTAAGAAAGGATTATTTTTAGCAGCCAACTCAACCATTTTCTTTTCTAATGCATGAAGATCATCATCAGAAATATGCCTGTCACCCAAATCCATGTCATAATAGAACCCCTTATCGACCGCCGGACCCACCCAAAACTTTACCCCTGGAAATAATGATTCTACAGCTTCAGCCAACAAGTGTGCAGAAGAATGCCAAAATGTTGATTTCCCTTCCATGTCGTCCCAAGTATGCAATTTCAAAGCCACATTAGTGTGAATAGGCATTGTAGCATCACAAACAATACCATCAATCGATGCAGCAATTACTTTTTTGGCCAATCCCTCTGAAATCGATTTTGCAATGGCCATGGGGGTTATGCCTTTTTCATAATTCCTTACTGCACCATCTGGAAATCTTACATTAATCATTTCTGTTATCTATTGATTTAATTACACTTAGAGTGCAAATTTAACGAACTATTGGGTAAGCCCCTCTTGAATTCACAATAATTTAGCCAGTTGAATAAAAAAGTTGGATTTGATTAGAATTTTACCCCCCTTTATATTAAAGCACAAACAACTTTCTAAACAGCTATTTAAAGCTGCAACACTTGCTATTGTTCTAATCTTTTGCTCGAACATAACAAGTACAGCCCAACAATTGACTGGTCAATGGATCGGCAAATTCAAATCTGAAGGAGATCCTGGCAGTACTGGGACTGATTATGTTTTAGAAATTGAAGCAAATGGCAACCAACTCTCAGGTTATTCATATACCTATTTTTCTATTGCAGGTAAACGTTATTTTGTTATTTGCCGATTAAAAGGCAACTATGATAAAGGAAGTAAGTCTATGGTGATTAGTGAAGTAGAAACTGTCAAAACTAATACGCCTCCTGATTTTGAAAACTGTCATCAGACACACCAACTCACCTACTTAAAACAAAAGGAAAAAGAAATTCTCATCGGTAAATGGAAACCTACAGAAAAAGGAAGTACATGTGGAAATGGATCTACCGAACTTGAAAGAAAAGCCCTAATTAAAGAAAATGTAAAGAAAGACACTGAATCAAGAGTTACTCCTAAAAAAACAACCCCTGTTGCCAAAAAAACGCCTACTCAAACAAATAACAACAGTAAAAAAAATATCCCCAACAATATCCCACCAGTTGCATCAACAAAAGATGTAAAAAAACAAGAGGATATTCCTGCGTCAAACCTCCCTAAAGTTGCTCAGCAATCTGTGAAGGATTTCCAAACTGAAAAAAAGAATAGTGATAAAACAGCCATACCTGCTGAAACTGTTAAAGCAAAAAATATTCCAGATAACACAAAGGAAAAATTATCAAAAAGAACATACCAAGTCATCAAAACTATTGAAGTATCAGAACCCAATATTAAAGTAGATATATACGATAATGGTCAAGTTGATGGAGATGTAGTTTCAATTTATTTAAATGAAAAGCAAATCATCTCATCTAAAATGCTCACAGCACAACCTATTACTCTTCAAATAAAAATGGATGAAAATGAAGATGTTTACGATTTAATTATGTACGCTGAAAGTCTTGGCTCTATCCCTCCAAACACTGCCTTGATGATTGTAACTACCCCTACGAAACGCTTTGAAATAAACATATCATCCAACGAACAAACCAGTGGAGCAATTCGGTTCAAGTATAAAAAATAGAACCTAAAATTTAAAGTTGTAGGTGACAGAAGGAATAACCGGAAAGAGTGAAACTTGTTTGGCTTGTACTTGCAAAGATCCATCAAATGCACTTCCAGTCTGGTCAAAATAAAAGAAATATGGATTTCTTCTGCTGTATGCATTGTATAAACTAAAATTCCAGCTGCTGCTAACTTTCCTTTGTTTTTTTGGCACTGGTGTATATGTTGCAGAAATATCTAGCCTATGATATGAAGGCAAACGGTACTGATTAATATTGCTGTACTGCTGGGTCAACACACCCTCTACCAAATAAAATTTCTCTGGTAAAGAGGCAGCATTTCCAGTTGCATACACAAAAACAGTAGATAGCTTCCATTTAGAATTGAATTCATAAATACCCACTACAGAAAGATCATGCCTTCTATCAAACTTTGCAGGATATTTATTGCCTCTGTTTAGTTCTGGAAATTTCCGCCAGGACCAAGCCAGTGTATAGCCAATCCAACCTGTAAGTCTACCTTTTGTTTTATTGAAGAAAAATTCTGCTCCATAACTCCACCCGTTGCCAAAAACAAATTCTTCTTCAGGATCTTTAATGGACGGTGTGTAACCTTCGCGATATTCAATTTGATTTTTCATTGACTTATAGTAAACCTCAATGGATGTCTCGTATGTATTGTCTTTGAAATTTTTGAAAATACCAGCAGAATATTGCCATGATAACTGAGGCTTAACCCTAAAAGTACTTGGCACCCAGACATCAGTAGGCAAGGTTGTCCCTGCATTGCTTACCAAATGGATATATTGTCTGTTTCTTGAGACTGATCCTTTAATTGAAGTCTCATCATTGAGGGAATAACGCACTGTGGCTCTCGGCTCTAATCCATGATAAAATTTTATTGGATCACCTTTTCTAAAGACTGAACTATCTAAGCGGTTACCAAAATTGTCTGTTGCATAATTGGTAAACGGACCTACTTGTTGAAAACCACTCCATCTCAGACCAAAATTTAATTTTAGCCTTTCTGAAATCTCCCAGTCATCCTGAACATAAGCTGCCATCTCTCTGGCATATTTTAATTGAGCATTATTTGGATTAAACACTACACTGTCTTGTTGTCCAGAAACTACACTGGGAGAAAAACGATGATACGTATAAAGTAGTCCGTATTTTAATTTATGCTCTGGTGTTAAATAATGATCGAGATCTGTCTTAAAACTCAAATCCCTTATGCCACTTTTAAGTGTAAAATTGAAACTGTTTTGCAGAGCTCCTAGAGCAAAGTCATAATCATTGTAAACAAACGTGGTATTCATAAACAATTTCTTATTAAACACATGATTCCACCTTGCTGTCAATGTAGAATTACCCCAGGGAATATTTACATCAAATTGACGTTGGTTGTTGACAAAATCAAAAACATCCCTGCCAAAATATCCGCTTATGTATAACCTGTCTTTGTTAGAAAATTTATAGTTGAACTTAGCATTGAGGTCGTAGAAATAATACCCAGATCCATAAAACTGACTGCCTTTTTTAATAAAGGGCTTTACTAGTGCATCTATATATGTTCTCCTACCAGAAATCATAAAAGAGGCTTTGTCTTTAACTAAAGGACCTTGAATTGCTAATCTGGAGGATATAGAACCAATACCCCCTTCTGCTTGAAATTGTTTCATGTTTCCATCCTTCATGGAAATATCAAGGACAGAAGATAAACGACCTCCATATTGCGCAGGCATTCCACCTTTGATAAGCGTGGTATTTTTGATGGCATCCCCATTGAAAATTGAAAAGAAACCAAATAAATGACCTGTATTATAAACCACTGCATCATCCAGTAATATCAAATTTTGATCTGGTCCGCCACCCCTTACATAGAGGCCTGAATTACCCTCTCCTGCATTCGATACTCCTGGAAACAATTGCAAGGTTTTGAGAGGGTCAACTTCTCCAAAAATGACCGGAACAGACCTCATGCGGTTCATGGATAAATCGATTTGTCCCATTTGAGCATTTTTCACATTGGCATCTCTTTTTTTAGCTGAAATGACAATCTCTTGGGACAAACTTGATTTAGAAAAAAGGGAAACATTCAACTCTTGATCTTGTCTTAAACTTATTTTTTGCTCTGCAGGGAAATAACCCACAAAGCTGATAGTCAGCGTATATTCTCCCTCTGGAAGTGTTATTGAAAAGTAACCATATTGGTTGCTGCTAACTCCTCTAGAAAGTTCTTTCACTTGTAAGGTTGCGCCAATTAAGGTTTCACGGCTTAAGGAATCCCTTATATAACCATTTATGGTATAACGGTTTTGTGCACTTGAGAATAGACTATTGAACAGTATAAAAGAAAGAAATATGTATTTACCCACAAAATGCATTAACAACAATAAAAGACTAAGGTTCGGGCGCAAAATTATAATATACTAACTTTGCGGCGCAATAATATTTAGT
>CAZDTN010000104.1:0-5583 GCA_964508355.1 uncultured Sphingobacterium sp.
CGATATTATTTCGTGCTAAGCTCTCATAACGTGAAGTAATATTCACTTCTTTGTTGGCCACCATATCTTCTACCACTTTACGGAACATAACATTGATCTTAGGCTGTTGCCTGAACCCTAGTCGGAACTCTACCCTGATAACCTCATTAGGTATTATGGTCTGCACTTCGTATTCGCAGGTATATGGATCATCTAATGTATCAACGTGTACAAACCAATAAATATCTGCTCTTTTGGGCTTTTTATTCAAAATTGAATGGATAATCTTGTATTCAATCTCTTTAAAATTATTAGCACTGCTTAAATATACTAGATGAGTAGCGTATTTATTGATGGTTTGGTCATTACTCAACTCCTGTAAAACTGGTAGATAGTTATCCAATCTGGCAAACTCAACATAGCGGTTTTTAATTTTTCGCGATTTATGCCAGACATACATAATGATAAAGAAAATTCCACCTACTACCAATGTAGCAAAACCACCATGAGGGAATTTCTCCAAGTTGGCAATAAGAAAACTTGATTCAATAGTAATGTATACCGCCAAATAGAGGTAAATGAAAAATGATTTCACCCTATGCAATACCAAATAATTGGCAAAAAGAATGGATGTTGCAAACATACATAGCGTGATAGCCAAACCATAGGCAGCCTCCATACTACCTGAATTTTTAAAATAGAGTACAATTAAGCAACAACCAACAAAAAGTAATGCATTGATTGCAGGTATAAACAATTGTCCCCTTTCTTCAGTAGGATAGACTATTTTGAATTTGGGCCATAGGTTCAAACGCATGGCGACGCTGATTAAAGTGAATGAACCACTAATCATAGCCTGACTCGCAACAACTGCAGCTGCAGTTGCAATTATGATACCAATTAACAAAAAAGAATTAGGCATTACTGCAAAGAATGGGTTGCGCAGTAACTCAGCATCTGGGTTGGCTTCCAGAAATGAAGCATTTTTCATCAGGGTTGAATTGGCAAATAACTTACCCTTCATTTGCAATAAATAAGCCCCTTGTCCCAAATAGTTCAAAATCAAACTAGTCTTTACCCAAATCCAGGTAATGCGAATGTTTTTTCTTCCGCAATGACCCAAATCTGAGTATAGTGCTTCAGCTCCTGTCGTACAAAGAAACACAGCTCCTAAAAGCCAAAATCCCCCAGGATATTTCACAAGTAATTGAATAGCGTAAACTGGATTAAATGCTTTAAAAACAGTCCAGTCTTGGAAAATATTGATAACTCCCAAAACTGCTAGCATGCCAAACCAGGTGAACATAACCGGACCAAACATCTTTCCAATAGAGGCAGTACCAAATTGCTGCATAAAAAATAAAACAGCAATGATGCAAAGTACAATGTAGACGATTTGCATTTCAGTAATATCGGCGAGGGCGGGTAACTGGGTAAGACCCTCGACTGCAGATGTAACAGAAATGGGAGGAGTGATTATACCTTCAGAAAGCAAAGCCGCACCACCAATCATTGCTGGAATAACAAGCCACTTCCTTCTCCTTCTAACCAATGTGTACAACGAAAAGATCCCCCCCTCCCCTTTATTGTCTGCCTGAAGAGTTAGGATTACATATTTAATGGTAGTCTGCAAGGTCAATGTCCATATGATACAAGAAATACCCCCAAGAATCAATTCTTCGGAAATAACACGTCCATTAATAATTGCACTGAAAACGTAGAGAGGGGAAGTACCGATATCGCCGTAAATTATCCCCAAAGCGATCAGCAAGCCTGCTGCGGTGACTTTGTTTAGCTGTTTACCCACTTTGCTTTGAATTTGAATTGCCAAAAAGGCAAAACAAAGGTATAGGGAATTTAAGTTTGTTTTAAAAAATAGTTTGACAGACTTGAACTAATTTTAATTTGAAAGCTACTCCTCATGAAGCAAGTACTTGTTGCCTTTTTTATATGTATCACCTCAATTTCTGCCATTGCGCAGAAAATAGATTACTCTTTGGTAGATCGCGAAGATTTCAAGGAAATGAATTTTGAAATCATAGGAAGGATGGGTAACAACATCAATATTTACAAAAACAACAGAAACAGACACGATATTAGTGTATATGACAACGACATGCAAATCAAAAACAGAATCAAACTTGATTTCATGCCTGAAAAAGTATATACTGTTGATTTTGTCTCCTATGGTGATTTTGCCTACATGATTTACCAGCACCAAAGAAGAAACGTGGTTACTTACTCTATGGTTAAAATCAACCAGGAAGGAAAGCTTATGACTGATCCTATTGATCTGGATACCTCACATATAGGCGGTAATTCAGACAACAAAGTCTACTCAATGATTACCAGTGATGATAAAAAGAAGATTGTCATCTTTAAGATCAAAAGAATTAACGATAAAAACTTTCAAATTAGCTCACTATTGTACAATAACCAGATGGAGCTGATCAAAAAAACCAGCTTTGACCTCACCAACCAAGACAGAGAGGGATTGTTTACAGAGTTTTTGGTAGACAATGACGGTGACTTTGTATTTGGAAGAGCTTCAAGAGATGGCAATAGAGATTACATAAATAAAGTAGAACTGATTTACAAAGAAGCAAATAGTGATACCATTACCAAAATTCCAATGGTATTAAAAAATATGACATTGGATGAAGTAAAATTAAAAATCGACAATAATAACAAGAAACTCATCCTTACTTCATTATTCTACAGACAAAGAAAAGGGAACATTGAAGGGCTGTATGCTGCAATTTGGGACAAAAAAATTAAAAAACTGACTACTGAAACTGTACTTGAATTCAGCGATAGTCTTCGCTTTGAAGCAAAAGGAGATAATAATTCTGTCAAAACTGCTTTCAACGATTATTTCATAAGACATGTGCTGCCATTACAAGATGGTAGTTTTGCAGTCGCTGCCGAATTATACTATTCCTCCTCTAGAAATAATACATGGAACAGGTGGGACTACCTATATGGTGGGTTCTCCCCATTTTTTTCCCCCTATGATCTTTACTATAATTACCCTATAACCAGAATGTACGGCTGGGGCTGGTATGATCCATTCAACAGATTTGGCCCCCAGAATAACCTCATGAGATATGTTTCTGAAAATATAGTAGTGTTTTTCTTCAATGCTGATGGAACATTAAGATGGAACAACACCATCAGGAAAAGTCAGTATGACGACAATTCAGATGCGTTTATCTCCTACCAGTTATTCAATACCGGTAATGAGGTGCGTTTTCTTTTCAACCAAAGAGAAAAAAGAGAACTGATGCTCAACTCAGCTACATTAGATGCTGAGGGAAAAGTAAAACGACAACCAACATTAAAGAATCTAGATAGAGAATATGATTTCATGCCAAAATTTGGCAAACAAATTGGATTAAGACAAATCGTTATTCCTTGTGTTTACAAGAACTATATTTGCTTTGCAAAAATAGAATTCTAAACTAGTTGATTACTTTATTCAAGCATAACAATCCGATTGCCATTGTCTTTTTAATAGCATTGGCCACCTTGCCTGAGTGGAGGGCTCCTCTGGAAGCATTACCCGAAGGAAACAATACTGCGTTGTTATTTAATTATATTGAGCAGTATGTTTTCCCATTACATGAACAAAGTGGCGGCTTGAGAATCATCAACATTATTTTATTACTGATAGAAAGCCTTTTCCTAAATAAAATTATAGTTGATCACCGTCTTATGGAAAAGCCAGGATTTGTTCCTGCAATGACTTTTTTATTGGTTCAATCACTACTACCTTTCAGAGTCAACACTTTTTTTATTTTAATCAGTGGCTTGCTGCTTATACTCATCAAGTTGATGATAATTATTTACAAGCAAGAAAAACCAGCCAATAATCTTATTGCAGCAGGATTTGTAGCCGGTACATTGGCTGCTTTAAATACTGGATACTGGACTACCTACCTGTGGTTGATTACCGCACTCTTTATTATGCGTCCTGCATCCTCCAAAGAATGGCTTGTTTGCACCCTTGGATTTTTAATGCCATTTTACTTTTTATTATCGTGGGAATACCTAAACGACCAACTCAATTTGAAACAATTTTTTTCTGATTATGGCATTGTCTTTGACATGCCAACATATGCTCCAATTACCTGGACAAAAATCGGACTGGTCACTATTCTTCCTTTGATTGGCTTATGGATGTATAGCACTGCTATTGGTAAAATGGTCATCCAAAATAGAAAAACCTATCTTATCATATTTATTTTGATTCTGGTTATTTTAGGCATATTAGGCGTCAAATTTGGTGTTTTAGCAAGGGAAATTATGTTTATGTTGACTCCTGCAAGTTTTTTAATTGCCCCCATCTTTTTACATTTCAAAAAAGACTTTATCCCCAACCTACTATTCTTTGTGTTAATAGCTATTGCTCTGCTCAGGTAATTTTTACTTCAAAGCCAAGTCATTCAGATAAAGGTTTTAACTTTGTGTCAAACAGACAGTAATGAAATTTGGTGTAGTCGTTTTCCCTGGATCCAATTGTGATAGAGATATGATAGGCGCTCTGAGAGATGGCCTAGGACAAGAAGTAGTTGAACTTTGGCACAAAGACAATGATTTATCAGCATTCAACACAGAGGATTGTATTGTATTACCAGGAGGGTTCTCTTATGGCGACTATCTTCGGTGTGGAGCAATAGCAAGGTTTAGTCCTATGATGCAGGCTACTGTAGAATTTGCTAATCGCGGAGGTAAGGTGTTGGGTGTTTGCAATGGATTTCAAATTTTATGTGAAGCGGGATTGTTACCAGGTGCTCTGTTAAAAAACAGCAACCAGCAATTCATTTGTAAAAATGTACACATCATCGGTAGTGAAGGCAAGGCGCTGAAAATTCCCATAGCACATGGTGAAGGAAGATATTATGCTGATGAAAAAACATTGAATGATTTGATAGCAAACAATCAAATTATCTATAAGTATTGTGACGAAGCTGGAAATATCACCCCTACTGCTAATCCCAATGGCACTATGCACAATATTGCCGGTGTTTGTAATAGCAGAAGAAATGTATTTGGCATGATGCCACACCCAGAAAGAGCCTGTTCTGAAAAACTAGGCAATACTGATGGTAAAACAATTTTCAACACGTTGTTTTTAGAACATGTAAAACGAGCTGTTCTCGCATAAAAATTCCCTCATGAAAAAAATATTCTCTTTTTTGATCCTTGCACTTGGGTTGACAATGACAGCATTTTCACAAATGGGATCTGCTAAACAAGTAAAGTGGGAGTTTTCATCGAAAAAAGTAGCTGATAAGAAATATGAGGTGAGTATGACGGCAAATATTAATGGTGACTTCCATTTATATGCCATTAATGCAGGTGTTGAAGGTCCTATTCCAACAACCATTACTTTTTCACCAAACCCTCTCCTCACTTTTCAAGGTAAGCCTGTAGAAAAAGGAAAGAAAATAACAAAAGTGGAAGAAGTGTGGGGTGGTAAAGTGAATTTCTTTGAAAAAACGGTCACATTTACTCAAATAGTCAATACAAAAACATCCGCCAAGACCAATTTAAACGGCAAAATCGCATTCATGGTTTGCAATGATGAAGTTTGCCTACCAC
>CAZDTN010000105.1:0-5523 GCA_964508355.1 uncultured Sphingobacterium sp.
TGGAAGAAAGAAATTCTTGCACACGAAGAATTGTTTTCGATGATGTATGATAAACTACCCAAAGAATTTTTCTTCATGCGCGAATTGTTATTATCAGGTTTGTGGCGTTCACCTGAACATTGGTCATTGGCTCCCGAAACAGAATAAATTCAAATCAAGTATTCCCATTTTATGCGATATTTAGCAAGATCAATTTTTCTCTTATTTATGTTGAGTGTCCACCAAGGCTATGGACAATTTTTAGATACAAAAATCTATCCTGTTTATCATGGTGATGATTTGGGATTGACCTATACACCAAAGCAATCCGTATTTAAAATATGGAGTCCCACTGCTGATGCAGCAAGAATAATTTTTTATGGGTCATCGTTGGGTAAAGATCAATTGGGATCTCATCTGATGACTAAATCAGCAAATGGTACATGGACAATTTCATTTGATAAAGACATAAAGGGACAGTATTATGTGTTTCAGGTATTGGTGAACAACAAATGGTTAGCAGAAGTGCCAGATCCTTACGCTAAGGCGGTTGGAACCGATGGAAAACGTGCAGTGGTTATTGATTTGAAAGACACCAACCCAATAGGATGGGCTTTAGATCAATCACCAGTTTTCAGTTCGAGAAAAAACCTAGAAAAAGGAATGGGGGGATTACCTGTTGATGCTGTTGTTTATGAATTACATGTAAGAGATGCTACCATACATCCTACTTCTGCTGTTAGCAACAAAGGGAAATTCTTAGGATTGACAGAGGGGGGAGTAGTGAACGACAAGAAAGTCGCGACAGGCTTAGATCATTTACAGGATCTTGGTGTAACACATGTTCATTTATTACCGTCTTATGATTTTTATAGTGTGGTTGAAAACAAGCCGGATAGTTTGCAATACAATTGGGGGTATGATCCATTGAACTATAATGTACCCGAAGGTTCTTATTCAACCAATCCAGCTGATGGTGTTACAAGAATAAAGGAATTTAAAGCTCTTGTACAATCCATGCACAAAAAAGGGATCAGGGTGGTGATGGATGTGGTGTATAATCATACCATGCTCACTGAAAATTCTTATTTCAATCAATTGGTTCCAGGTTATTATTACCGACAAAATGAGTCGGGAGGATTTTCTAATGCATCTGCTTGTGGAAATGAAACAGCGAGTGAGAGACCCATGATGAGAAAATTCATGTTGGAGTCGCTTAAATATTGGGTAAATGAATATCACATTGATGGTTTCAGATTTGACCTTATGGGTATTCATGATATTGAAACCATGAATTTGATTTCAAAAGAATTGCATGACATAAAACCAGATATTTTATTGTACGGCGAAGGATGGACTGCAGGAAGTTCACCTTTACCAGATTCAGTGAGGGCTATTAAAAAGAATGCACATCAATTAGAAGGCATTGCTGTGTTTAGTGATGATTTAAGAGATGGAATCAAGGGAAGTGTTTTTGATCATGCTGATAAAGGATTTGCATCGGGTAAACAAGATATGGAAGAGAGTATCAAGTTTGGTGTAATTGCAGCTTTAGATCATCCTCAAATCGCGTATCAAAAAGTAAACTATTCAAAAGCCCCTTATGCAAAATCTCCTGCACAAGTTGTTTCCTATTGTGAATGTCATGATAACCATGTATTGTGGGATAAGTTAGCAATTTCAAATTCTACTGATGTTTTTGAAACCAGAAAGAACATGCATTTGTTATCCCTTTCTATTGTTCTCACTTCGCAAGGGATTAGCTTTTTACATGCCGGGACAGAATTCTTAAGAACCAAACGGGGAGTAGAAAATTCATTTAATGCAGGAGACAGCATTAATGCCATTAACTGGAATGATAAATCAACATACCTGGATGTGTATGAATATGTGAGAGCCTTAATCGCTATGCGAAAGGAGCATCCTGCTTTTCGCATGACTACCCAATCCCAAATAGCAGGTCTCATTCGTTTTGATGAATCAACAACCAAAGGTTTGGTCGCCTATGAATTAGATGGTGAATCAGTTGGTGATAGTTGGAAAAATATTCGAGTGATGTATAATGGATCTGCTGTGGCACAACGAGTCAAGTTATCAAAAGGATTTTGGCATGTATACGTGTCCAACAATCAGTTAAACAAATCTATCAAATCAAATCAAAAAGTACAGGATAGCATTGAGCTAAAGCCATACAGTGCTACTATACTCTATAAAAACTAGTGTTTATGAAAGAAGTTTATGTGTTATCTGCAGTTAGGACACCTATTGGAAAATTTGGTGGTGGATTGTCTGGTTTTTCTGCTACACAATTGGGTAGCATTGCCATCGAAGCTGCTGTCAAGCTAGCAGGTGTTCAGGCCGACTTAATACAGGAGGTGATTATGGGTAATGTGTTGTCTGCAAATCTTGGACAAGCTCCTGCCCGTCAGGCTGCATTGGGTGCAGGATTATCAGAAGGTGCAGTTTGCACAACAGTTAATAAAGTATGTGCCAGTGGTATGAAAGCCATTGCGATGGGGGTTCAGAATATCCTATTAGGTGATGCTGATTGCGTAGTGGCCGGTGGAATGGAAAGCATGTCAAATGTGCCGTATTATATAGATTCCATTCGATGGGGTTCAAAGTATGGAGACCGCAGTATAATTGATGGATTGGCAAAGGATGGGTTAACAGATCCCTATGATAAGCAAGCCATGGGGCTTGCTGCAGAACATTGCTCTACTGAGTGTGGTATTACCAGAGAAGAACAGGATCAATATGCCATTGAAGCCTATAAAAGAGCACAACAAGCATGGGAGCAAGGGATGTTTTTGAACGAGGTTGTTCCTGTATCCATTCCACAAAAAAAAGGTCCTGCCATTATCATGGACAAAGATGAAGAGCCATGGGCTGTGAATTTTGAAAAGATTCCTTCTTTACAACCTGCTTTTAAAAAAGATGGAACAGTAACTGCAGCAAATGCAAGCACCATGAATGATGGTGCCGCAGCAGTCGTTTTAATGTCCAAAGAAAAAGCAGAATCATTAGGTTTAAAACCAATGGCCATAATTATGGGCTATGCTGATGCTGAGCAAGAACCTATATGGTTCACTACTAGTCCAGCTTTGGCCCTACCCAAAGCTGTTGAAAAAGCAGGGTTGAAAAAAGAAGAAATTGACCTTTGGGAAATAAATGAAGCCTTCTCAGTGGTATCTATTGAAAATGCAAAAAGAATGGGCATAAGCCTTGATTGTTTAAACATCCATGGGGGAGCAGTTTCTATAGGACATCCTTTAGGATGCAGCGGTGCCAGAATAATTGTTACGCTTATTCATGCCTTGAAACAACATGGTAAGGAATATGGGGCGGCAGGCATTTGTAACGGCGGTGGAGGGGCTTCGGCAATGGTGTTGCGTGTACCGCGTTAGTGGGGTTCAGCAGAAATACGTAATCTTTTAAATTAGTAGGTATTGGATTTTGGGGTGGTTAAAACCTTCTTTAGGTTTACATCATCCTATTAAAATCCGTATATCCAATTATCCTTTGAACAGTGGTGTGTTCTTAGAAAAGCCGACAGGCGTCCAGACTATGAAGCCACAAAGTGCTAAAAACGCCTGAAGATAACAACCCCGCAAGTGCGGGGTTTTTATTTTGCACATTTCCTTCCTTGCAATACTTTTGCATCACAAAATCTGTTTTTATGGGTAGAATCATTGCCTTTAGAGAAGCGCTAAGAGAAGCCATGCAGGAAGAGATGAGGAGGGATGAACGCGTTTTTCTCATGGGAGAGGAAGTAGCAGAGTACAATGGTGCCTATAAAGTAAGTCAGGGTATGCTTGACGAATTTGGTCCAAAACGTGTTATTGATACTCCAATAGCGGAGCTTGGTTTCACTGCAGTCGCAGTTGGTGCTGCTCAAAATGGGTTAAGGCCAATCGTGGAATTCATGACCTGGAACTTTGCAGTATTACCTTTGGATCAGATTTTAAATACAGCTTCCAAGATGTTGGCCATGAGTGGTGGACAAGTAGGTTGTCCAATTGTTTTCAGAGGCCCCAATGGCTCTGCAGGTCAACTAGGTGCTCAGCACTCCACAGCTTTTGAAAGTTTATATGCTAATATTCCTGGTTTAAAAGTTATATCTGTCTCAAATCCATACGATGCAAAAGGACTTCTGAAAAGTGCAATCAGAGATGATGATCCTGTCGTTTTCATGGAGAGTGAAGTGATGTATGGTGATAAGGGTGAGGTGCCTGAAGAAGAATACTTAATTCCAATTGGTAAAGCTGATATCAAAAGACCCGGAAGAGATGTAACAATTGTTTCATTTAATAAGATGATGAAAGTTGCACTTGCAGCAGCTGAAGAATTGGAGAAAGAGGGAATCAGTGCTGAAGTGATTGATTTAAGAACAATTCGTCCACTCGACTGGTATACCATTCTAGAAAGTGTTAAGAAAACAAATAGATTGGTTATTGTTGAGGAGCAATGGCCTTTTGCATCTGTTTCTTCTGAAATTACTTACAGAATCCAAAAAGAAGGGTTTGATTATTTGGATGCACCAATTAGAAGAATAACTGCAGCCGATGCGCCCATGCACTATGCACCAAATCTTGTTGCAGGGTATTTACCAGATGTACCTAGAACTGTTAAGTTGGTAAAAGAAGTAATGTATATAAAAAAATAGACCCTTGAAAAAGGTTCTATTTTTTCTTACGTTGATATACACAATAAACGTAAACCTGGTTTATGGCCAGGAGGATTCTATTTATTCTATCCAAGAAGTAGTTGTTAGAGGTTTTGAATCTAATGCTAAATTACACCTTGTTCCTTCAACAATCAGTGTCCTGAATAAACAAGCATTACAACGTAACTCAACGTTTAGTTTACTGCCTGCTTTTAACAATGTACCTGGGGTTAGGATGGAAGAAAGATCGCCGGGCAGTTATCGGTTATCAATTCGAGGTAGTTTATTGAGATCGCCTTTTGGTGTTCGAAATGTGAAAATGTACCTGGATGATTTTTTATTTACAGATGCTGGGGGTAATGCATATCTCAATTTATTAGACATCAGTAATGTTAGTCGCGCTGAAATACTCAAAGGGCCAGCAGGTAGTATTTATGGAGCTGGAACAGGAGGTGCTGTTTTATTGACTGGAAACAGTCTCTTTAATGATGCTGTTCGAGATTCAAGTGCAGGGCAATTAAGGTTTGCTGCTGGTAGTTTTGGGGCCATTCATCAATCGTTACAATGGCAAAAAAATACTGAAGGTTATAATCTTCAGGTTTTGCAAAATCATAATCAAGCAAATGGTTACCGTAAAAACAGTCGTTTGCAAAAAGACAATATTCAACTCCGATTTAAATTAAAAGAGAGTAATAAATTCAGAAGCGATTTCCTTGTTTTGCTTTCCAGATTAAATTACCAGACACCTGGTGGTTTGAATCAGGCACAATTATTGGCTAACCCGCGACAAGCAAGACCCGCAACACCAACATTGCCATCCGCAGAAGCACAAAAAGCCCAAATTTTTAATAATACTGCTTTGTTTGGTTTTTCAAATA
>CAZDTN010000106.1:0-5503 GCA_964508355.1 uncultured Sphingobacterium sp.
CAATGGGAATTCCAGTACATGACCTTGCCATACAGGAAAGAGAAAATGAAATTGTGTTGGGAACACACGGTAGAAGCCTTTATATTGGCAAGCTAGATCTTGTTCAGAAAATGGCTAAAGACAGTAAGAAATAATTAATTCTTGATCAGATATTGCAGGGCTAGTGTATAGCCTTCTAAACCTAGTCCTGCAATTGTTCCTTTGGCTTTTGCTGAAACATGAGAAATCTTTCTGAATTCCTCACGTGTATGCACATTGGAAATATGCACTTCTACTACAGGTGTTTGAATGGCAGCTATGGCATCTCCTATTGCGACTGAAGTATGGGTATATCCTGCTGGATTGAGTATGATAGCATCAGCAGATTTCCCAGCTGATTGAATAGCATTGATCAATTCACCTTCTATATTAGATTGAAAATATTCGATAGACACATCACTGAACTGAGCCCTGAGTTTCACTAAAAAAGCATCGAAACCTTCAGTTCCATAAACTTCAGGTTCTCTCTGTCCAAGCAGATTTAGATTCGGACCATTGATGATGACAATCTTTTTCAAATCAGTTGTTGTTGATTAAAGATATGAAATCATCGAAAAGATAGCGACTATCATGTGGACCAGGTGTAGCCTCAGGATGGTATTGAACCGAGAAAGCAGGTCTATCCTTTAAACGGATTCCTTCGATAGAATCATCATTCAAATTGATGTGTGTCACTTCAACATTTGCTGCATTTCTGATGGCATTGGCATCAACAGCAAAGCCATGATTCTGTGTAGTAATTTCACAAAGTCCATTCATCAAGTTCTTAACAGGATGATTCAAACCTCTGTGGCCATGGTGCATTTTAAATGTTGGTATACCATTTGCCAAAGCGAGTAATTGGTGACCCAAACAAATTCCAAAGACCGGCTTCTTGGTTTCCAAAATCTGTTTAACTGTTTCAACAGCATAACCCATTGATGATGGATCACCAGGTCCATTTGATATGAAATAGCCATGAGGCTCAAATTGCTGTAATTCTTCAAAACTGGTCTTTGCAGGGTGTACTCTAACGTATGCTCCCCTATCAGCCATACACCTGATGATATTGCGCTTTACACCAAAATCAAGAACAGCTATACGTATAGATGAATTTGGATCACCCATATGGTAAACTTCCTGTGTTGAAACAACAGAAGCAAGTTCGAGTCCGTCCATAGAAGGCACCTTACTCAATGCTAATTTCAATTCTTCAACATTGGTATTTTCCGAAGAGATGATACAATTCATAGCACCTTTTTCCCTGATATGTGTAACCAATGCTCGTGTATCGATATCTTCTATTGATACAACACCTTGTTGTTCGAGATAATTATGCAAAGAATCAGTTGCCATCAATCGGCTATAACGTTCTTCAAGATTTCTGCCAATTAATCCTTTAATCTTTACGGTTTCGCTTTCTACATCTTCAGGTTTCACGCCATAATTTCCAGTGTGTACGGTATTCATGATCAAAACCTGGCCATAATAACTGGGATCAGTAAAAACTTCCTGATATCCAGTCATGCCGGTATTGAAACACAACTCACCTGAAGTTGTACCAATCTTACCAAACGAACGACCATGAAAAACCATTCCGTCTTCCAAAACCAAAACTGCAGGGACTGACTTAATTTCTTGATTGGGCATGAATGTCAATTTGAATGCAAAATAAAAAAGGCAGGACCAAAAGACCTGCCTTTAAAAAGATAATTTATCAACATTTTCCTATTCCGCTGATTTTGTTTCTTCTGCAGAAGCTTCAGCTGCTGGAGTTTCTGCTACAGGAGCTTCAGCTGTTGCTTTCTTTTTTGAAGCAGCACTTCTTCTTGTCTTCTTGGCTGGAGCTGCAGCTTCTGCTACATTCTTACCATAGATTTCGTTGAAGTCAACCAATTCAATCATTGCTCTTTCTGCATTATCACCAAGACGAATACCCAACTTGATGATTCTGGTGTATCCACCTGGACGAGCAGCAACTTTTGGACCTACTACTGTGAAAAGTTCTTTCACAGCATTTTTATCTTGAAGATAAGAGAAAACGATACGGTGGTTGTGCATGATCTGCTCTTTACTCTCAACTTTCTTAGTCTTTGTGATCAAAGGTTCGATGAAAGTACGCAGTGCTTTTGCTTTAGCATGAGTTGTTACAATACGCTTGTAAGTAATTAACTGACATGCAAGGTTTGACAAGAGGGCTTCGCGGTGTGCCTTCTTACGACCTAGATTGTTGATTTTGTCTCCGTGACGCATGACTTTTTGTTTTAGTGCTGTACCGTGTCAGGAATTACAGCCTGTTATTAAATAAGGATAATCCTTTTTTCTACTAATATTCTTCTACATCAATACCCAACTTTGCAAGATCCATTCCGAAATGTAAACCTCTCTCCTGGAGAACCTGCTCGATTTCAGACAATGATTTTTGTCCGAAGTTTCTGAACTTCATCAGGTCTTCTTGCTCGTACTGAACCAACTGGCTCAAACTATTGATTTTAGCTGCTTTCAAGCAATTGAATGCACGTACTGAAAGATCTAAATCTTCCAAAGGTGTCTTCAATACTTTTCTCAACTGAAGTGTTTGTTCATCAACCAAGTCTTCCTTCTTCTCTTCTTTGTTGTCGAAGGTGATGTTCTCATCGGTGATGATCATCAAATGCTGAATTAGAATTCTTGAAGCTTGCTTTACAGCTTCTTCAGGATGGATGGTTCCATCAGTTACTACATCCAACAATAATTTTTCGAAATCAGTACGCTGCTCAACACGGGTATTCTCAATTGCATATTTCACATTCTTGATAGGAGTGAAAATAGAATCAATTGGAATATATCCAAATGGAGCATCTTTTACTTGATTGTCCTCAGCGGGCACATAACCCCTTCCCTTTGTAATGTGAAGTTCGATGTTCAATTTTGCTGAAGGATCCATTGTGCAAATCAACAACTCAGGATTCATTACCTGGAAAGTTCCAGTCACTTCATCAATCATGCCCGCTGTAAACTCTGACTTTCCTTTGATAGAAAGTGTAAGCTTTTCAGACTGTACATCATGATCAAGTATTTTCTTGAATCTGATTTGCTTCAGGTTAAGAATGATTTCAGTTACATCTTCAACAACTCCTTTCAAGGTTGCAAATTCATGATCTGCACCTTCGATTACGATACCTGAAATTGCATACCCTTCAAGAGAGTTCAACAATACCCTGCGAAGTGCATTACCAATGGTAACACCGTAACCAGGTTCAAGAGGACGAAACTCGAAAGTTGCTTCGAAATCGGTAGCTTTTTGGAGGACAATTTTGTCCGGCTGCTGGAAGTTTAATATGGCCATTTTAAATCCCTTTTTTGTTATTAAGCTCGGTTACCCGAGTAGATGATATGAAAACCAGATACCCGCAGGTATCGGGCAGATTACTTAGAATACAATTCCACAATAAGCTGTTCCTTGATGTTTTCTGGTACGTTTTCCCTTTCAGGATAAGCTACAAATGTACCAGTCAACTCAGCCTCGTTGAAATCAACCCAGCCAATCTTTGGATTCTTCGGTCTCATCAGAGATTTCAATGCTTCACTTCCTTTGCTCTTGTCCGCTATGGTCACAACATCACCTGGCTTAAGTTGATAAGAAGGGATATTCACAACTACATCATTAACCATGACGTGCTTGTGAGAAACCAACTGTCTTGCAGCTGGACGTGATGGGGAAATACCCATACGGTATACTGTATTGTCTAAACGAGCTTCAAGCAATTTGATCAAGTTCTCACCAGTTACCCCTTTAAGACGAGCTGCTTCTTCAAATGTTTTGCGGAACTGACGCTCCAACAAACCATAAGTGTATTTTGCTTTTTGCTTTTCCTTCAACTGGATAGCATATTCACCCAACTGCTTACGTTTGCGCTGAGCTCCGTGCTGGCCAGGAGGATTACTGTTTTTGTCGAGGTACTTTCCGTTTCCGAGAATTGGTTCTCCAAAAATTCTGGAGATTTTCGTTTTGGGGCCTGTGTAACGTGCCATTTTTGTTTATTTTTTTGATTTTTTAAGAATGACAGCTGATTATGAAAAAATCATAAAACTGAATCAACCGTCCTTTATGATTAGAAATTATACGCGACGCTTTTTAGGAGGACGACATCCATTGTGTGGTAGAGGAGTAATATCCTTGATCATCACAACTTCAATTCCTGAATTAGCCAAAGCTCTGATTGCACCTTCGCGACCAGCACCTGGACCTTTTACATATACATCAACCTTCTTCAAACCTGCTTCCAATGCCACACGAGCGCAGTCCTGAGCAGCCATCTGAGCTGCATAAGGAGTATTCTTTTTGGAACCTCTGAAACCCATTTTACCTGCACTGCTCCAAGAAATTACCTGGCCAGTCTTGTTGGTTAAACTGATGATGATGTTGTTGAACGTGGCGTTGATGTGGGCATCCCCGAAACTATCAACTTTTACCACTCTTTTCTTTGCAGCTGCTTTAGCGCTGTTCTGTTGTGCTTTTGCCATAATTACTTTAAATAGGTACTCAAAATGTGGACAGGCTTTTCAACCCTTGATCAACCCTCGCTGCACCAGCTTCCGGCGTTGACCAATTTAATTGGTGCATATATAATAACAGAAAAGCGGCATGAGCCACTCTTCTGCATTATTATTTCTTAGGCGCCTTCTTCTTACCTGCAACCGTCTTCCTCTTACCCTTTCTGGTACGAGAGTTGGTTTTGGTACGCTGACCCCTTAATGGAAGTCCTTTTCTGTGACGAAGACCGCGGTAACAAGCAATATCCAATAAACGCTTGATAGACATTTGAACTTCTGAACGAAGCTGACCCTCAACCTTGAACTCATTGGTAATGATATTTCTGATGGCGTTTAACTCATCATCATTCCATTGGTTTACTTTCTTGTTGAAATCAATGCCTGCCTTAGACAAAATGTACTGGGCAGTTGATTGTCCGATGCCGTAGATGTAAGTGAGACCAATCTCACCTCTCTTGTTCTTTGGCAAATCAATACCTGCGATACGAGCCATAGATGTTTATTGTGTTTACTTGTTGAATATTTTTAATTAACCTTGACGCTGCTTGAAACGAGGATTCTTTTTGTTGATCACATAGAGTTTTCCTTTTCTGCGTACGATTTTGCAATCTGCGCTGCGTTTCTTGATGGATGCTCTTACTTTCATATTTCGTTTTTTGACGCCTTTCGAATATTATTATTTGTATCTGAAAATGATCCTTCCTCTTGTTAAATCGTAAGGACTCATCTCTACTCCAACCTTATCCCCTGGCAGAATTCGGATGTAGTGCATCCTCATTTTGCCCGAAATTGTAGCCAAAATCTCATGCCCATTTTCTAATTTCACTTTGAACATAGCATTGCTTAACGCTTCTATGATCGTACCATCCTGCTTAATGAGTGCTTGTTTAGCCATAGTTTTTGGGAGCGCAAAGATAACCAAATCACTTGAATTATAAAAAAAGTTTGG
>CAZDTN010000107.1:0-5497 GCA_964508355.1 uncultured Sphingobacterium sp.
GCGGCTACCGCCTGTTCGATGACGCCGTGTTCGCCGAACTCAACCTGATCCGCACTCTGCGGGCGATGGAGATCCCGCTGCCGGATGTGCGCCAGATCCTCGAAGCGCGGCGCTCCGGCGTCTGCACCTGCAGTGAGCTGAAAGCGCGGATCCGCAGCAAGGCCGGTGAAATCGGGGCAAAAATCATGGCGCTGCAGGGTCTGCAGGCCGAACTGTTCGGGATGCTCGACAGCTGGGAGGCCTGCGGGGGCCGCGCTCCGGATCCCGCCCCTGCCGTGCTGGTCGGCCCGCGTCGCTGAGCAGAGTCCTGGGCAAGGCGGTCTGACAGCACCGGCTCCATCTCTGGCGCGGCCCCGGGCGGCCTCAACGGGTCGTCGTGCCGTACCACTGCTGGTACCAGCGGGCCATCTGCTCGATCTCCTCGCTCTGGACCCGCACCATCGCCGCCTCCAGCTCCCGCAACTCCGGGTGGACGGTGCCCCACTGGGCATGGGAGGCCATCATCACGCCCATGCGGTGGTGGGCAATCATCTGCTCCAGGAAGGCCCGATCAAAGTTTTGATGACGGCATCACCAAGAGGACCGAGAGCACAAGGATCCTGGCCCTCTACAGACGCTCAACGCGGAAGAACCTCAGTCATCCCTGCTGACGCGCGTTGCTGCTCCCTGCAGCTCAGCCGCGCCAAGTTGGGCGACCGCCCTCCACCAAGGTGCCGCGGTGACGCCAAAGGGCCTCCGGAGCCAGCGCAAGACCGTGCTTGCAGATCAGCTCGGCTGCCTGCTCGGTGGTTTCGATGCCACGCAGAGCCTCAGCGAACGCCGGGTCGTCTTGGGTCAGCTGTTTCAGTTGATGCAGCGCGTCGGATGCCGATTCGGCACCCTCTGGATGGGGCGAATGACAGGTGGCCATGGAGCCTCCTCTTCTATGTGTTATCAGTCTAGGAACGGCGGATGCTCGCGATTGTGGCCGCCTGAGGTACGGTTCCCCTCCTTCCACTCGCGCCTGAGCAGATCTACCAATCCGCAGCAGAATTCCGGCACACCGCTGTGACCTGATCCGCCTGAACTCAGGCCAACACGGTTGAATCCACATCAGCGCCAAGGACTCTCGTCAGGCCTGGGCATGGACATTGAACGTCAGCCCAGCGCACTGCAGCCCCGGATCGTTTGGGTGGGCGCGATGCCAGCAGCAGCGCACGGGGCGATGGCTGACGCCCCCACCATGCGCCTGCAGCAGCAGCAGCGCACACTCTCCCTGCTGCAGACCCGCTTCCGCCGTGAGGATGACGCCCACCCCTCTGCTGCTGAAGGCGAACAGATCGACGGCGATTGGTGCATCGCCAGTCTCCTCAAGCTGCAACCAGCCGTCCTGTGGAGCAGCCATGGGCCAATACTCCTCCTCTCGGCAAGCGCCGCTGGAGCAGAAGATGCTGGGCAGCCTGTGCAGGGGAAACATCCCACCTGAGGAGGCCGTGCTCGGAGACGCTGGGCTCGGGGGGCAACGACCTCCCTGACAACAAAACTGATCAGGGCTCATCACATACCTCGGGCCTGTCCTTAAAGACTATGAAGGCGGCGCTCCCCAACCCACTCGGCGCATCGAAACGCAACCTTGCCTAGATGCTGACGGCATCCAACGGTTTCGATTGAAAGTCTCTACAATCGCCCATGTGCTGTTCTGGATCCTCGATAGCGCCTCAACAGTGAGGAGTTGACGATCACAGACAGGGAGCTCATCGCCATGGCGGCGCCGGCGAGCATCGGGTTGAGCCAGCCCAGAGCAGCAATCGGCACGCCCAGGCTGTTGTAGATGAAGGCCCAGAACAGGTTCTGGCGGATCTTGCGCATCGTGGCCCGCGACAGGCCGATGGCGGTGACCACGTCGCGCAGGTCATTGCCGAGCAGCAGCAGATCGCCCGCCTCCTTGGCCACATCAGAGCCTGAGCCGATGGCGATGCCGATGTCAGCGGTGGCCAGGGCCGGCGCGTCATTAACGCCATCGCCCACCATCGCTACCACCTGACCGGCCTGCTGCAGGGCACGGATGGTGCTGGCCTTATCCGCCGGACGCACCTCCGCGATCACCTCGGCAATGCCCACCTGGGCGGCGATGGCCTGTGCGGTGATGCGGTTATCCCCGCTGAGCAGCACCACCTGAATGCCCCGCTGCCGCAGCAGCTCCACCGTCTGACGCGCTTCTGGGCGCACCGTGTCGGCCACCGCCAGCAATCCGAGCACCTCGGCTCCCTGGCCCAGCAGCATCACGGTGTTCCCGGCGATTTCCAGCTGTTGCAGTGGGTGCTGAACCGCGTCGATGAGCTTCGGCACAAACCGACCCGCCAGGGTGCGGTTGCCGAGCCAGAAGGCCTGGCCACCCAACATGGCCTGCACCCCTTCGCCCACCGCGGCCTGAAAGTCAGTTGCCGGCAGGAGCGCCACTCCTTCGGCTTCGGCGGCCTCCAGCAGGGCGGCGGCCAGGGGATGTTCGGAGCCATGCTCCAGCGACGCAGCCAACTGCAGCACCTCCTGCCGGCTGCGCCCGGCGAGCGGCAGCACCTGGGTGAGGGCCGGCTTGCCGCGGGTGAGGGTGCCGGTCTTGTCGAACACCACAGTGGTGAGCTGCTCCACCCGCTCCAGCACCTCGCCGCTGCGGATCAGGATGCCGAGTTCGGCCCCCTTGCCCACGCCCACCATCAGCGCCGCCGGCGTGGCGATCCCCAAGGCGCAGGGGCAGGAAATCACCAGCACGGCGATGAAGGCCATAAGCCCATGGCTGAAGCTGCCGGCCAGAGTCCAGAGGGCCAAGGCCCCGAAGGCGACGGCCACCACCGCCGGCACAAACCAGGCGGTGACGCGATCGGCCAGGACCTGCACCGGCGCTGAACTGGCCTGGGCCTCCTCGACGATGCGGATGATCTGAGCCAGGGCCGTGTCGGCGCCCACCCGCCTGGCCTCAAAGCGCAGCAGCCCACGGCCGTTGAGAGTGCCGCCGATCAGCTCGGAACCGACCTGCTTGCTCACCGGCAGCGATTCACCGGTGATCAGGGCCTCATCCACCGACGAGTGCCCCTCGACCACAACCCCGTCGGCGGGCACCTTCTCGCCGGGGCGCACCAGCACCAGATCGCCGCGCAGCACGGCTTCCGCCGGCAGCGTCATCTCCTGGCCCTCGCGGATCACCGTGGCCTTGGCGGGCTGCAGATCAAGCAAGCGGCGCACCGCCGCGGAGGAGCGCTGCTTGATGATCTCCTCCATGTACTGCCCCAGCAGCACAAAGGCGATCACCACCGCCGATACCTCGAAGTAGACGCCGCGCTCGTCGATGCCCGCCGGCAGCCACCGGGGTGCAAACACCACCACAACGCTGTAGGCGTAGGCCACCGAGGTGCCCAGCGCGATCAGCACATCCATGTTGAGGGAGCGCCGCCGCAGGGCCGACCAGGCGCCCACGTAGAAGCTCCAGCCGCCGAACACCTGCACCGGTGTAGCCAGCAGGAACAGCCACACCCCCCAGGTGAGCCAGGGCAGCTGAGCCACCGGCGCCATATTGACGATGCTCACACCAGCCGCCAGAGCCAGGAAGGCCCCTGCGCGAATGATCGCCAGCGCCAGCACGCCACTGAGGGCGATGCCAATGCGGCGGCGCATGCGGCGCAGCTGCTGCTCCGGCGCCAGAAAGGTCTGGCGGCAGCCCTGGCTGCAGAAGTAGTAGGTGCGTCCCGCCCGCTGGGCTGAGAGGGCGGTGGCGGTGGGCACGACCATGCCGCAGATCGGATCCTTGGCCAGGCGCACGGCGGGCGCAGCATTCTTCACAGCCATGGGAGTCCGTCAGGGGGTCATGGCATCGAACTTGGCCGCGAGAACGGCATCGGCCCGCGTGAGTCCGTTGACCTTGTGGGTGTGAATGTCGATCTCGACGTAGCCCCAGCCGACACGGAAATCAGCGTGGTGACCCTGCTGCTCGCAGATTGCTCCAGCACACGTGAGCCAGCCGAGTGCCGTGGCGAAATCAGGAAAGCTGAGGCGCTTGTGCAGGTGGTGCTGATCGACCACCTCCCAGCCGGGAAGCTGATCACGGAGGAGGCTCAGGTCTTCTGGAGCGAGCGTGGGGCCGCCGTCTTGACAGGGAATGCAGGCTTCATCACGCAGGGCCATGGGAGAAACAGTGAAAAAGGAATGCTAAAACGGGAAGCAGATCTGAGGCCTCGATGAGGCGAATACCTGGCCAGAGCCCACCCGGGCAACGGATGGGATCAAGAGAGGAGGGCGCAACAGAGCCGACCACGGAAGCAGTACTGAGGCTTACGATAGTGACAGAAACAACGCTAGCCATCTGGTCAAGCCGTGAAGACGCTTGGCATCCCTTGAATGCGGCTGTCTTATCACAAGTTAACCAACGGAGCTCGTCGATGACCGCCAACCCTTCCCTGCAGCTGCACTGCACACTCGCCTACGGCGATATCTATGGCCAGATTCTGGTGTGGCTGCTGCTTTCATTTCTTGGGCTTGCGACAGGGATGGCGCTTGCAGCAGCGGAGCATCCAATTGCAGGGATCGCGCTGATCGCCCTTCTGTTTGCGCTCTCACTGCCTTTTCTGATGTTCAGCTTTGTCACCACATTGTTCAATCATCTGGTCCTGCTGGAGCAGCGCTCTGCCTGACCGAAGCAGCATCGTCCATCAGACTCTGGAGGCGAGAGCGAAACTCCTGCTCCGGCATGGCACCGACGATTTCCCCATGAATCTGGGCCTCACCCTCTGGATCACTGACCAGGAGATAACGAGGAACAGGGCTCTGTCTCGGCATAGACCTCATCGGGAGTTCTGCCTCCCAGGGAAGAGATCTACGATCACCATCAGGCAGAGAAATCCTTTCTACCGGGGAATGCAGGTGATGTTGGTGGCCTTGCTGCTGATCGGAGGGCCCGGAGGGTTGGCCGCGGCCACTTCCACTGCCGCGCCTCCTGCCGGTGTGTAGGTGACGCTCGACGGTCAGCGGATGATCGAGCTCCGGGGCGCGGCTGGCTCCCAGACCCCTGCGGGTCTGAACGACTTTCACATCAGCTATGAGCTCAATGCCTCGGTGTGCGATGTGCAGTGCTATCGCCAGACCCTCTCAGCGCTGCTTGAGGCGATCCAGAATCCGTTCGCCGCAGCGGGCATGGAGATCCTCTCTCCCAGTTACCACGCCATCCGCAATGGCAACCGCAGCACGCTGCCAGAGCGCCAGACCTGAGCACGCATCAAAAGAGTGGCTGGTCGAGCTGGAGGATCTACTGAAGGATGATCGTCGTGACCAGTCGCTGCGGGCCTGCACTCTGACGACTAGACCCTGACAGCGGCGCCGGGTGCTGCAGCAGGGAATCACTCCTGAATCGGCGCGGGAGGCGGTTGCCACTGGGGCGTGGTCGGGCGCCAGCCAAGCTGTCGCTTCTCGGCCCAGAGCCGCAGGGCCTGCTCTCGGCTCAGCTCCCAGCGACGCTTGAGCAGCGGCACCG
>CAZDTN010000108.1:0-5458 GCA_964508355.1 uncultured Sphingobacterium sp.
TTCCTAAAGATATCATTGATCATGATTTTGGTGCATTTAGAAAAAGTATCAGCAGTAGCATGATTACCAGAGCACAGTTGCTAGATATGATTCCGGAAGTAAAGATTCCAAATTTTATATTTAAGAATAATGGTGATTTAACATTCAGTGATAAATCAAAAGAATGGGGTATCAACCAGGTTAGCTTTACAAATGGTACTTCTTATGCTGATCTCGACAATGACGGTGACTTAGACATTGTGACCAACAATATTGATGATCCTGCGTTCTTGTTTGAAAATACATTGTACGATAACAAAAAGAAAAAAGAAGAGCAAACAGCTAATTTTTTAAGAATAGACTTAAAGGGTCCTCTTATGAACCCTCAGGGTTTTGGGGCGACTGTCACCATTTGGAATAATGGAACCCAACAGTATGCACAGAGTCATTGTGTGAGAGGTTATTTATCAAAGTCAGAAAGCTATTTACATTTTGGATTAGGTACAAATAAGACAATAGATTCTATAGTTGTAGTATGGAGTGATGGGAAAAAAGAGTTACTTGGAAAACAAAATGCCAATCAACTTATTACGGTCGATTATAAAAATGCAACTCAAGTCACTTTACCTGTTGCTAATTCAACACCCACTTTATTTGCAGAAGTAGATCCTTTTAATTTTGGAATTGATTACGTTCACGAAGAAAATGACTTTATCGACTTCAATCTACAGAAAACACTTCCTCATAAATTTTCTCAATACGGACCAGCTATTGCTATAGGAGATGTTAATGGTGATGGTTTAGATGATATGGTGCTTGCAAGTTCCAGTCGCTTTCAAGGTCCTGTCCTGTTTCAACAACAAGCTAATGGTAAATTCACTAAAAAAATATTGTCCATAAAATCTTCCGATCAAATGAAGGAAGAGGATATGGGCCTATTGTTGTTTGATGCAGACAATGATGGTGATAATGACTTGTATATTACAAGAGGTAGTTATCAGCATGATCCTGGATCAGCATTGTATCAAGACGTGTTGTGTGAAAATGATGGAAAGGGAAATTTTAAAGTAGTTAGTACAGCCTTACCTGTAATAACTGCATCCGGACAAAATACAAAAGCAGCCGACATTGATGGTGATGGAGACCTAGACTTGTTTGTTGGTGGTCGTGTTGATCCTAAAGCATATCCTAAACCCGGTCAATCCTTCCTACTGAGAAACGATTCTAAACCGGGAAAACTTGCCTTTACTGATGTTACCAAACAATGGAATCCAGAACTAACTAAAGTAGGAATGGTAAGTGATTTTGTGTGGACAGACTTCAACAATGATAATAAGCCTGATTTACTCTTAGCCAGTGAATGGAGTCCTCTTTTGTTCTTTAAAAACACAGGAACATCTTTTCAAAAAATTAATTCATCAAAGGAAATTAATGAAGCAAAAGGTTGGTGGAACAGTTTACTGGCAGTTGATGTAGATAAGGATGGTGACATGGATTACGTAGCAGGTAATTTTGGATTAAATCAATATTTCAAATGTTCATCTGGTGAACCCTTGCGTATTTATTCAAAAGATTTTGATAACAATGGTTCATATGATGCTTTTATTTCTTGTTATTTTCCTGATTCAACTGGGAAGCGTCAGGAATATTTCTATCATTCTAAAGATGATATGCAGAAGCAATTGATTCTCATAAGAAGAAAGTTTGAATTTTATGGTGATTACGGAAAGGCAACCGTAAATGATGTATTCACACCGGAAGAGATGAAAGATGTAAATATCCTTACTGCTAACTTCATGAAGAGTGTGTGGATTGAAAACGAAGGGAATGAGCAATTTAAAATCCACGATCTACCCATGGAGGCACAGTTTGCTCCATTATTTGGTATGCAGGCTATGGATGTAAATGGTGATGAACTGATTGATTTGTTGTTAACAGGAAATGATTTTGGTATGGAGACCAGTCAGGGCAGAGCTGATGCATTTAATGGACTGGTATTATTGAATGATGGAAATAAAAAATTCAAGTCGGTTGGATTTGAAAAATCCGGATTTTTAGTGCCTGGCGATGCAAGAGCCCTTTCATTGGTCAATATTGCAAATGCAACTTATTTGGTATCAACAGAAAACAGAAAACCAATCCGCTTTTTTAAATCAAATAACCAACTAGAGAAGCAAGTAAAATTAATGTCCAATGAGGTTAATGCTTATGTCTATTATGGAGGAAATAAAAAACAAAAAGTTGAACTAAACTATGGATCTTCGTTTCTTTCACAA
Source organism: uncultured Sphingobacterium sp. (assembly GCA_964508355.1). Taxonomy (GTDB): domain Bacteria; phylum Bacteroidota; class Bacteroidia; order Chitinophagales; family Chitinophagaceae; genus Pollutibacter. The sequence continues at coordinate 2,256 of CAZDTN010000108.1, forward strand.
ACAACCCGAAACTATAACATACCAAAAGGTGCAGTTAAAATTGAACTCTATACCCAACAAGGAAAATTAACCCGAACAATCAATACCCTTTAAACACAACCAAATGAATCCTTTTTCCAAAACCCTTGCCAGTATTTTTTTATTTATTTTTTTGCTAGCATGTAATAACCAAAATTCAACCTCAGTAAAACAAAGCGATGCCTTACCGCATCAGCTGGTTAAAAAACTAACCGATATTATTGTTGTCGATATTTTTACCCCACCGGTAGCAACACGTATATATGCCAATACATCACTCGCAATGTATGAAGCGATTCGTTTTCAAAAAGAGGAAAGCAGTTCAATAACTGCTAAATTAAAAGGCTTTGATCCCATGCCAGTTCCTGAAGCAGGTAAACAATATGATTTTTCGATCGCTGCTATACAGTCGTTTTGCGAAACAGCAAAGAAAGTGACATTTTCTGCTCCAGAAATTACCAAGTACCAGGATTCAATGATAGCCGTTTACGCTGCTGGATTAGACGAAGCTGTCGTTCAGCAATCCATTGCTTTTGGTCAGCAAGTAGCTGATGTTGTTGCCAAGCGATTGGGAAAAGATAATTATAAAGAAACAAGAGGGTTTGACCGTTTTGAAGTAAAAACAGATGATGATGCGCGATGGGTACCCACACTTCCTGATTATGCAGACGGTTTAGAACCTCATTGGCCGAAAATGCTTACTATGGCATTGGACAGTTCCAGTCAAGTTCAGGCAGATCCCTTTCCAGCTTATTCGAAGGATACTAGTTCTGCATATTATAAAGAGCTCAAAGAGGTATATGAAATTTCCAAAAACAGAACAGAAGAGCAAACAGATATTGCTTTGTTTTGGGATGATAATCCCTTTGTGTCGCAACATAAAGGACATGTCATGTTTCAAGATAAAAAAATGACACCGCCAGGCCACTGGATGGCAATTACCATGCAAGCTGCTAAAAAGAAAAATTTTGATGCAGTAGCTGCCGCAAATACCTATGCTAAAACAGCTGTTGCCATGTATGATGCATTTATCTCTTGTTGGTATGTGAAATATTCAACAGTCAGAATTCGTCCGCAAACTGCTATACAAAGGTTGATCGAACCTACTTGGACCTCATTTATTCAGACACCTCCTTTTCCAGAATATACATCTGGTCACAGCACCGTATCATCAACTGCCGCAGAAATACTAACTTCTATTATTGGAGATAATTTCGAGTTTACTGATTCTTCCGAGCTGGAATACAACCTTCCAGTAAGATCATTTACATCTTTTCGTCAAGCTGCCTCAGAGGCCTCTGTTAGCCGTGTTTACGGCGGGATACATTATCGTTCTGGATGTGATAAAGGAAATAAGCAAGGTAAGGAGTTAGCCAAGATTATTCTGACTAAGCTGGGACAATAAATACTAGTGATTACAGTCGTCTGTGTGACAATGATCAGCTGTTCTACATTTTCTGTAATTGATGAAATGTGCAGTAACAATTAAAGCGACTGCAGGAATAAGAAACCAGATTTGTTGTTGATGAAAAACTTGCTTCATCAATAATAAAACCATCCCGCTTGAAAAAATGAAAATGGGAAGTAACTGGTGGTGGTGTTTCTTAAAGCCATGGGTAAGAGAATAGATACCAATTCCTAAAGCCAATAAAATCATTGCAATTTCAAACCAGAAATTATTAATGATGTTAATACCCAAAACGGGTAAACTTGTCATGATCAATGGCAGCACTGCACAATGGATGGCACAGGCGATTGAAGCGGCAATTCCTAATTTATCGTAGTTGATCTTGAGCATAACAAGACGACAAAATTAAGTATTTTGCAACAAAGTTGCATTCTTATTTCAGAGACAAATCCAATTAGCCTGCTTAATTTTGCATTAATATATGATTATGAGTAAAAAGGGACTGACTTATCTGCTGTTTTTTGTGGTGTTATTGGGTGGATTTTATGCTGCTTTAATCACATTTACTGATTTTGAAAAAGTGAAATTACCTGTATTGAATTCAGTACAACCATTCTCATTTATCCGACAAGACAGTACTGTTGTTACGCAAAAAGATTTAGGTAATAGGGTATATGTGGCAGAATATTTTTTTACTACCTGTAAAGGTATTTGTCCCAAAATGAATAAAAATATGCAGGTAGTCTATGAGAAGTATAAAAGCAATCCTAATTTTTTGATACTTTCTCACACAGTAAATCCTGAAAATGATTCTGTTCCTGTTCTTAAACATTATGCTGATTCATTAGGGGCATCTCCAGCCAACTGGTGGTTTTTATATGGTACCAAATCTGATTTATATAAATCGGCAAGAGAGAGTTATTTACTCGATGATCCAAAGAACAGTACTAAAAATATTGATGAACAGTTTTTGCATACACAATTTTTTGCCTTAGTAGATAGACAAGGCAGGGTGCGCGGCATTTATGATGGTATAAAAAAAGACGAAGTTGATCAATTGATGATTGATATTGAAGAATTGATAAAAGAATAAATGAACAGAGCAGAGTCGATATTAAAAAACAGTTCATTAAGTGTAACAGCTGGAAGAAAAAATATTCTAGATATTTTTCTTTCATCCGATAATGCATTGGCACATCAGGATATAGAACAACAATGTGCAGATCAGTTTGATCGCGTAACTATCTACAGAACACTGCAAACATTTTTAGAAAAAGGTATCATACACAACATACCAACAACTGATAATTCTGTTCGTTATGCATTGTGCAATGATGCTTGTATAAATACTGGTCATCATCATGATAATCATGTACACTTTCGTTGTGATGCTTGTGGTAAAACCTTGTGTTTGGATGATGTAATGATTCCATCAGTTAAATTACCAGCTGGCTATTCAATGAAAGAAATCAATATGGTAGTTTCTGGAATTTGTAAAACCTGCAAGAAATAAAAAAAGTCCCGATGTAAAAACACCGGGACATTCGTTAAGGCTCTGATTAGTAGCAGGTCAAAAGTACCTAACTAATTGATTTACACCTAAAAAATAGTATACCCTAATAGTGGTACTACTTTAATGCCTCTAATTCGTTCTTGACAAAAAGCATAAGTTCATGTATGTTCTTATGCGAAAAATCAAAATCAATTCCAGCTGCTTTATACAATTCAGGAAGCGTTTTTGTTCCTCCTAAACTTAAAGCATACATATAATTATCTA
>CAZDTN010000109.1:0-5321 GCA_964508355.1 uncultured Sphingobacterium sp.
TTAATATCAATTCACGCACTGGTGATGGTGAATTCACCATGGATGAAGTTGAAACAATACAAGAATTTTTACTTACACAGGCAGGACCTGATGCGGATGTTATTCTTGGTCTTGGATATGATGAATCATTAGGTGATGAAATCAGTATTACGATTATCGCGACTGGTTTCGAACAAAAATCTCCTTTCGGTGAAGAACCTAAGGCAGAAGTGAAGCAAGAAGTAAAAGATGAAAAAATTATGTTCACGCTTGATGTAGCACCTAAAGCTCAACCTGCACCTGTAAACTTAGTTCCTGTTGAACCTGTTGCGGAGAAAGTTGATGAGCCTCTAGTGGAAGTTGCTTCCGAGCCTATTGCAGAGTCAATCTCCCTCGATTTGACTCCTGAATTACTTATTGAAGAACCAGTGATGGATGCTACAGTAGCAATTCAAGAAGAGGTGATAGTTGAAGAACCTGTAATGGAAACAAGAATTGAGGAAGAGGCTCCTCTTGTTTTTGAATTGGATGTTGAAACTTTTTCAGCACCAGTTCAGTTTGATCTTACTGAAAAAGTTGAAGAATCCATCGCTCAAGCTGAAGTAACTGAGCCTATAAAAATAGAGACGGTTACTTCAGTGCCAGTTTCATCAAATGGATTTCTGGTAAAGCCTGCTCAGATTTATGCAAGCGAGCCAGCCATTATTCAACAGGTGCAAGAACAAGTTCAAGAAATAAAGCTTGAAGAACCAGTTCAGGTTGCATCCCCAGCTGTACAACCATTGATGGAATTGCCTAAAGTTGAACAATCTTCAGAAGATACTATTGAATTGGTATTCCATGAAGCAGCAGAAGAAGTACCAATTATAGAGGAGACTGTTTCATTTGTACCAGAAATAGAAGAACCTGCTCCTGTTGATGAGGCAGAGGCACAAAGAGCACGTGCTGCAGAACGTCTGTATAAATTGCGCAACCTTTCTTTCAACTTTAATGCGCAAGATCCAAATAATGAATATGAAAGTATTCCTGCCTATGTCAGACACAATCTGCAAGTGCACAATACCACTTTAGCCTCTGTAGAGAAGTTCTATAGCAGCTATTCTGTCGGTAAAGATGAAAATAATGTCACTCAAATCAGTACAATAAACACTTTCCTAGAAGGCAAAAAGCCAGATTAATGAAAAACCAAAATTAGCTTGCCCGCCCCGGTTTTTACCGGGGCGGTTTTTTTTGTTCCTGTGTTGGAGGGATATCCATTAATTTTGTAAAAAAATTCAATATGCCAACAGTTATGATTACAGGCGGAACGGGAATGATTGGCACTTCCCTGAGCAGACATCTTTTACAACAGGGTTATGATGTTATTATATTGTCTCGCAATCCAATTGAAACTGCTTCAGCATATAAAACTACCTATCAACAAAATAGCTTTCGTCCAAGCGGCAAAATTTACTATGCCAAATGGAATACTGAAAAAATGGTTATTGATGAACAGGCTTTGAGTCAGGCAGATTATATTGTGCATTTGGCAGGTGAGGGCGTAGCTAAAAAAAGATGGACAAAAAAGAGGAAAGAAGAAATTAGACTGAGTAGAACAAAATCAAGTGAATTGTTGTACCAGTGTTTATCAAATCAGCCCAATAAAGTAAAGGCCGTGATTAGTGCCTCAGCAATTGGATGGTATGGTCCGGATCAAGGTAAAGTGTTTACAGAAAATGATCCTCCTGCAGAAGATTTTTTAGGACAAACCTGTAAGGCTTGGGAGGAAAGCATTGATAAGGTGGCTACATTAGGAAAGCGATTGGTGAAAATGAGATTGGGAATTGCCTTAAGTAATGAAGGAGGCGCCCTTGTAGAGTTTAAAAAACCAGCAAGATTGGGAGTGGCTGCAATATTAGGTAGTGGTCATCAAATGGTGAGCTGGGTTCATATTGATGATCTTTGTCGCGCTTTTATTCATGCCATTGAAACTCCAGAAATGGATGGCGTATTTAACTTAGCTGCACCGCAGCCCTGTTCCAATAAAGAGATTACATTGGGTATTGCAAAAGCCATGAATGGTGTGTTTTATTTACCTGTGCAAGTACCTTCCTTTGCTCTGAAATTGATAATGGGGGAGATGAGTGTTGAGGTGTTGAAAAGCACGACTGTCGACAGTACAAAGTTACAGCAGTCGGGTTTTAATTTCATTTACGCGCACATTCATTCAGCATTGAAACACCTTATTGGTTAATCAACAACTGGAAAGTGTTACATGGTCGTCTGTAACTTCTAGTCGGTATTGACTACCATAGGCTATCGCTACATTCTCCTTTTCATGACTAATTGGAAATCCAAAACAAACCGGAAACGTATATTCTTTAACAATATCATGGATTAATTGGAATATATTTTTGCCAAATGATCTTTCTGTATCCTTGTTTTGTGTAAATCCACCAATAATCAATCCTTTCAATTTATCCAGTTTGCCAGCTCGCTTCAACTGCAACAACATTCGCTCAACATTATATAACTGCTCTCCAATATCTTCAATAAAAAGGATCTTACCTTTGGTATTTAAATCTGCATTAGTGCCAATGGCATGAGCCAGTAAACTAAGGTTACCACCAACTATTGCAGCCTTTCCTTTTCCATTGTTGTTAAACTGATGTGGAGCACAATTATAATGGGTTGGCTTTCCCTCAAGTGTATCTTTTAACGACAAAGTATAACGATTGATACCATTGTCTTCGTTAAATGCATTGGCCATTGGTCCGTGAATGCTTGCAATCCCTAGTTGCTCATGTAGGTAGGTGTGTAAAATAGTTATATCACTGAAGCCAATGATCCATTTTGGATTTTTCTTGAATTTTTTCCAATCTACTTTATCAAGTAAATGCGTTGTACCATAACCACCTCTTCCACATAAAATTGCTTTTATCTTGGGGTTATCTAATTGCGCTTGTAAATCAACAAGTCGTTCTTCTTGTGTGCCTGAAAAATAATTTTTTGATTTACCGCCAAGTGTTTTGCCCTTCACCACCTCATACCCCCATTTTTTTAAAGTGTTGATACAAGCTGTTGCTTTGGCAGCTGGTAGGTAACCAGCGGGACAAACAATGGCGATTTTATCACCAGGCACTAAGTATGCAGGACTTTTCATTCGGTAAATTTAGGGTTTGGTATCGAAAATGCAGGTAGTCCGTTCGCTACATTTTGGCTATTTTTGCACTTTCTAAAGCAACACATGAAACCAACTCCTAAAAGATACTTAATTACCTCTGCCCTGCCTTATGCCAACGGATTAAAACACATTGGTCATTTGGCGGGTGCTTATATTCCTGCTGATATATACGTGCGCTATTTAAGATCACAAAAGCGTGATGTCGTTTTTGTTTGTGGTAGTGATGAACATGGAACTGCCATTCCCATCCAAGCGATGAAAGAAGGAACTACAGCACAGTCAATCATTGACAAGTATCACCAGGCAATGAAGGAGGATTTTGCTGATCTCCAAATTAGCTTTGATATCTATCACCGAACATCTGATCCCCTACATCACGAAACTTCTAGTGAGTTTTTCACTTACCTCCATGAAAGAGGAGAATTGGAAACCAAAGAAACTGAACAGTATTTTGATGAGGGATCTCAAACCTTTTTAGCAGATCGATTTATAAAAGGAACATGTCCCCATTGTAAAAGTGATAGAGCTTTTGGGGATCAATGCGAAACTTGTGGTACTGCTTTAAGTCCAGATGAATTGATTAATCCAGTAAGTACAATAAGCGGACAAGCTCCTGTTAAGAAGAAAACAACACATTGGTATCTTCCTCTTGCGAAGCATGAAGAATTTCTGAGAAATTGGATCATAGAAGAACATGGACAAGATTGGAGGCCTTCAGTTGTAGGGCAATGTAAGAGTTGGATTGATGGTGGATTGCAATCAAGAGCGGTTACTAGAGATCTCGACTGGGGCGTAAAGGTGCCGCTGAAAGATGCATCAGGTAAAGTGCTTTATGTATGGTTTGATGCACCCATTGGATATATATCGGCAACGCGTCAATGGGCAATTGACAACAATAAAGATTGGAAACCATACTGGTATGATCAGGATACCCAACTGGTCCATTTTATAGGTAAAGACAATATTGTTTTCCATTGTATCATCTTTCCTGTGATGCTCAAGTTGCATGGTAATATTTTACCCTCCAATGTTCCTGCCAATGAATTTTTGAATTTGGAGGGGGATAAGATGAGTACCAGCAGAAACTGGAAACTGGAAATGCGAGATTATATCCATGATTTTGTAAAAAAAGAAAATGGAGGTGATCAGTGTGTTGATATGTTACGTTATTATCTCACACAAATAGCTCCAGAAAGTAAAGACAGTGAATTCACCTGGAAAGGTTTTCAGGATGCAGTCAATAGTGAATTAGTTGCCATTTTTGGTAACTATGTCAACAGGACATTTGTGTTGATGCACAAACTCTGTAAAGGCAAAGTGCCTGGGTATCATAATGATGTAGCAGATGAGAAAGATCAGCAAATTCAACAGGATATCAAACAGGCAAAACAGATAGTTGAAGAAGCATTAGAAGCCTATAAATTCCGTGAAGCACTTTTCGCAGTAATTGACCTAGCGAGAAAGGGTAATCGGTATATGCAGGATAAAGAACCTTGGATTCTTGCGAAGCAATTAGAGGAACATCCGGATAAACAAAAGTTAATCGATAACTGTATGTTCAATTGTTTGCAGCTGACAGCTAACCTGGCCATTTTAATCAATCCTTTCTTACCAGCCACGGCCAAGAAAATGTGCCACATGATGAAGGTTGTAGATAAAATGTTGGAGTGGGAAAATGCAGGCAGTTTGAAATTACTCAGTGTTGGTTATTCATTACGTGAGCCACAGTTGCTTTTCAGAAAAATTGAAGATGAAGAGATCCTACTTCAGTTGGAAAAATTAAAAGCAGGCCTAGTTGAAACCAATCTAAAAGCAGAGCAAAAAATGGAAGAAAAAACCGCTGAACCTTTGAAGTCGGAAATACAATTTGATGACTTTGCCAAGATTGATTTGAGGACAGGAATTATAATTAGTGCACAAAAGGTGCCCAAAGCTGATAAACTGCTTCAACTTGAAGTCGATTTGGGTTTTGAGAAAAGAACCATATTGTCTGGAATTGCCATGCATTTTGAGCCTGAAGCTATAGTCGGACAACAGGTGGTAGTTGTTGCCAATCTTGCACCTAGAAAAATGAGGGGTATTGATAGCAATGGAATGATTCTAATGGCGGAAGATGAACAAGGGAAATTGCATTTTGTTCAACCGGAAAATAGAATTTCAGGAGGTTCTAAGGTTTCAT
>CAZDTN010000110.1:0-5309 GCA_964508355.1 uncultured Sphingobacterium sp.
GAGCCTTACCATTCAAAAGACGTACAACGTCTCCATCAGGACGAAGCTCAAGAGCTTTCTTGTCAACAGAAGCAACTGCATAACCGAGAGCTTTTTTCTCCCTGCGGATACCTTGTGCTGTTACAACTACCTCCTGAAGACCGGCAGTAGACGACTTAAGCTGGATGTTAGATAAATTTGAACCGGAACGAACCTTTACTGGATCGTATCCAACGTAAGATACCTCCAACACAGTGTTGAGGTCCTTTACAGAAAGCGAAAATGTACCATCAGCAGCAGAGGTTGTACCCGTTTGGGAACCCGCTACTTTGATAGATACACCTGACAAAGGAGAGCCATCGGCATCCGATACCTTCCCCTTTACTACTGTTTGCGCAAATACCCCTGGTATTGCAAAAAGCAAACAGCACATGAACAGTGTAAGTTTTCTCATGCAGTTGATTTTTGTTATTAAAACGATAAATGTCCGAAAGCGAATATAACAATTATTTCACTTTTATGAACAAATCATTAAAAAAACATCTTGTTTTGTTTAATTTTTAGTAAAAAATATTAAGCAAATTGAGTAGGCGCCCTTAAATCCTCAAAACCAGCTCCGTAGCTAATTTTAAAAGACAAGACTAGTGAGGGAGAAATTATCTTATTTATATTTTAATAATATTTATAATACTCATTTTCAAATATTTAAATCATAAAAATGATCATACTAGGCTACTCCAAATCGGTTAAACAGGTGTAGAAAAGTTATCAACAGGACTAAAAATTAATTTTGAAATGTGGGATCAGTTTGTAATTTAGTGGGAGAATTTAATGGGTTAGTAAGTACTGAAGGGTCGGCATTTGCCGGCCCTTTGGTTTTTTATAAACTTTTGTACCATTTTTTTGTGTTCTGCGTTTGTTCCATTGATTATTTAAAACAACATACTCAACTACATCGAAGCTTTCGCATCAAGAATATACCACAACTAAAACAACAAGTTCAAGTTTTTATACAAGTTAATTCCGTTGTTAATCTCTTTCTCATTACAACAATCATGTTTATTTTCACTTCATGAGCAAAATCAAAAAAGCATTTTTTTGTAAACAGTGTGGATATGAATCGGCAAAATGGACAGGCAAATGTCCTGCTTGTCATGAATGGAATTCTTTCACAGAAGAAATCATACACAAAGAACAACCTCAATTAAAAGAAAGTTGGAAAGAAAATCAAATTAACAAAAGTGTTGTCTTACAAGAAGTAGTTGCTGAAGAAAAGCAACGCATCATTTCAAAAGACGAAGAATTGAATCGTGTATTGGGTGGTGGAATTGTTAGAGGAAGTTTGGTTTTAGTAGCAGGTGAACCTGGTATCGGAAAATCAACTTTGTTCTTACAAGATGCATTAATGATGCACGACTTAAAAATTCTTTACGTGAGTGGAGAAGAAAGTGAACAACAAATTAAAATGCGTGCAAATCGCATCAACATCAAACATGATGAATTTTACATTCTGACTGAAACATCCACCCAGAGCGTGTTTCAAGAGATTAAAAAAATTAAACCCGACCTTGTCATCATTGATTCTATTCAAACTATTCAATCTCCTTACCTAGATTCTTCACCTGGCACTATCTCACAAATCAGAGAATGTACTGCAGAATTTCAACGCTTCGCAAAAGAAACACAAACACCTGTTTTCTTAATTGGTCACATTACAAAAGAAGGCACAATTGCTGGTCCAAAATTATTAGAACACATGGTTGACACTGTTCTGCAATTTGAAGGTGATCAACATTATGCTTACAGAATTTTACGTACTACAAAAAATAGATTTGGATCAACTGCCGAATTAGGCATTTATGAAATGACTGGAACAGGTATGCAACCTGTTAGTAATCCTTCAGACATTTTAATCAACCAAAAAGAAGAACAACTTTCTGGCATTGCTATCGGTGCAACCATGGAAGGCCTTCGTCCTTTGCTTATAGAAGTTCAAGCTTTGGTTACTCCATCTGTTTATGGAACACCACAACGAACTGCAAGTGGATTTGATTTAAGAAGACTACAATTGCTATTAGCAGTTTTAGAAAAACGTGGAGGATTTCATTTCGGTACAAAAGATGTTTTTGTAAACATAGCTGGTGGATTGAAAATTGAAGATCCAGCCATCGACCTGGCCATGGTATTTGCATTATTAAGCTCTTATGAAGATATTCCGCTCTCTCAAAAGATCTGTTTTGCAGGCGAAGTGGGCCTTAGTGGTGAAATCAGGGCGGTAAACCGGGTTGACCAAAGAATTTCTGAGGCAGAAAAACTAGGTTTTGAAAGCATTGTTATTAGTAAATACAATAGAAAATCTTCCTCACACAAAGGCATAAAAACTATATCAGTCGCACTAATTGAAGAAGTGTACAGAACAATTTTTAAAGCTTAACCTTGCTCCTCACTACTGCAATTGAAGCACTTTCGCACCTGATCTTTCCTCAATTGTGCTTGGGATGCTCCCAAAAAGAATGTGAAAAAGGAGAATGGATATGTTTTGAATGTCATTATTCATTACCCTATACCAATTTTGAATCTTACCGCAATAATCCTGTAGAGCAACTATTTTGGGGACGAACACCTATTTCATTTGCCAGCAGCACCTTCTACTACGGAGAAAAGACTCCTCTTCAAAAACTCATTCACGAAATAAAATACAAGGAGCAAGAAGCGCTTGGCGTTTGGCTAGGCGAATTAATGGGACTTAGATTAAGTTCTATACTTCTCGATACTCAAGTAGATCTCATGCTACCTATGCCCTTACATCCTAAAAAACAACGGAAACGAGGCTATAACCAAGCTACCCTACTTTGCAAAGGCATTAAAAAAGCAAGCAATATCAGCTTTAAAGAAAATATACTCATCAGAAATACCCATACAAGTACACAAACAAAAAAATCGAGAATTCAAAGATGGGAGAATGTAAGCGATGTGTTTTCGGTTGCAGACCAGTCAGCTATTTTGAATAAACATATTCTTTTGGTAGATGATGTTATTACCACTGGCGCGTCAACTGAAGCCTGTGCTGCTACCCTGCTCCAAAATGGCGCGAAATCTATTTCTCTTTGCAGTCTGGCATTTACCTTATAAAAAGACATAGCCATTCTCAACATTTTAACAGCTGATTCGTTAGTTTAGTAAGTACAAAAATATTTACCATGATCAGGTTACTTCTAATCGCTTTCGCTTTTTTTGCAGCCGGTCCTGCAAACATCTATAAGTTCAAAGTTCCATCGATCGATGGAGAGACAATCGACTTTTCAAAATTCAAAGGAAAAAAGATTTTAATTGTAAATACTGCTTCTAAATGTGGTTATACGCCTCAATATGCAGATCTTGAAAAATTGCACAAGGCCTATAAAAACAAATTGGTTATAATTGGTTTCCCTGCAAATAATTTTGGAGGGCAAGAGCCAGGCTCCAACGCTGAAATCAACGAATTTTGCCAGAAAAACTATGGTGTGAGCTTTACCATGGCAGAGAAAGTTTCTGTTAAAGGTGATGATATTCACCCACTCTTCAAATGGCTGACTTCCAAATCAGAAAATGGAGTTATGGATGCAGAAATCAAATGGAATTTCACCAAATTCTTATTGGATGAAAATGGAAAGCTAGTTGGCGTTTACCCTAGTAAAGTAAATCCAATGAGTGAAGAAATTACCAAGCATCTTCAATAAGTAGATCTAAAACTTGTTGAGTATCTTTACGCATGCTTTTTTCAGCCATTCCAGGTCAGCTTAGCGTTAAAGATAAACTAGTTGGACTTGTCGACCACAACCGACTCAGCCATGCGCTATTATTTCTTGGCAAAGAAGGCAGTGGCTCGTTACAAATGGCCATAGCCTTTGCGCAGTATATTTTATGCGAACAAAAGAACGACAAGGATTCATGTGGAACTTGCCCATCTTGTAAGAAAGCAACATCACTCATACATCCGGATATTCATTTTTCATTTCCAACAATTACAAAAGCAGGTATAGACAAACCAGTCTGCAATGATTTTATTACCGATTGGAGAAGTTTCATTGCTCAAACGCCGTTTGGAAATGCCTATGATTGGCTGCAGTGTTTGGGTGCAGAAAATAAACAAGGCAATATTACTGCCCATGAGTGTGAGGATATCATCAGGAAACTCAATCTCAAAAGTTTTGAAAGTGGTTATAAGATTTTGATTCAATGGTTGCCAGAATACTTGGGAACTGCAGGTAATAAATTATTAAAACTGGTTGAGGAACCCCCTGAAAAAACTTTGTTCATTTTTGTTGCTGAAGACGAATCAAAAATTCTTCCAACAATTTTATCTAGAACACAATTGATAAAAATCAACCAGTTTGAAAAACAAGAGGTTGCTTCGTGGCTAATTACAACCCAAGCTGTCCCAAAAGAAAAAGCCGATAAACTTGCTGCCATTGCACAAGGTAATTTAAGAGAAGCTTTCAGCCTATTACACCACGCAGACGAAGATTGGCAGTCACTTTTAAGAGAATGGTTAAATGCCATTTTAAAAAACGGACCTGCATCCCAGGTTAAATGGATAGAAGAAATCAGTAAGCTGGGCAGGGAAAAACAAAAACAATTTCTTCATTATTTCATTCATCTGCTTTCTGTGTCTGTTCACTTGGCCAACACACCAGTATCTCCATCAGTTAGTGAGGAAGAAATTGATTTCGCAACCAGATTATTGAAATTAATTTCAACCGAACAAATAGAGGCCATTGTGAATGAATTAAACCAATCCCTCTATCACATAGAACGAAATGCCAATCCAAAAATCCTATTCATGGCACTCACGATCAAAATATATCACATCATAAGGGATAAATCAGTAATTTTGATCCACTGATAACTTTGGAAATGGGATGTAGTTCTTGCGGAACAAAAGATGGTAAACCAAGCGGTTGCAAAAGCAATGGCGGTTGTAGCTCAGGTGGTTGTAATAGATTAAATGTACACGACTGGCTGGCAAATCTGCCTTTCTCTGATCCTGCAGTTTCTTGTAGGATAGTAGAAATCACCTTCAATAACGGAAGCAGAAAAGAGTATTTCAAGAATACCACATTACATCATTTTAATAAGGGGGAAATCGTTAGTGTGGAAGGGGTTGGAGGTTTTGATGTAGGCGTTGTTAACCTTAGCGGAGAATTGGTTCGACTGCAACTCAAGAAAAAACGTATTGCAGAAGATAGTGCAGATCTCAAAAAGATTTTAAGAAGAGCAACTGAAGTTGATATCCAAAAATGGGAGGAAAACAAAGCACGTGAGAAAGAAGCATTGGCCAGATCACGTGC
>CAZDTN010000111.1:0-5307 GCA_964508355.1 uncultured Sphingobacterium sp.
GTTTCCTGAATTAAGGCAGTCCGGGTAAGATCAATCGATTTATTTAAATCGGCATAAATCAGGTTCAACATGCTCTTCTCCCGCGTTGAAATTTCAATATCCACCTCAGTATTCACATAACTGGGGTTCTGGTTAATAATGTCCTTCTCAGCTGCTCTTACCGTCCTTACATTCAATAGATCTGCTATGCTGTCAGCCTTGGACTGCAAACGTTCCACATTGCTTCTTAGGCGCTTTGTTTTGGTTTGGATATACTGATCTGCAGCTTTGTTGATCATGCGCATACCAATGGTTTGGCTCAGTAACTCATCTCTAGTGGTGAGATCTAATCTAAAGACGCTTAACTTTCTGTCGGGTTTATATACTGCTAATTCTTTTTCAATAATTCTAATTGCTATCGCATTTAAAACACTATCACCGGCTCTGGTGTTAGCAGGTTTGCTAAAATCTCCGCCAACCAGCTTATTGTAGTGCTCCAGCTTGCCATAGCTTTCTGCATATTTATAGGCCAATGTATGGACAGAATCTCCTGGATAAGGAGTTAAGAGCACTTTCTTGAGCATAGTAGTACTCTTGAGTAATTCCAGTACGTTGTCTCCTGCCAGTATTCCTGAAATGCCAGATAAGGAGCTCAAATCAACACCAATTTGTCCCGCTAAAGCAGAGAATAACCCACCTGCGTTTTGCTTGTTTTCTTCAATCACAAAGTTCACCCTTGCCAAATAAGTAGGCTTTTTCAAAAAGCTATAACCCAGTCCCAACAAGGCAAACACCACACCAGTCAGCATGATCTGCTTACCTTGGTTTTTCAGGCCTTTGAACCTGTCAAAAAGATTCACCCATACCTTTCCTAGCTGGTATTCTTGCTCCAAATGTTTATGTTGTAAGTCCTGAGACATGCTGGAAAGTTACTCGTTTTTTTTATACTACAATCCCAATGCAAATCCTGCACTGATGAAATACTGTGTACTGGTATTGAAACTACCTGTAAATCTTTGTAATTGTCTGCGTTCTGCGATGGCGTGGAAGTACAAATTTTGCTTCCATTCATACACTGCCCTGCCGGTTGTAAGATTTTGTTTGAACTGCAGGTTATTCAAAAACTCAGGTTGAGGTTGTTCAAAATACTGTTGCTCAATGCTGTTAGTCTCACCTTTTCTAATCATTTCATGTCGCACACTCAACCTTAATCTTGGAACAGGCGTGTATTTAATTTCTCCAATCAACCGATCTGAATTACTTCCCATCCAATCGCCCATCACATAACCATTGTTATCATAAAATTGTGCCGGCAACAAATTCTGGTACACAAAAGGATTGATGCGGGTGTATTCAGCATTTAAGGTTACATAAGGCAAGCCAGGTATATCGGTAATAGAACCCCCAATGTTAAACCCAAGTTGGTTGCGGCTTTTAGCGCTGTTGAAAATTACTTGTGGACTCACCTCATCAATAAATAAAGTGGTATATAGATGTGTATTTTTGAGTTGGTTCCGCGATGAAAGTTGTGCAAAGATTTGTGTATTCGCACCTGCATTTAAGTTGTTGCCTGAAATGTATTGATCCCATGCTTTGAAAAACATCAACGGAAGAAAATAACCTGGTTGAATTTTATCTGTGTAAATCACACTCTCTCCTATTTGCAAGTGCAATCTCTTGGTCAGTCGCATTAATATGGAATGATTTACATAGTATTTAGGAATCATCTTGAAACGTTGTCCACCAAACACCCCACCATTATCTACTCGATAACTGTTGGGTGTATCCACCAATCCGGATGATAGCACCGCATGGGTATATTCAAATTTCAGCCACTTCAAGATATTTTGTTGCAATCGCAAATACGGAAAACTTGGGGCTTTGGTCGAGTTGATCAAATTACCATTGATGCCATAGCCAACAACATATTGTTCTTTGCCAATGGATAAAGCTCCGCTGTTCCAGTTATAATGTACAGTGGCCCTTACATCTGCATAGTTCAGCGAGTTGGCAGTCGGGTTGGTCACTTTCACAATCCCTGGCTGCGGACTAAACGCCCTTGTAAAATCAATGCTTTCGCCATTTTCAAACACATCTCTATAATAAGCCTGAAATCCCCAGCGTTTTCCCAATGATGCCCAAAGTTGGATACCGGTAGCTCTTGTTATGTTATAGGAACCCTCAGAAGCTTGAACTGAACCTTGGAGAACGGGGGCGATGTTGAATTGAAAAGGTTGTGAGTTGTGGGTTTTGAGTTTTGGGTTTTGAGCTTGGATGTTTGACTGTTCCCTATTCCCTGCTCCCTGATCCCTATTCCCTATTCCCTGTTCCCTGGCCGTATCAGGTTGTATCATCGATAAAAACCTCACCCTCCCCCTCGGATCCTTTTTCATAAACTGCTCTTTACCTGTAATCTTCATTCCTTCTATTACACCTAATCCATACTCAGCAATGTAGAAATCTAATTCCTTTCTTTCAATGGTATTGAGCACTTTAGGATCGGCTTCAACTTTTGTTTTGATTTCTTGGAGATAAGCAGCAATTTGGTTTCTGAGCAAAGGCCTAACCATATCATTCAGCTCAATATTTCCCTTTTGTGCATTGCGATAGAGGTAATCGTAAATGCTATTATTTACATGCTCTACCACAGCCTGAGCTGAAGCAAAGCTAGTGAGTAAGACAAAGGATAAGGTTATAAAAATGTTTTTCATACATCAATACTAATATGCATTCTGATCACCTCTAATAATATTAATCACCGTCTGTAACACAATTTGTATATCAAAAAATAAATTCCAACGGTGTATATAGTATAAGTCGTGATCTACACGCTTCTGCATATCTGCTATGTCTTTGGTCTCCCCTCTGCAGCCATTCACTTGTGCCCATCCTGAAATACCTGGCTTCACGATATGACGCAACATGTAGTTTTCTACTGTTTCCAGAGAAGCCATATTTAATGGAACTGGATGGGGTCTTGGACCAATAACCGACATATTGCCAATCAATACATTCCAAAACTGTGGCAGCTCATCCAAACTGGTCTTGCGTAAATATTTTCCCAACCTGGTTATGCGTGGATCTTCTGGAGTGGCTTGGTTATAATTCCCATCTTCATCTACATCTTTGCTGCTGATGGTCATGGTACGGAACTTATAACATACAATTTGTTCATTGGATACACCCCAACGTACTTGTCTAAAAAATATTGGCCCTTTAGAAGTCATCTTAATACTTAAAGCTATCAAGGGCATCAACCAGCTACCAATAAACACAAAATAGAAAATTGAAAACGTCAAATCAAAACCTCTTTTGATTACCCTGTTTTCCCACCTATCCAATGGTAAGGATTTGTAATTCAATACAGGCATGATACCCAAGTTAGCCACTTCAATATTGGCATTGGTATAGGTTTCTAGATCCGGTATCAACCGCACTTTTCTTTGGTGTTGATCACAAACCTGAATAATTTTTTTAACCAACCCTGCTTCGTCATTCGACAAAGCCAAGATGTACTCCTGAATAGGGTTTGTCCTGATGATTTGGTCTAGGTCTCCAATTTTTCCCAAGTAAGGAATGCCATCTATGGCAACTGGATCATCGTGCACAATTCCCATGCAGTTGTAACCATAATATTTAAAGCGGTTGACTGTCTGAATAAATTCAGAGCCGGCATGGGTATACCCTACTAAAATAAAATGTTCGGCCAACTCCCCTTTATAGATCAAATAGTGCGTATACTTTCGGATAATGTATTTGAAAACAATGGAACAAACTAAAATAATGGAGAAAAAAGTTACCCAATATCCATTTTCAATATGACGGTCACGCATCAAAAAGAAAAAAGCAGAGCTGCTCACTAGAACGGTGATGACAGCATTATAAAAAGAAACTATGATTTCTTCAGAGAATTTCTTTGTTCGCCTGTCGAGGTAAAGATTTGAGAAAAAACTGGCAATAAACCAGGCTAAAGTAATGATGAGGGTACCCAAAAAAATCCATTGCTGCTCAACTGTTTGCATCGACACCTGGTATACCATATAAGATATCCCAAATGCGATGAAAATAGCGAGCAGGTCTGCGATGTACTTGGTCTGCACATACAGTAAATGGGAACGGCTCAGCTTCATGCGTGTAAATGTACTGCATCGGCTGCAATTTTGCCAATCTCTCTGGCAGAATTATCCCATGAAAATGAACGAGATAGCTCGTTCCCCAACCTTATTTGCTCAGCTCGGATAGCGGGTGAATCCATTAAGGTGAAAAGAACATTTTTTGCATCAGCCACATCGTATGGATCAAAACTGCTTACAGCGGCTCCACCTATTTCCTGCAAACAGCTGTTGTTGGCAACAGCAACTGGTACTTCGTAATGAAAAGCCTCCAAAATAGGTATGCCAAATCCTTCATATATGGAAGGAAATGCATAAACCAGCGCATTTTTATATAAAGCGGGCAAATCTTCATCAGGAACATATCCCGCAAAGAAGACATGGTCTTGTATGCCTAATTCAGTAATGGTAGTGAGTATTTCTTTTTCACTGTTGTTGAAAATCTTGGGATTGGGTCTGCCTACCAATAATAGTTTAATATCATGGGTTTTTCTTATTTCATGTATCACCCTGATCAAAAAGGCGATATTCTTTCTTTTTTCAAGTACACCAACATGCAAAACATAAGGTTTACCTGCCAATTGGTCAAGTATTTGTTGTGAGGAGGTAGAGATGAACAAGTCTTCTCTGATAGTTTTTCGACCTTGGTAAACCACTTTTATTTTCCCCTCAAATCCTTTTTCATGCAACAACAACCTTTCCTTAGAAAAATGAGAAGGTGCGATGATTACATCTGCCTTTCTTGCAGCAGGCAAAGCAACCCACTTAAACAACTTCAGCCAAACAGGATTGTAATATTCAGGATGATCAAAAAATAATGCATCATGAAAGACCACTACATGTTTTGATTTGAATTTGAGCAATGGTACATAGTAATCTGTGCAGATCAAGACGTCACAACCAGCAAGCAAAACCTTACACGGAAGAGTAATCTGCTTCCAGATAAAAAATTGAATATGCTCTAGCGCCTTCCCCCATTTACTATGTCCCCAATAAGGTTTCCAGAAGGAATTGAATTCCCTAAGTTCTAATTCCTCACCGTTTAACTTTCTGAATACTTTCAGCAATTCATCCAAGTAAGTTTTGGTTCCTGTAGACGCCAATCGCAAATCCCTGACATCTACACCAATACGGATCAATCGCTTATGTTGTTGTTCGTGGTTCACGTTCTAAAAATAACACAAAATGGGGTATCTTTATGCCCCATGAGAAGCCC
>CAZDTN010000112.1:0-5292 GCA_964508355.1 uncultured Sphingobacterium sp.
GAAAACCTTCGTGAAGGTTATGCAGAAAGACGCCTTGAAATCCAATTGATGAAATCCATGGTGGCAGATCTTGAGCGTAATGAAGATTTGTTGCTGAGCCAGCAGGCCGCCCTAACTACCAGAAAAACCGCCTGTGACTCCATAGCCTATTTTTTTAACCAGTGTGATATCAAGACTTACGGCGCCGAACTCTATATGAATGGAAGAAGGCTAGGCTATTATGGTGGTGAATATCCATTATCCTCTCGTTCATTGGATCAATTAAAGAATAGCGGACTATTTAGTATCATCAGTAAAGATGTCGTTGCAGATTCTTTATCGAACTACGACAATTTGAAAACACAATATGAGCAACGCATCAAATGGTATTTTGAAGATGTGAAGAAAGTGCAGGACGAGAACAAAAATATTTTTGATACACGTGTATTTGAAAAAGCGAGTGTTTATACCAATGTGTATACCTTTCAAATATTAAAGCCTGAAGGTAATCCTGCTTTGCTCACCTATGATAAAGATGATTTGCAGAAATACTACAATAGTTTTTATTACCTCAAGAAGAATACTGAAGTACAGATGAGAGCTGTAGTTGAATTGATAAATAGTACCACTGCTCTAAAATCATTGATCATTAGCGAATACCAATTTTAATGTATGGAAATACAGCTTCCATATCATTGGTGAATACCATGAACTTCATATTTAGGGCTAAAGAAAAGGGAGAGGTTTTGTTGAATCATATAAATGAAAAAACCGATTAAATAAATCGCGTTACGCTTCAACTTTTCTTTTCCTTTGTTGTTTATCCTGCATGATGACGGAAGTGGACATTGACAGGATCATAGAAATGGCGTGGGAAGACCGTACGCCGTTTGAAGCCATAGAAATTCAATTTGGATTATCAGAAGCGCAAGTCATTGAACTGATGCGCCGCAACCTCAAACGAAAAAGTTTCTTGCTCTGGCGTGAACGCGTGAACAGTGGCGTGAGCCAGAAACACCTCATGAAAAGAAATCCAGAAATCGGCAGATTCAAGTGCACCAGGCAACGTCAGATTTCTTTGAATAAAATCAGCAAACGCTAATGAACTACGAACACCTCATCAAGCGTTTAGACGATATCGACCCCATCGCCTATGGGAAGTCGCGCAACTTCACCGACGGCGCCGTCACTGAACTCTCTCCTTATATCTCCCGTGGTGTGATTGATACCAAAACGGTGTTGCTGCATTTGGTAAAACGTGGTTTCAAGTATTATCATATACAGAAGTTTGTGCAGCAAATGGCCTGGCGGGAATTTTTTCAACGCGTATGGCAAACAGAAGGTGAACGAATTCGTACCGATTTGAAACAAGAGCAATGTGCGCGGTTTCAAGAAGGGATGAGTTTGTCGGTGGATGGTGCAGCGACAGGCATTGAAGCGATTGATGCAGCGATTGAAAAATTAAAATCGACGGGCAACATGCACAACCACGTTCGGATGTATGTCGCGTTTATGACTTGTAACCTCGCTGGTTTTCACTGGCATGATCCTGCACGATGGATGTATTATTATTTATTGGATGGCGACTGGGCATCAAATGCATTGAGCTGGCAGTGGGTGGCGGGAACTTTTTCCAGCAAGAAATACATAGCGAACCAAGAGAACATCAACCACTATGCAAAATCAACACAACGCAAGACCTATCTTGATTGTAGTTATGAGGAATTGGCGGAAGCTAAAGCGCCTGAGCATTTGTTGGAGCGTGCCGACTTAAACTTAATAACAAATTTACCTGCATCAGATTCGTTAACAATGGATAGCAGCAAGCCGACTTGCATTTATAATTATTACAACCTATCACCTGAGTGGCGTAAGGATGAAGATGCAAATAGGATCTTGTTACTGGAGCCTGCATTGTTTGAACGTTATCCAGTTTCGGATGGATGTATAGCATTCATGATGGAGCAATGCAAAAACATTGAAGGCATACAGGTGTTTGTCGGTTCGTTTGCTGAATTACAAAAGCAAACCCGCACATCGATGTTGTATTACCGCGAGCATCCATTGAACAAGCATTACAAAGGGATTGAAGATCCGCGTGAGTGGATGATTCAAGCTTCGCTTCCCGTCAAAGGTTCTTTCTTTTCATTTTGGAAGAAGTACGAAAGGCAGATAGAAAAGCAGTATTTTTAAGCTTTCAAGTACTGCTAATTTTATTTATGCCAAAACGTTTCCCCTTTTTCTTTTTTGTCTTGATGTTTCCGGTTGTTTCGTTTGCTCAGGTTGTTTCGACAGCTCCCAATGCTGTGAAATCTCCAGTAATTGATACTGCTAAATCTATTTTTAAAGACACAAGTGGCAACGTGCTGACAGACGTAGTGTTGGTGGGATCAAGATCTGGCTATAGGAGTCTGTTTGGTTCTCCCATTCCAATTGATGTTATTTCATCAGCAGAACTAAAAACGACCGGTGAAATTTCACTGGATTTACAATTGCAATTGCGTGCACCATCATTTAATACGGTGAATAAACCTGTGTCTGATGCAACAAGTTTATTTGATCCTTATGAAATCAGGAACATGGGTTCGAGCAGAACGCTGGTGATGATTAATGGTAAGCGTAAAAATTTAAGTTCATTATTGTTTTTGCAACCGACAATCGGCAGAGGTGAAACGGGAACAGATTTGACGGCTATACCGACAGCTGCCATTGGAAAGGTGGAGATATTGAGAGATGGTGCATCTGCACAGTATGGGTCTGATGCCGTTGCGGGTGTAATCAATATTGTTTTGAAGAAAGATACAGTGAGCAACAGTGTTGAACTGCATTCAGGGATTACGCATGAGGGGGATGGATTTTATACAGGGCTGACTTATTCCGGCGCGAGTGGATTGTTTGGTAAGGGAAGTATCAATTATGTAGTGGAGTTGAACCAGCGTTTGAACGCAGAAAGAAATGGGATTGTGGATCCTGTTGCGGAGAAAGCGACTTTCGGAGGAACGCCTGCTGTCGATGCCGCTATTGATGCTTATTTAAAACGATTTCCTACTGCGAATAATAGAGCGACGATAGTCGGTGGTACCATTGGCAAATGGTTGGTGAATTTTAGCTATCCTCTTTCTGCATCGACTGAACTCTATGGTTTTGCTGCGCAGGCCTTGAGGAGAAGTGTGAGCAATGCGAATTTCAGAACGCCGTATTGGCGATTAGATCAGGGTTTGTTGCATACGCCACAACAGCGGCAACCGAATTATACTGGAGGGAACGATCCTTTGTACGATGGGTATTTGGGTTATATGCCAACTTTTGAAGCCGACCTCAATGATTACAACGCAACAATTGGGTTGAAGCAACACAAGCGCGGTTGGGTGCATGATTTGAGTTGGACGGTTGGTGGAAATCGACAAGTTTATACAATTGAAAATACCGTCAATGCCTCACTTGGCACAGCGAGTCCAACGCGATTTAAACCCGGCGGATTTTCTTTCTCGCATGTGGTTGGTAATTATGATGTAACCACGAGTTTATCTGACAAAGTAAAAATTGGTTTTGGTTCTGAGTTTCGCAATGAGAGTTATAGTGTGATTGCAGGTGATACGGCGTCTTCGTTTGGTGAAGGATCTAATTCGTATCCTGGGATTAGCCAAAAGAGTCAGTCGACCAACACCCGTTACAACATAGGAGCCTACGGTGATATCACTTGGGAGCCGAGTAATCAATTCTTGATGAACGCGACAGCCAGGTTCGAAAACTATTCTGATTTTGGTGATGCGTTTATCTGGAAACTATCATCGCGTTATTTGAGTAAGGACAATAAATTGGTGTTGCGTGCAGGGATATCGACGAGCTTCAAGGCGCCTGCTTTGCACCAGATTTATACAGAGTTGATCAACTCCAATTATTTTCAAGGCGATGTAAAATTGTTTGGGTTGTACAGCAACCGCAGCAAGGAAGTTCGTCAGTTGGGTGTGCCTTTGCTCAAGCCAGAAAAATCATTTCATTTTACTGCAGGATTTTCATACAAGCCTTCACCTTATTTCAGCATCACGTTGGATTATTACGACATCACTTTGCGCGATCGAATTTTGTACAGTGCGAGTATAACATCTAATGATCCGTCGACTGAACTCTACCGCGTATTGCAGTCGGCCGGTATTGCCAGCGCACAGTTTTTCGTCAATGGCGTTAACACCCATACCTCCGGATTTGATTTTGTTGCGCAATACAGTTTGTTGCGCGTGGGCAAGGGGAAATTGAATTTGAACTTAGCAGCCAATTTAGTGACTGACAACAGGGTGATTGGAAAGGTGCTTGATCCTGCGCCCATCGCAAGTTCTGGCGCGACGATTTCAGATGCGTTGTTGAAATCAATTATTGAAAGTAGCCGACCACGCTTCAAGGTTGTGGGTGGTGCGTCATATAGAATCAATAAGATGGTGTATCATTTGAACAACACGTTGTTTGGTAGTACAGCTTATCAGGATATCAATAATGGCGGCAAGATCATGGAGCATGTGCGTCAGGTTTTTTCTCCGGCTATGACGACTGATTTGCATGTGGCGCGTCAAGTGAGGAGGAACATGCAGTTGACGTTTACTGTCAACAATATTTTCAATGTATTGCCAAAATGGAAGTTAGAAGCGTTGGATGAGGTGGGAAACAATTATTTAGCCGATCCATTGAGAAGACAGTTGCTGGAAGGTGGAATTACGTTCAATGGACGATACAGGATCCTGGGATATTATGGTTCACAGTTTAGTCAGCTTGGAACAACGTTTGCGACTTCTTTGAAAATTGATCTTTAAATTAACTTTTACAGCTGTTGATTAAAACGATAGCTGAGTGAAAAACTAAAGTAGTTGATCTTATTTGCTGTGCCATCTTTTAATTCAAACACCTTGTTGGTGGCATTGAGGTTTCTCCATTCACCTCTTATTAATAATGATGGTGTTGGCGCATAATCCAGGTTGAAGGAAATGCCGTTGGCATTGAGGGCTTGGTTATTGGCTCCACGTGTTATGACACTCGAAGGATCATTGTATTTTTCAATTCGACCTGCGAGTTTTAATTTATCATGCAAAGCATATTGGGCAATCAGCACAGGCGATAACCAGTAATTATAGTTAGAAGCCCCTTTTGTTTTTTGTTCGAAGCCGAGATCGAATCCGAGTGTATAAGCGAATTTGTTTCTTGTAGCTTGATAATAGAAATTGTTGAAGTACCTCATTTTTCTATTTGCATCAGGTTGGTCTGTTCCTGCAAAAAAGCTCCAGTTGAATTTTGCGTTTTCATTGAACAAGTGCAGCCACTGAA
>CAZDTN010000113.1:0-5268 GCA_964508355.1 uncultured Sphingobacterium sp.
GCCATTTGGGGCACAAAGATACAAATGGGATGGTGTATATTTGAATTATTCTATGGGTAGGTTGAAGCATTTGTTGTTCCTCTTGCAGATTTTGTATTGCCTTTATGCCATGGCATTGTTTGCAGCAATTATCTTGTTGCTTTTTCCTGTTTTGCCAATAGGAATGCTGATGGGCAGAATAAAGGGCGGGAACTTCATGTATCGGATCTTTAGGGTATGTGGTAATATTTGGTTGTTGTTGATTGGAATAAGGCATACTACTTCATATGAATCAACACCTGATCCAGATGAACAATATATTTTTGTAGCCAACCACATTGCCTACCTGGATGCAGTTACGATCATCAGTTCAGTCAAACACGATTTTCGTCCAATAGGTAAATTTGAATTGTTGAAGGTGCCAGTATTTGGACAACTTTATAAATTTTGTGTAATTACTGTTAACCGATCTAATGCAGAAGATCGTGCAAGAAGTTTAAATGACCTAAGAAAGGTGTTGGCCAAAGGAATTTCAATTGTAGTCTTTCCTGAAGGGACTTTCAACATGGGGGATACACCATTAAAAGAAATGTATGATGGCGCATTTAAACTGGCAATTGAGACGGGTAAAAAAATACAACCTATTTTGTTTCTGGATACCTACGACAGGATGCATTACAGACATCTGTTCACGCTCAATCCAGGTAAATCAAGAGCCATCTATTTGTCGCCAATAGACCCCAATGCTTATCCCAAGGCTGATGCAAAAGAATTAAAAGCCTTGTTGGAGAAAAAGATGTCTGATAAATTACTTGAGTTTAGGGCGACTTGGATCAATCCATCTTTTTTTAATGATAATCAATCTTAATTCTTGTTTGCTGAAGTTATCATACCGCTTGCAATTCCTAAAACATATACCTATGCTGTTCCGGGGCAGTGGATTGAAATAGCATTACCAGGTGTTAGGGTGGAAGTTGTATTTGGAAAGCAAAAAAGGTATGCTGGAATAATTAAGTCAATCTCACAGGATCCACCAGATGGATTTATACCCAAACCCATTGTACAGGTATTAGATCCAGAACCTATCCTTTATCAAAAGCAACTTCAGCTTTGGAATTGGATGGCTAACTATTATATGTGTAGTGAAGGTGAGGTGATGGCGGCAGCTTTGCCTACACAGTTCAAGTTAAGCAGTGAAACAATTCTTTTGTTTAATGATGAATTTGGAGATGATTTTAGTGAATTGGATGAACAAGAATACCTTGTAGCGGAGGGTTTATTGCTAAAAAAAGAGCTTCGAATGGATGAGGTACAGGGCATATTGGATATTGCTCATGTATATCCGGTGGTCAAGCGTTTGTTAGAAAAGAATGTTTGTATTGCCTGGGAAACACTCAAAGAAAAATACTCCCCGAAAAAAGAAAAGTTTGTACAACTGCATGCTGCTTATGTAAATGAAGATGCCTTAGCAGCATTATTAAATGGTTGGGCCAATAAAGCGCCAAAGCAACTTGAACTTTTGTTGGCATTTCTTCATTTACAAAAGACCCAAGGTGAAGTGAGGCAATCTGAATTACTAAAAAAATCTGGTGCAACTTCAGCTCAATTGAATGCATTGGTTACAAAAAACATTTTGGTAATTACAGCACAGGCAGTTGATCGTATTCAACTTGGTGCTAAAGATGTAGAAATTGATTTTAAACTATCAATGGCACAGGAACAAGCGCTGCATGCTGTCAAAGCACAGTTACTTGTAAAAGATACCTGTCTGCTGCACGGTGTAACATCAAGTGGTAAAACACAGGTGTATATTAAGTTAATTGAAGAACAAATCAAGGAGGGGAAACAAGTATTGTTTTTGTTGCCTGAGATTGCTTTAACTGCACAAATCATAAGAAGGCTTCAAAAACACTTTGGTGGTTATATTGCCATTTATCACTCAAAGTTCAATCCAAATGAAAGAGTTGAATTATGGAATAAAGTAAGGAAAGGGGAAGTACGCATTGTGCTTGGGGCCCGATCAGCTTTGTTCTTGCCGTATATTGACCTATCGTTGATCATCATCGATGAGGAACAGGATGCTTCATTTAAACAACAGGATCCTGCACCCAGGTATAATGCCAGAGATGCTGCTTTGTATTATGCGCGACTCTTTGAAGCAAAAGTATTACTGGGCAGCGCAACACCTAGTATTGAAACTTATGCACAAGCAACTTCCGGTAAATATGGGTTGGTAGAATTATTTGAAAGATATGGAGGTGTTGCATTACCAGCAATTGAAATTGCTGACACCAGAAAGCTTGAGGGTAGTAAAATTGTGCGACAAATGATTTCCGATCGTTTGAAAGAAGAAATTGAACGGGTGGTTGGAGAAAAAAAGCAAGTTATTTTATTTCAGAACAGAAGGGGATATGCACCGTATAAAATTTG
Source organism: uncultured Sphingobacterium sp. (assembly GCA_964508355.1). Classification (GTDB taxonomy): domain Bacteria; phylum Bacteroidota; class Bacteroidia; order Chitinophagales; family Chitinophagaceae; genus Pollutibacter. The sequence goes on from CAZDTN010000113.1 coordinate 2,410, forward strand.
TGCCACCTGTGGATTTATTCCACATTGTGATCAGTGTGATGTAACACTGACTTATCACAAGTTACATCATAAATTACAATGCCATTATTGTGGTACGAGCTATCCTGTACTGCAAACATGTAAAGCCTGTGGAAGCGTTAATTGGTTGGAAAGGAATTTCGGGACTGAAAAAGTAGAGGAGGAATTAATAGGGTTGTTTCCTTCTTTTCAAGTAGCCAGAATGGATGTGGATACAGTTAAAGGGAAACATGCACACGATGAAATGATTCGCAATTTTGAGCAAAGACACATGGATATCTTGGTAGGTACTCAGATGGTGGTAAAGGGACTTGATTTTGATCATGTGGCTTTGGTGGGTATTTTAGATGCCGATGGCTTGTTAGCGTTCACTGATTTTCGTGTAAATGAACGTGCTTTTCAACTGATGGAACAGGTAAGTGGAAGAGCAGGTAGACGAGGGAAGAAGGGTTTGGTAATCATTCAAACTACAAAGCCAGGTCATGATTTAATCCAGGATGTAATCAATCACGATTATAAATCTTTCTATTCCAAGGAAATTGAGTCAAGGAGAATTTTTCATTATCCCCCTTACACTCGTTTGATTCAATTCTTCTTTAGGCATACTGATAAAAATAAAGCTTTTGAAGCAGCGAACTTTTTTGCAAGTCGGATGTTGCCCCTGTTTGGGGATTACTTGATTGGTCCAGCTGAACCAGTTGTTAACAGAATTCGTAACAAATACATTTATGAAGTAATGTTGAAGTTACCACGCGATGGTGCAAAAAATACAATGGCAAGGCAACATATTCAACAGGTCATGACAATGATGCAAGCTGATACTGCATTGAAATCAGCACATATTATTATCAATGTTGATCCTCAGTAATTACTTGAAAATTACAGTCCCGATATCTTTCATCAATTGCATTTCAAGCTCTTTCAAATGCTTGTGTGTTTGCAATAAAATGATGAGGTCATCAGCTGATTGCTCTTTTTCTAAATCAAATTGATTTTCAATAATTAGTCGCTTTACTTTTTTCAATTTGAGGTAGGTCATGCTTGAGCGAACTTCTTCTTTATACAAATCTTCTCTACCTAAAATATCACCTTGGTAAAATTTTGCCCAATTGGGACTAATTTGGTGTTTTTCTGTTAGCAGTGAAACTGCCATTTGTCCGATTTGTGGATTTAAATGGTACAAGAAATATTTTTCATCCGGTCGATCTCCGTTGCTTAATGCAGATTTGTATTCATTGATAATGCCCACAAGCAGCTTGTTGTCAAATAAATCTTCTAAGCCATCTTTTTCTATTTCAATAAAAATATAATCTGCAACGTTGGATCCCTCTTCAAAAGGTTGGTGGCCAAATTCAATTAAAGACCTTACAACTGCCTGCTCATTCATTTCATCCTTGAAAAGCAGATCTATTGTTTGTTCCTCTTTTTCCTGTTCTTTCTCGGTTGGAAGTTCCTCTTGTGTTCGTTGGTATTTTTTTTCTTCCTTACCCAGTTTTTCAATAGTGAGTTTCTTTACCAAAGCAGTAAGTCCCTGTTCATCTACCCTGAGTATACTGGAACACCTTTTGATATAATCCTGCTGTCTGGTAAAATCTTCAGCCCTGCTGAGTTTTGAAATCGACTCAGCAATCTGGTTCACAACTGCCGCTTTTCGGGTACTGTCGTTCCCCGCATCTGCTAAAGCCACTTCCAGTTGAAATAAAATGAAGTCTTTTTTGTTTTGGTTGATGAAGTTTCTGAATTCATCAGCTCCTACTTTTTTTACATAGCTATCTGGGTCTTCATTATCTGGAATCAAAACCAATTGAACATTCAATCCCTCTTCAATGGCCAAATCCAAACCTCTTAAAGCAGCTTTTACACCTGCTTTATCTCCATCATAAATAATAGTGAGGTTGGTCGTGTATTTCTTGATCAGACGAAGTTGATCTATTGTCAATGCAGTACCACCTGATGCAACCACATTGTCAATGCCTGCCTGGTGCATGGCTGTCACATCTGTATAACCTTCCACCAGATAGCATTCATTGTACTTATCTATCGGGTGTCTTGCAAAATAGGAGCCATAAAGAATTTTGCTCTTTACATATAATTCATTTTCTGGTGTGTTGATGTATTTGGGACCTCTATCGGTACTTCCAATTACACGGGCACCAAAGCCAATTATTTTTCCACTTTGATTCTGAATGGGGAAGATGATTCTACCCCTATAGTTATCAAAAAGTTGTCCATCACGTTGAACACAAAGTCCGCTTTTTACTAATATTTCTTCACTATACTGGTTTTTTAATGCTTCTCTTGTAAAGCCATCCCTTTGATTCAGGCAATAGCCAATCTGGAATTTTTCAATTGTGGCATCAGTAAAACCTCTTTCCTTCAAATAGCTCAACGCAATGGTTTGTCCTTCTTCATTGGTTGTTAATTGTGCAGCAAAATATTTAGCTGCAAATTGGTTGAGGATGTGGAGGCTGTCAGCTGTTTGTTGTTGTTCTTTGTATTCAGGACTGGTTTCAGTCTCAATGATGTCAATGTTGTACCTGTTAGCTAACCACCTTAGTGCCTCTACATAAGAATATTTCTCATGTTCCATGACAAAGCCAATGGCATTGCCACTTTTTCCACAACCAAAGCATTTGTAGATTTCTTTACTTGGAGAAACAGTAAATGAAGGGGTTTTCTCATTGTGAAAAGGGCAGTTTCCAATATAATTGGTACCTCTTCTTTTAAGTTTTACAAAGGAGCCAACGATATCGTAAATATCTATCCTGTTCTGTATTTCCTGTATGGTTTCTTTCGCGATCAACTGCTCTACTTGAACAGGTGAAATTAATAGAAAAAGAC
>CAZDTN010000114.1:0-5203 GCA_964508355.1 uncultured Sphingobacterium sp.
ATACTGTGCCTGAAGGGAAATCAGCTGAAGATAATCAGGTGGTAAGACAAGCAGGCGCAATTCCTCAATTACATGGAGAGGCGGTGCCGCATTGGGATTTGATCACTAAATACGATTTAGTGGATTTTCAAACTGGTGTAAAAATCACAGGAAGTGGTTTCCCTGTGTACAAAGGGAAAGGAGCGAAACTCCAAAGGGCCTTGATTCAATATTTTCTAGACTATAATACTGCTGCGGGTTATACTGAATACATCCCACCACATGTAGTGAATGCTGCTTCTGCATTTGGAACTGGTCAGTTGCCTGATAAGGAAGGGCAAATGTATAATATTGGTGCAGATGAGTTGTACCTGATTCCAACAGCAGAAGTTCCAGTAACCAATATTTATCGTGATGAAATTATTCCTGCAACTGAATTGCCTGTGAAGATGACAGCATATACTCCTTGCTTCAGAAGAGAGGCTGGTAGTTTCGGAAAGGATGTAAGAGGTTTGAATCGTGTTCATCAGTTTGATAAAGTGGAAATTGTTTGTCTTACAGAAGCATCAAAAAGTTATGGCTTTTTAGAAGAGATGGTGGCGCATGTTGAAAAGCTTTTGCAAAGCCTTGGTCTTCCTTACCGCATATTGTTATTGTGTGGTGGCGATATGGGATTCACATCTGCCATGACCTATGATTTTGAAGTGTATAGTGCAGCCCAGCAAAAATGGTTGGAAGTCAGTTCTGTTTCTAATTTTGAAGCATACCAGACCAATAGAATGAAAATCAGAACTAAAGACGAAAATGGCAAAACACAATTGCTGCATTCATTGAATGGAAGTTCATTGGCTTTACCTCGAATATTAGCAAGTTTGTTGGAGAACAACCAGACTGCAGAAGGTATTCATATTCCTGCAGTGCTTCAGCCTTATTTTGGATCAGCCATCATCAATTGATGTCTTTGGTGGTATTGGTCAATTCTTCTGTGCATAATGCTGAACCATAATGGAGGGAAGAGAGAAAGTAATACCATGCCAGGATAGCCAGTAGGCATTTGTGGTGCATCATCGTGATGTCTAAGTATCTGATATTTTCTACTAGCGAGATAATGATGGTCGCTGTGTCTGGATAATTCGAATAAAATCAAACGACCTAAAACGTGGCTACTGTTCCAGCTGTGTTCTGGCATGGCTCTTTCATATCCCTTTTCTGTCTTCTTTCTTTCTAAGCCATAATGTTCAATGTAGTTCACTGTTTCCAAGAGTAAAAATCCAATTGTTGCAGCAGCAAAAAAGGATAGCAACACCATCCATCCGAATAAAACATAAATGAGTACAACAAATAAAAGCTGAACTACTTGAAACTGCAACATCTGGTTAGTAAAATGCCAAACAGGCTTTCCTTTTTTTCTTTGTTCATCTGCTGCGATTTTGCATGCAGATAAAAATCCAAATATGACTGTTCTGAAATAAAAAAGATATACTATCTCACCTCTTCTTGCACTGCTAGGATCCTCTTTGGTTGAAACATGCTTGTGGTGTCCTTTATTATGCTCAATATAAAAGTGCATATAAAGAGAAGTTAATAGTAAAGCTTTGGCAAGATTTCTTTCATAGAGGTTTCTTCTGTGTCCAAGTTCATGCCCTACGTTAATTCCAAATGTTCCACACAAGAGCCCCATGACTACAATTCTGCCGGCATGTTCCCAAGTAGTGATAGTTGGATCTTGAATAGAAGTAAAGAAAAGATAGAGTGCATAGTACTGCAAAGGCACAATTAAGTAGAGCCACAAATCATAAAGCCTGTCTTCTTTGGCCATTTGTTCCTCAGCTTCAGACATGTTTTCTTCGGCTGCAGGCAGAAGCAATTCAAGGATGGGTATGAATGCAAATGCAAATAAGATTGGCCATGTTATAACCCAGCCTGTTTCATGAAAGGCAAACCATGCCAATACATAGATGCTTAGTGGTGCGCCAAATTTTAATGCACGTATATTCATATGATTCGTTTATTCCAAAGCGTTGTCTTCTGGTTTGGATGCAATCCTGTAAAGGATGAATGCCATTGCAAAGAAGATGAAAGTGCCCAAGAGATAATAACCTTGTTCACCCAATGCAGCAGTGATTGCATGTTCCATGTTCAACAAATTCAGTTTTGCGGCTATGGTTTCATTGGCAGATAGAAAAGCGACAACCACCCCTGCAATGGCACCACCAGCTACTAATCCTGTTGCAAACAAATTACCTTTTCTGAGGTCTTCTTCTTCATTTTTATCTTTTGTCTTGTGTTTGCTATCAATGATACCTCGGATTGCACCACCTATAAAAATTGGCAGTGTTGTAGACAGCGGCAAATAGATACCAATTGCAAAACTGAGTGCTTTGATGCCACAAAGCTCCATCACGATGGCGATGGCAACACCTACCAATACAAACTGCCAATCAAGGTTGAAGGATAAAATTCCTTTGATGAGCGTCGCCATCAACGTTGCTTGCGGAGCAGCGTATTTATCCGTACCAATGGCATGATTAATGCCTGAAGAAATCATTTCCTGTGTAGGTGTATCCAAAACTTTAATAGTAAATCCGATAGCAATTGAAGAAACAATGGCACCAATAAAGAGTGCAATTTGTTGTGCTCTTGGAGTGGCACCGAGGATGTATCCTGTTTTTAAATCTTGTGATGTGGCACCTGCATTGGCTGCTGCAATACAAATCATACCGCCGACGACCAAAGCCATAGGTTCATATAGTTTGCCTGTCCAGCCGACTGCAATAAAAACCAGGCAAGTCCCCATGATGGTAGCGATGGTCATACCTGAAATTGGGTTATTGGATGAACCAATCAATCCAACAATTCTTGAAGATACCGTTACAAAAAATGCACCAAACAAAACCACCAATACCCCAATCAATAATTTACTCAATACACCATCACCTGGCACTTGTGGCATAATGGTCATCAATAAAATGAGGCCAAGACTGCCCCATAAAACAATTTTTACTGAGAGATCTCTGTCGGTTCTTTTTATAGATGTATGTTCTTGATTTTCTGTTCTGATACTTCCCATGCTTCCTTTAAAGGAAGAAATAATAGTGGGAATTGTTTTAATGAGTGTAATGAAACCACCGGCAGCTACTGCACCTGCTCCAATTTGTCGCACGAATGCTCTGTAAATCGCAACAGCATAATCGTTGAACTGATGGGTAACTGGATCCCAGCCTCCTGGTCCGCCTGCTGTTTGCAGGTCTTGTAAATAGCCTAACTTGACCAATTGTGCAGCAATTACATCACCTGGAACGACTGTAGCCAGCAGTGGATTAAATACAAACCAGGTGAGTACGCTACCAGCAACAAGTACACCTGCAATTTTTGGACCAATGATATAGCCAACACCTAAATATTCTGGTGTAATTTCTCCACTGATTTTTGCAGAAGGCAAATATTTATTGGCTTGGGCCGTCATGAACGAGGGTGTTTCTGCAACCACATGAAATATTTTTTGCAAGAAGGCGTAAGCAGCAGCTAATCCTAATCCAGCAAATGCAGTCTTTGCAAAATTTCCCCCTTTTTCACCAGCCTTCAATACAGAAGCGCAGGCTGTTCCTTCCGGATAGGGTAGAGTTTCATGTTCCTTTACGATTAAAGCACTTCTTAATGGGATCATCATCAACGTACCCAGCATCCCTCCAAAAATGGCCAGAATAAGAATGGTGATGTAGTTGAAATAGTCGGCACTGTTGCTTTCACTCAGAAATAAAAATCCTGGTAATGTAAATACCACACCTGCTGCAATACTTTCTCCAGCAGAACCTGTTGTTTGAATAATGTTGTTTTCAAGGATGGTTGTCTTCAAAAACAGTTTACTTAAAGCAATAGACATCACTGCGATTGGAATGGATGCTGATACAGTGAGACCTGCTTTGAGTGCAAGATAGACTGTTGCTGCACCGAAAATGATACCAAAGGTCGCTCCAGTGATTACGGCTTTCAGTGTAAACTCTTTCATTGCGGTTTCAGGAGCAATAAAAGGGACAAACTTTTTTTCTGACATGAAGTTGTTTTTTATGTAAGAATTAATCCTTCATCAAGTTCTGAAGTTTTCGTGAAAGGAAGAAAAGAATGAAAGCAGCTACTCCAGACATTGCTACAAAAACCATGAAGAAAGAATAGTTGTTTTCTATTTGGTATCCCAGAAAGAACTTGGATTTTCCTTCTTCCGGGTAGAGTTTACTTAATGCACCTGCGAGGTAGTTGGCAAATGCGTTGGCAGTAAACCAAACAGCCATAAGCATTGAAGCGAATTTTGCTGGAGCTAATTTATTTACGAGTGAAAGTCCGATTGGTGAAAGACAAAGTTCACCAGCTGTATGTAGTGCGTACATACCCACCAGCCATATCATGCTAACTTTAATACCAGGTTGAACATCTTTGACACCGAAGGCAATCCAGAGATAGCCTAATGCTAATAGTAAAAGTCCCCATGCCATTTTAGTTGGTGAAGATGGATCCATTTTTCCCAACTTTACCCAAAGCCATGCAAAAATAGGGGCAAAGCTTACTACGAAAATTGAGTTCAACGAGGCAAAAAAGCTTGCAGGAACAACGAAGAATCCAAGATCCCGGTTGGTTTGTTCATCAGCAAAGAATGTAAGAGAAGCACCTGCTTGTTCGTATGCGCTCCAGAAAAAAACAACAAAAAATGAAACTGTAAATATTACAGCAACTTTACTTTTTTCCAGTTTGGTAAGTGTTTTATCAGTAAAAATGATGATAGCAATAATCAATATGCAGGCAACAAGTAAGAATACTAGGTTGGTAAATAAAGCAGTAGAGATGTTGATGCTACCGATATTGAATCCCCAGTGTGAGATTTGCCCTAACCCAGAATCCAGATACAATAAAGTGGTTGATGCCCCGATTAAGAGCAAAAAGACGGCTAAGCCAAAAAATGGATTTTTGCTGTAGGCAGGAGCTTTTTCAGGAATTTCTCCTAATGTTTTTTGATCCGGACCAACAACATGTTTCTTATGATAGAGTACTTGAATCAATACACTGAGTAACATGCCAATGCCTCCCGCCATAAAGGCCCATTTAAAATCTGCCGGATTGCCAGTGTCGCCTACTAGTCCACAAATAAATGGACCTAAAGCCCCGCCCACATTGATGCCCATATAAAAAATAGTATAAGCTGCATCAATTCTTCGATCTCCCTTGGGATACA
>CAZDTN010000115.1:0-5140 GCA_964508355.1 uncultured Sphingobacterium sp.
TTGATGGTCCAGAAGTTTACACAACCGACAAAGGAAATATATTTTCAAAGAATAAGTTAGTGGCTAACTATTTGACGGTTCCATTGATGGTGAATATCAATACGAATCCAACTAAGGGTAAAAAAGGATTCCAGCTTTCTGCAGGTGTTAGTGGCGGCTATTTGATTGGTGCACGTCAAAAACAAAAAGGTGCTTCTGGTATGGATAAGAATAAAACCGATTTTAATTTAGAGCAGTTTAAACTTGCTTATGTTGGTGAACTGGGATTAGGTCCGGTTAAGTTATATGGTTCTTACTCTATGACACCATTGCATAAATATGGTTTGAATCAAATGCCTTATACTGTTGGTGTTCGTTTCAGTAATTAATTGGGTTTGTAAATAAATGAAAGCGGGAGATATTTTATCTCCCGCTTTCATTTATAATCTGTTTCTTTTGATTTCATCTACAACAGATGGATCGAGCAATGTTGTTGTATCACCCAGATTTTCCAATTCTCCTTCTGCAATTTTTCTAAGGATGCGTCTCATGATTTTACCACTTCTGGTTTTGGGTAATCCGCTTACCAATTGAATTTTATCGGGTTTGGCAATTGGACCGATAATGCGACTAACAGTAGCTGTTATGTCTTTTCTGATCAACTCTTCTTCGCCATGTAGTCCGCTGTAAATAACATAGGCATAAATACCCTGACCTTTTACATCATGAGGGAATCCAACAACAGCACTCTCTACCACATCGGCATGCATGTTGATGGCATTCTCCACTTCGGCAGTCCCGATGCGATGTCCACTCACATTCAACACATCATCAACGCGACCTGTTATCCTATAGAATCCATTATCATCTCTGTATGCGCCATCACCTGTGAAATATAAATTGTCGTAAGTCGCGAAATAGTTTGTCCTGCACCTCTCATGATCACCATAGGTTGTTCTAATGGTGGACGGCCAGGCAGAACGAATGCAAAGATTTCCCGTTACATTATTTTCTTTGATTTCATTTCCTTTATCATCAACGAGTAAAGGATCAATGCCTGGCATAGGTAGTGTTGCAAAACTTGGTTTAGCAGGAGTTACACCTGCCAGGTTACTAATCATCACACCTCCTGTCTCTGTTTGCCACCAGGTATCGACAATCGGACATTTTTTCTTGCCGATGTGTTCATCGTACCAATGCCATGCTTCTTCATTGATTGGTTCGCCGACTGTTCCGAGTATACGTAAAGAACTCAAGTTTTTTCCTTGTATTGGTCCCAATCCGAATGCCATTAAACTTCTGATGGCTGTGGGGGCGGTATACAGAATATTCACTTTGTATTTATCAATGATATCCCAAAAGCGACCCGCATCTGGGAATGTTGGGATACCTTCAAACATTAAGGAAGTAGCACCAGCACTCAATGGTCCGTATACTATATAAGAGTGGCCAGTTATCCATCCAATATCAGCTGTGCAGAAATGAATTTCTTCAGGCTGGTATTGAAATACATTCACAAACGTATAGTTGGTATACAACATATAACCAGCGCAGCTGTGCACAACACCTTTTGGTTTTCCTGTCGATCCTGAAGTGTATAGAATGAATAGTGGATCTTCAGCTTCCATGCTGACTGCTGCAAATTCTTTTTCTTGAACTTTTTCCAATTCAACTTGCCACCATACATCACGACCTTTGAGCATGCTCACAGGCGTTTTGGTGTGCATGTAAACAATGACGCGTTTTACAAATGGACAACTGATCAGTGCATCATCAATTACACTTTTCAAAGGGATATCTTTAGGTCCACGAAAAGCACCATCACACGTGATCACAAATTCAGCTTGAGCATCTTGCAGTCGATCTGAAATACTTTGTGCACTGAAGCCACCAAAGATAACAGAGTGTATAGCACCAATTCTTGCACAGGCGAGAACTGCCACAGCCAGCTCAGGAATCATACCCATATAAATGCAAACACGATCACCTTTTTTTATACCATTGTTCTGCAATACATGTGCAAACTGGTTAACCATCTCGTATAATTCTGCATAGGTAATTAACCGATGTGCATCATTTGGATTGTTCGGTTCCCAAATGATGGCTGGCTGATTGGCTTTATCAGTTAAATGTCTGTCTAAACAATTTTCTGTGATGTTCAATTGTGCACCTTGGAACCATTTTACTGAAGGTTCTTTAAAATTCCATTCCACAGCCTTATGCCATTTTTTCTTCCACACGAAATGTTCAGCTATTTCACTCCAGAAGCCAGCGGGATCTTCAATACTTCTCTTCCAAGTTTGGTGATATTCTTCTAAAGACTTGATTTGATAAGGGTAAATCATAACACAAGCAATTTCTTCGATTGGTAAGATAAAAAATATCGTGATGTTGAAGAAGTATTTTATAAATTGACGTACAAATCTGCTATACTTCATTATCAATGGTTGGCAAGATTGTTCTAAACGATGCTTTAATGAAACTAACTACTACTTCAAATCCAATCAGGAAAGTGATATTTGCTTCATCTGTCGGCACCCTGATTGAATGGTATGATTTTTACATTTTCGGAAGTCTTGCGCCTATCATTGCTGCCCAATTTTTCCCCAAAGGCAATCCCACTGCAGCTTTGCTTTCAACCCTTGCAACTTTTGCAGCCGGGTTTATAGTGCGGCCCTTTGGTGCTTTGGTGTTTGGAAGATTAGGTGATAAGGTTGGTAGAAAATATACTTTCCTACTTACTTTGGTTCTGATGGGGGGCTCAACATTCGCCATCGGTCTGGTACCTGGTTATGAAACCATTGGTTTTGCGGCTCCTTTACTGGTACTGTTGTTGCGTTTGATACAGGGACTGGCCTTGGGTGGTGAGTATGGAGGTGCGGCGACTTATGTGGCAGAGCATTCTCCAACTGATAAACGAGGCTTTTATACCAGCTGGATTCAGACTACGGCTACCTTAGGATTATTACTTTCTTTAGGAGTGATTTTGATAACAAGGAAAAGTCTCGCAGCTGATGAAGCTGAGTCTATACGTGCATTTGAAAACTGGGGGTGGAGGATTCCCTTTTGGCTATCTATTGTATTGGTGGGGATGAGTATTTACATCCGCATGAAGATGCATGAGTCACCTTTATTTTCGAAATTAAAAGCGGAAGGAAAGACTTCAGCCAATCCAATCAAAGAAAGTTTGATGAAACGCGCTAACCTGAAGATGGTGTTGTTGGCATTGTTTGGAGCCACAATGGGACAGGGTGTGGTTTGGTATACAGGTCAATTTTATGCGCAGACTTTTTTGGAAAATGTTTGTAAGATTGATTTTGAACAAACCAGGACCATTCTCATTTGGGCGATTGTGTTTGCTACGCCTTTGTTCATATTATTTGGTGGATGGAGTGATAAGGTAGGAAGAAAATGGATCATCATGTCAGGTTTGTTGCTGGCAGTTGTTGCTTACAGACCTATCTATCAGCAAATGTTGGCACTAACAAAAACGGATAAGGTAGTAATGGATGAGAGCAGGACAAAAATTGAGAGAGTAATTGCACCTGCGCAAGACAAGGACTATAGCTTACAATCAACGACTACATATCATTATTTTCAAAATGGAATTACAGAGAAGTTAGTTGGCACAGACACTCTATACAACAGCGGGGTTGAAAAAATACAAAAGCAACAAAAGTTGTCACGCATCGTGCCCGACAATATTTATTGGTCCTTGGTTGCACTTGTATTTATCCAGATTGTTTTTGTCACGATGGTTTATGGTCCCATTGCTGCTTTTTTGGTTGAAATTTTTCCAACAAAAATCAGATACACTTCTATGAGTTTACCTTATCATTTGGGTAATGGTGTGTTTGGTGGGATGACACCATTTATTGCTGTACTGTTAGGGACCATTTATACTAATGATGTTTTAGTCGGACTTTGGTATCCCATTGCCGTTGCGGCCATATGTCTGGTTATTGGTACCATCTATTTATCCAACCGCATTGATCCAGATGTAAATGATTAATCAACTACTATGAACACGATTAAAAAATATTTAGGGTTGTTATGGATTGTTGTTGCCATATTGACTTATAGCATTTTGTTAAAAACAAGCATTGAGCAAATCAATACAAAACCAGTAGCGGATACGATAATTCAATGGAGTATCTTTGCTATCATCTTTTTGCCCATAGCTATTGGTATGGTCATCTTTGGTTGGTTAGCATGGAAGGGCGCATATGACCAGCTTCCTGTTTCAAGTGAAGAGGTGAATGATTAAGCAACTACTATGTCAATTAAAGTCGATCAGGTATTAAAAATTTACGGAACACAACGGGCTGTTGATCAAATAAGCTTTGAAGTAAAGCGAGGAGAGATTGTTGGCTTTCTCGGTCCCAATGGTGCTGGTAAATCCACCACCATGAAAATGATTACAGGTTATCTTCTTCCCGATGGTGGGAAAATTCAAGTTTGCGAAATACCGGTAGAAGGAGAGGGATTATCTACGAAAAAGAAAATTGGGTATTTACCCGAACTCAATCCTTTATACCCCGATATGTTTGTCCGCGAGTACCTTGAGTTCATTGCGGGTATGCACCAGATTGCAACACCCAAACAAAGAATTGAGGAAGTAATTCAATTGACCGGACTAACACCTGAAGCCAATAAATTAATTGAACAATTATCAAAAGGGTATAAACAAAGAGTGGGGTTAGCTGCTGCTTTAATTCACGATCCGGAGGTATTGATATTGGATGAACCCACTACGGGTTTAGATCCCAATCAGATTATTGAAATCAGAGAAGTCATCAGAAAATTGGGAAAGCACAAAACGATTTTATTTTCTACCCATATTTTGCAAGAGGTGGAAGCTTTATGCGATAGGGTTGTCATCATTCATAAAGGAAAAATAGTAGCCAATGCCCCCTTGCAGGAATTATTGGATTCTCCTTTGCCAGAAACTGCGAATATCGTTTCTTTGCAACCGCAAGTCAGAAGTCTCGAAAATGTTTTTAGAGCATTGACTGGCCAAGCCAATTGATTGCCTGCCATACATTTATACAACCACACAAAACAATAATTATGAGTCTCATTGCCAACATCCACGCCAGACAAATTCTTGATAGCAGGGGAAATCCTACTGTTGAAGTAGATGTAATCACACAAAATGGTT
>CAZDTN010000116.1:0-5095 GCA_964508355.1 uncultured Sphingobacterium sp.
CATAGCGATGGATTGCCTGAAGACACTTGTGAGTTAGTCAAGATGTATCTACTCCCTGTTAGTCGAGGTAAAAAAATAGGGGCTGCCATTATTCTTAAATCAATGGAAGAAGCTAAGAAAAATGGGTTTACCAAAATGTATCTGGAAACCATGCCAGAACTAAAACAAGCGATATCAGCCTATGAAAAATTTGGCTTTGAATATTTATCAGGACCAATGGGAAATACCGGTCACCACGGTTGCTCTGTTTGGATGTGCAAAGCGCTATAGGGAGGTTATTAATCTTACTTCGTAAACGGGACTAAACAAATACACCTTGCCTGTTGATATTTCCGTTGCTTTTATTCTTTTTCTTACTCGCTCACCACACTCAAATACCCTATTGCCCTTGATGGTGAATCTCATACCCACCGAAAGCTCTTCAACTAAACAGTAACCTTCTTTCACTTGATCGTATTTCCTTAAAATACGCATCAAATCAACATCTGCACATGAGCTTGCTGCCGGATTTTTTAAAGACTTTTCCAATTGTAGTTTTATATCCAACGGGAAAAAAGAAGCTGTCACAAAATCTTTGAGCAGTTCAGAAAATTGTTGTTTCCATTCTTTACCGTGCGCTTCTACCCTATGACCAAAACGAATAAATGTGATCAGGTGCGCTAACTCATGTAACAAAGTGACCAAAAAAGCAAAGGGATTCAAATTGCCATTAACACTTATACGATGCGCTTTACCATCATGCGCATTCCTGTAATCCCCTAAAACGGAAGTCCTAGATCTGGTGATGGTCAAGTGTACCTTATAATGCACCAAATATGGCTCAACCATTGCATATGCACCTGGAGGAAGAAAATCATTCAATGATTGAAGGGGCGCCTGCAACTTAGACATAATTATTTATCTTTCAATAACGCCAGTAAAGCTTTAATCTCCAAGAAAGTGTAAAACAAATAGAGAAACATAGACGCAAAAATTGCAGGAAGATTTTTCTGCTCCCCTGCAAATAAAACATATGCTACAACAGCCCCAGCACCTACTACAAGTTTCATAATAAAAGAACCATAGACTGCCGACATAAAATTAAATGTAGCCTTTGCTTTCAGACCTTTGTTGAGCATATAAAAAGAGATGATTGTCAACGTAAAAACAAAGAGATTTCCTATCATGAAAACATTAGCATCAATTCCCGACGATATTAGTTGCTTGAAGAAAATCAATCCGATTAATTCAATTACAATAAATAATACATAAATAGGACGAATTGCCTTTCTAACGTTCATTTCTTTTTTTTATTTGTGTCAATAATGATTTTGATAAGCGAAGATACCACAATCAACAGAGGTAATACCCAAATAAACAAAGGCGATTGAATAGAAAAATAATTATCGATCAGTGAGCCTAGCCATAACCCAATTGCTATTGAAATAAAAAACTGTGTAGCTAGCCCCATGTATCGCATAAGCGATTGATTGGACGAGTTGCTGGACTTATTAGATGATGGTAGACCTGGCATAGGACCACACTATTCAAGGGTTTCTTCAAGATCTGGAATAGAAATGACAGCAGTATCCAACACCAATTCTGCTTTGCCTGATAATACATTCTTTACATTCTCCCAGTAAGCCTCGCGATATTGAATTTGCTTTTCCAAAGAATCTGTTCGCAATTTTAGTCGGGTTAGCTCACGACGTTCACTTTGAGAACCATAGCCAGGTATATAATATTTGAGTGGCGTAAAACTGATCAAGGCAGTGGTGAGTCCAACTAAAACCACAAAAACAAAACATGCAGCAATATATACACCCAAGCGGGTTATTTTAAAGGTTACCACTTCCTCATAGGAATGATCATTCATCACCACCAAACGATATCGATTGGTTAGCCGTTTAAACCTGCTTTGTTGAATATTTTCAGCCATACGCATCACTTTGAAAACTTCATAAAGTTACTGTTAATTCACAAATTAGGCTCTTTTAAAATAGCAGGATTAAGCGTAGATTTACATCCCGTGCAAAAACCTGTCGCTCATATCACCTGGTTGTTCCGCCTTATCGCCATGCTATTTTTAGTATCAGGTAGTTGTCTTGATACATTTGCACAACTGAACCTCACCTATGACCTCAAAAAACCAAAAGCCTACGAAAACAGAAAATTAAAATCAGAGCTGACTCCTGATAAAAAAATTAATCCCGTTAAAAAAATGAAAGAAAATGTAGTTGCTCACTACAATTTCTATTTCAATGCCAATAATAAGTTACAAGACGTAATCACCTCTGCCAAAAAGTCGTTTAAAGATAGCTTTAGTAGACAATTGGCTTTCTATAATTTTACACTTGACCAAACAGCTGCTCAGAAACAAGAACTGGATTCAGTCATTCACAAGTCCAATAATGGTATTCTATTACACGACTTGAGAAACGACTGGGTAGATGATCTCTATTTACTGATGGGCCAAGCATATTACTACCAAAAAAAATTTGATTCTGCCTATGATGTTTTCCAATACATCAATTATACCTTTCAACCAAGAACTAAAGACGAAAAAGGATTAGAAAAAACAATTGGTTCTAACCTAAATACAAGTGGAAATATTTATACTGTATCGACTAAAGAAGGAAGTATCAGTTCAAAAAACTCGGCCAGAAATGATGCTTTGGTGTGGATAATCAAAACCTTACTGGCACAAGACAATGATGATGATGCAAAAAGTTTGATTGAAACTTTACAACGTGATCGAAATTTTCCAAAACGCTTAAAAGCCTCCTTAGCTGAACAAAAAGCTTTTTTCTTTTATAAAAACAAACAAGCTGATTCCTGCGCCTACTACTTAACAGCTTCCATGGATGCCGCTGAAGGTAATATTGAAAAAGCTCGAAGATATTTTTTAATTGCTCAACTGTATTCTACAACTGAACAAAAAGAAAAAGCAAATGATTTTTACGATAAATCAATAAACATTACCACAGATCCTGTGATGGAAGCTTATGCCAGAATCTACCAAGTAGCATTGAGCTCCAATGAACCAGATGTAGAAAAAAGAATTGATGAGCAAGTAGATTTACTCATGCGCATGGCCAAGAGAGAAAAATACCTTTCCTACCAATCGATAATTTACAATGCAGCTGCAGAAATGGAACTCACCAGAAACGAACCAAATGCTGCTATAGCGTTATTCTTGAAAAGCAATGCCGCAAACACGGATGATCCCTTGGGAAGATCATATAACAACCTGAAGATTGCCACATTAGCTTTCAAAGAAAAAAAATATAAACTGGCAAAAACCTATTATGATAGTGTTGGTCTCGTTCCTGCAGAACAACAAATTGATTTTGAAATCAAGAAAAAAGTAACTGAAGAGATAGTAAACCTCTTTACTATCATTGAAAAAGAGGATAGCTTAAATGCAATTGTCAATCTACCTGAAAAAGAAAGAGATGCCCTACTTAAAGCCCAATTGAAAAAACTCAAAAAAGAACAAGGACTGCAGGAAGATGAAGAAGGGTTAACTAACCAGAATCAACCTGCTATTGGAGGAGGAGGAGGAAGAGGACAAAGAAATAATCTGTTGGACGAATCAGCTGGTAATATCTTTAACAATGCTCAGCAAAAAGGGGAATGGTATTTTAATAACCCTACGCTAATAGGACAGGGTAAAATAGCCTTCAAGAACAAATGGGGCACCAGGCCTAATTCAGATAACTGGAGAAGGCTGATTGCCATCAATGGCACCAGAATGGTTTCACAAAGGGGACCTGAAGGCACAAGGCGTGTAGTCGCCCAGCAAAATGTTCAACCAGTACTGTCTATTGAAACCTTGATGGCCGAACTTCCTATGACGAAAGCACAGCAAGATGCTTCAATGCTAAAAAAATCAAAGGCTTATTTCGGCTTAGGAGAATTATTTCAAGAGAAGTTGGGTGAGTGGCAAGAAGCAATAAACTGGTATGAAAAAACCTTAAACGAAGGCAATGAACCTGGCTTAAAAGCTAAGACTTACTATAACCTATCTTTCTGTTTTAGACAATTAAAGAATAGCGAGCAAGCAAGCTATTTCAAGAATTTATTGGTGAATAACTATCCAGAAAATGAACTTACCCTTAAGTTAATGGACCCCGCTGCTGCACTTAAGTTGCAAGAAGCCAAAACCAATGAAATCAACAAAACATACAACAACATTTACGACCAATTCTTGGCGGGAAAATTTGAATCAGCCTTAGCAGCTAAACAACAAGCAGATCAGCAATTTGGACCCAATAACTGGAGTGCACAATTGCTTTACATTGAATCAATCTATCATATCAAGAAAAAAAATGATAAAGAAGCAATTGCTGGTTTGAATAAACTTGCAGAGTTATATCCTCAATCACCACTGGTTGAAAAAGCTAGGACACTGGCATCGGTTGTTGCAAGAAGAAATGAAATTGAGCGTGAATTGACTGTAATGCAAGTAACACGGCTAAAAGAAGACAGTTTAGCATGGCTAGATGATCGTCCGACTCCAAAGCCCCAACAATCCGTGGTAAAGAAAGAACAGCCTAAAACAATTACCTCTCAACCAATTGTTGCCAAGACAAAGGTCGATTCTACCCTATTCAAAGCTCCTCCTCCAGTAGTTCAACAAACTGCCCGTTTCCAATTTAATCCAGCTGATCCTTATGCTGTGATGATGATCTTAAAGGATGTTGATATCGTCTATGTGAATGAAGCAAAGCGTGCCTTAGCCAGGTATCATGCAGAGCGTTATGCTTCGAATGGCTTTAATATTCAAAACAATACTGTCGGTACAACACCCTACATACTGATCAGTGTATTTGCCAATGCCGGAGATGCATTAAACTATGTAGAAAAGACTGCTCCTATTGGATCTAAAGAAATTTTCCCCTGGTTACAGGCCGATAAATATAAGTTCATCATTGTATCCCCTGAGAACTTGAAAAAAATGACTGAGGACAAGACCACAGATGAGTATATTCGTTTCCTACAACAACAATTACCCGGAAAATTTTAAGGTTTCCTTTTCCCTTTAAGACAAGGCTTTTCTTTAGTTTTACTGCATGAGCGTGAATCCTAAAAAGACCAGCGAAACCAAGAAGTC
>CAZDTN010000117.1:0-5031 GCA_964508355.1 uncultured Sphingobacterium sp.
TACATGTCTTACCTATTTACATCAGAAAGTGTTTCAGAAGGACACCCAGATAAAGTGGCGGATCAAATTTCCGACGCGCTGATTGATAACTTTCTTGCCTTTGACCCACAGTCTAAAGTTGCTTGTGAAACACTTGTAACAACTGGACAAGTAGTATTGGCTGGTGAAGTAAAATCAAAAGCTTATCTCGATGTTCAGGATATCGCTCGTAATGTCATCAAGAAAATTGGTTACACAAAGAGTGAATACATGTTTGAAGCCAATAGTTGTGGTATTTTAAGTGCCATCCATGAACAATCAGCCGATATCAATCAGGGTGTAGATAGAAAGAAAAAAGAAGATCAGGGTGCTGGTGACCAGGGAATGATGTTTGGATATGCTACAAATGAAACAGAAGATTACATGCCATTGGCTTTGGATCTAGCACATAAAATTTTGATTGAATTGGCTGCATTGAGAAGAGAGAATAAGGCCATCAAGTATTTAAGACCAGATGCGAAGTCACAGGTAACATTGGAATATAACGATAAGAACGAGCCTGTTAGAATAGATGCAATTGTGGTCTCTACCCAACATGATGATTTTGATTCAGAAGCTAAGATGTTAGCTAAGATCAAAAAAGATATCATTGAAATTTTGATACCACGCGTTAAATCAAAATATAAGAAATACGCTAAGTTGTTCAACAACGACATCAAATACCATATCAATCCTACAGGTAAGTTTGTGATTGGGGGTCCACATGGAGACACTGGACTTACAGGTCGTAAGATCATTGTAGATACTTATGGCGGTAAGGGTGCACATGGCGGTGGTGCCTTTTCTGGAAAAGATCCAAGTAAAGTTGATCGCTCCGCTGCTTACGCAACCCGTCACATTGCCAAGAATTTAGTTGCTGCAGGAGTTGCCAATGAAATTCTTGTTCAGGTATCTTATGCTATTGGAGTTGCAAAACCAACTTCAATCAATGTAAATACATTTGGTACTGCAAAGGTTAACTTAACTGACGGACAAATTGGAAAGATTGTTGAGTCAATTTTTGACATGAGGCCTTATTTTATCGAACAAAGATTGAAATTAAGAACACCTATGTATAGTGAGACCGCTGCATATGGGCATATGGGAAGGAAAAACGAAGTAGTTACCAAAACATTTACTAGTCCGGATGGTAAAACCAAAACCATGAAAGTAGAATTGTTTACATGGGAAAAACTGGATTATGTAAGTAAGGTTAAAAAGGCCTTTAATATCAAGTAAATCTGACTTATACTTTTTATAAACCCTCCATTTGGAGGGTTTATTTATTTTTGAGCAATGGAACAAATCAGAGGAAACTGGAAAATCAAGGAAAGTGATCTGCATTATGAAAATCCATGGATAAGTGTTACTGAACACCAGGTAATCAATCCCTCTGGAAATCCTGGTATTTATGGTGAAGTTCATTTTAAAAATATTGCAATAGGGATTCTTCCGATAGATGACCAAGGAAATATTTATTTAGTAAATCAATTTCGGTTTACTTTAAATCAGGAAAGCCTTGAAATACCTGAAGGAGGTGGTCCTCTTGATATAAATCCGTTAATATCCGCAAAAAGAGAATTACAAGAAGAAACGGGATTGGTAGCTCAAAAATGGACCAGGTTTCTGGAGTTACATTTATCCAATTCAGTAACAAACGAAAAAGCTATTGTTTATCTAGCAAAGGGTTTGATTCAAGGTGAACGGGCTTTGGAAGAAACAGAAGATATCAATGTAACTAAAGTATCTTTGGAAGAAGCCTATCGTTTAGTCAATGAGCATGTAATTACAGATGCAATATCAGTGGCTGCGATTCAAAAGCTCTATATTTTGTATTTAGAAAATAAGCTTTAGATGAAAAAAAATGCTACAAATATTATTGGTCGTCAACCTGTATTGGAAGCTTTAATGGATGGTCTACAACTCGAAAGAGTTTTCATTCAAAAAAATGCTGGGGGAGAAGGAATTGAAGAGATCAGAAGATTGGCACAAAAACTTCAAATACCGATCAATAGTGTACCCATTGAAAAGCTGAATAGCATGACCAGAGCCAACCACCAAGGTGTAATTGGCATCAATAGTATTATTCAATACCTTGATTTACAAGATACCATAGATCATGTTGTAGCTTCTGGAGAGTTACCCTTATTTGTTATGTTAGACGGTGTAACGGATGTTCGTAATATTGGAGCAATTGCAAGGACAGCTTTATGCTGTGGTGCACAAGTAATAATTATTCCTGATAAAGGAATTGCAGCTTTTAATGAAGAGGCATTAAAATCTTCCGCTGGGGCGCTTCAGAAAATTATGGTTTGCAGAGTAAATAGTCTTCTAAAAGCAATTGACACCTTACATTTGAATGGAATTGCTGTGTATACTTCAGAAATGAAAACGTCTACGACGTTATCTGCAGTTGATTTTGTAAAACCCTCTTGTGTGGTAATGGGAAGTGAAGACAAAGGTGTACAGTCTTTTATTTCAAAAGCTGCAGATGTAAAGTTCACAATTCCTATGAAAGGAAATTTTGATTCCTTTAATGTTGGTGTTGCTACTGGAATAATTCTTTATGAAGCAGCAAAACAAAGAATGACTGAATAGAAAAGATATAACATGGAATTCAGAATTGAATTTGATCCTAAATCTTTTTCAGAAAAAATAACCATCAGGGATAAGGTTTTTTTAATCGGTTCTTGTTTTACCGAACATATGTATGGTTATTTCTCAGGCTATAAATTTCACTGTATTCAAAATCCACATGGAACCTTATTTAATCCCATCAGTATTTTTAAATCGATCGAAAAATATATATCAAATAGTGAAATTTACGAGGATGAGTTATTTCATCAACAGGGCATGTGGTGTCATTGGGACTTCCATTCGAAAATAAGTGATCATCATAAAGGACATGCAGTAAATAAAATGAATAGTGCGATTCAAAACGCACATCATTTTCTTAAAGAGACAGATTGGATAATTATTACCCTGGGAAGTGGTTTTGTTTATGAAAATACAGAAAATAACATAGTAGCCAATTGCCACAAAGTACCTGGAAACCAGTTTACAAAACGAATGCTTACAATCAATGAGATAAGGCAGTCTTTTGATACACTATACAGTAAATTAAAGGCATTTAACAGCAAGATTAAACTTGTTTTTACCATTAGTCCTGTTCGACACCTACGTGATGGTTTTGTAGAAAATAACAGAAGTAAGGCGTTACTGCATCATCTTGTAGGTGAATTTGTAAACGATGTCGATATTCTATATTTTCCATCATTTGAATTGATTTTAGATGATTTAAGAGATTACAGATTTTATGCTGAAGATATGGTTCATCCCAATTATCAGGCTACACAATATGTTTGGGATAAATTTTGCACTGCCTGTATTGATGGAAAAACAAGATCCTTTATGAAAGAAGTAGATCAATTGGTTCATGCTATAAAACACAAACCTTTTCATCCAGAATCGCAAGAACATCATCTTTTCAGAGAAAAATTTAAAGCAGTTGCCATAGATCTTGCTAATCGTTTTCCATCATTAGATTGGCAAAAAGAAATAGCCTATTTCACTGAAAATTAAATCTTAACTTTAAGTACATTTTATATATATGAAATACCTCATTTTGGCATTATCCCTATTGGTTAACAGCCTTCTGGTTTATGTGCTTGATACAAGATCATTTTTGCCACTTCCCTTGGGCAGTTTTTTGAGTGTACAGGAGGGCGTATGGCAAAATGCGGAGCCAACCAATAAGGATTATAATGCCGATTTGAAATTAGACGGTTTGAATGGAGAGGTAAATGTATATTTCGATGAACGATTGGTGCCACATGTTTTTGCCACAGAAGAAAATGATGCCTATTTCGTACAAGGTTATTTGCATGCTAAATTTCGTTTATGGCAAATGGAATTTCAAACACATGCAGCTGCAGGCAGAATTAGTGAAATCGTAGGAAGTAAGGGGCTGACTTTTGATCGTAACCAAAGAAGAATTGGTATGGTTTTTGCTGCTGAAAATGCATTAGCTGCTATGGAAAAAGATCCTCAAACACTATCTGCCTTAAATGCATATACTTCAGGGATAAACTCTTTTATAGAAAAAATAAATACCAGTGAACTTCCAATTGAGTACAAGCTATTGGGTTATGTTCCTGAAAAATGGAATAACCTGAAATCTGCTTTGTTTATTAAACAAATGACGAATACATTGGCAGGATATGATAGAGATTTAGAATATACCAATGCGCTTGAAATTTTAGGTGAAGAAAAATTTAGAATATTGTACTCGGATATTCCAGATTCGCTTTATCCAGTTATTCCCAATGGTACTGATTATGCAGCAGCATCTATAGAGCTAACAACACCTGAATCAGCCGACTCTTTATATTTTAAACGAAAAGATACTATAGAGTTTGTTGAAGATTATAAACCAGATCCATTGAACGGTAGTAATAACTGGGTAGTAGCTGGAAGCAAGACGAAAAGTGGAAAGCCAATTTTAGCAAATGATCCTCATTTGAGTCTTACATTACCATCTATCTGGTTTGAAATACAAATTAATACTCCGTCTTTCAATGCTTACGGCGTTTCGTTTCCTGGAATTCCCGGAGTAGTAATTGGTTATAACGATAGTATTGCTTTTGGTTTCACCAATGCAGGAAGAGATGTGAAGGATTATTATGAAGTTGAATTTAAAGACAAGTCGAAACAATCTTATTTTTTTAACAATAATTGGGTAAAAACAACTTTACGCGTTGAATCAATAAAAATTAAAGATTCTGTTTCATTCTTGGATACAGTTGCATATACCATTTTTGGCCCCGTCACATATGATCATTCCTTTAAACATTCACTTTCAAATGAAAAAGCATATGCATTAAAGTGGGTTGCACATGATACATCCAATGTTTTAAAAATGTGGATGTTGCTTAATCGTGCAAAAAATTATAATGATTATTATGAGGCTATTTCCTTTTTTAATGTACCTGGACAAAATATGATTTTTGCTTC
>CAZDTN010000118.1:0-5021 GCA_964508355.1 uncultured Sphingobacterium sp.
CTCGATGAAGAAATCATTGCCAGCGCAAGTCTTTTGAAAGATGAAATGATACTCCAAGAATCCCAGATGCTTGAAATCAGAGAACATTTGGCGAAACAGCAAAATCTATTGGCTATCGAAAGAAAATCCATGTCCTATCCCGCCCACTCACTCTTGAGCCAAAATGCACTGAGAGAAAAAATCCGTGATATCGAAAGGAAATTCCTCGACCTTAAATGCAACTACCTCAATTATCTTGCTACAGCCATCTAACCAAACTGCTGCTTACAAAGGAAAAACAATCAGGCATGTCACTTCCTGTGCACATTGTGGGGAGACTTGCGACAAATCCATCTACATTGAAGATCAAGCCTTTTGCTGTGAAGGATGCAAACAGGTATACCTGATTCTTCAAGAAACAGATGTATGTGATCCCACATTGATGGCCTCACTTGGTGTTGTTCAGCCCAAAGGAAAATTCAAATCCGACAAATGGGAGTATTTAGATGAGCACTCGATTGCTGAAAAACTGATCAGTTTTCAGAGCAACAAACAGATTCATATTACATTCATCCTTCCTAATATGCATTGTGCCAGTTGCATCTGGTTACTTGAACACCTTGACAGAATAAACAAAGCAGTCATTCACAGTAAAGTTGATTTTGAGAAAAAAGAAATCGCATTGGTCTACAATCCATCATTGGCCAAACTCAGCGAAATGGCTGCTGTATTAGATTATATTGGCTACCCACCTGCCATAAATTATGCTTTAAAAAATGAGGATGAATTAAAAATACATCGCAAAACAACGATCTTGCGATTAGGTATTGCTGGATTTTGTTTCAGCAACATCATGATGTTGAGCTTCCCTGATTATTTATCAGTTGATGGTATTGATGAAAAATTATTACTCAATACTTTCAATTATATCAGCATCATTCTTTCAATACCAGTCATTTTTTTCTCAGCAGCACCTTTTTTCATTCAAGCCTGGAAAGGCTTGCGACAAAAAACACTGAACATTGATGCGCCTATCGCTTTTGCGATTTTAATTACTTACTCAAGAAGTCTTTATGAAATCGCTACGTCCAGCGGGACTGGCTACCTGGATTCCATGAGTGGTATTGTGTTTTTTATGTTGCTTGGCAGGTGGTTCCAAGACAAAACACAGGAAAGATTATCCTTTGAACGCGATTACAAATCTTTTTTCCCCATCAGCGCATTGGTCATTATCAACAACCAAAAAAAATATATACCAATAGATGAAATCAAGACAGAAGATTTGTTGTTGATACGCAACCAAGAATTGATTCCAGCTGATGGTATTTTACAAAAAGGTAAAGGATGGATTGACTATAGTTTTGTCACCGGAGAAAAAGATCCAGTGGAAGTCGCGGTAGGCGAACAGTTGTTTGCAGGAGGTAAACAAATAGGGACCAACATTGAAATGCAGGTGACGAAACCTATTGCCAGCAGTCACCTTACACGACTCTGGAACAATGATGTGTTTCATAATAAAAAAAATAAATCGACATCCTTCATCCATCCGTTGAGTAACTATTTCAGCGCTATACTTTTTAGTATAGCTTTAGTAACTGCTGTATATTGGGAAATTAATGACCCATCCGTCACTTGGAAAGCAGTCACTGCAATTCTAATTGTTGCTTGTCCCTGTTCTCTTCTGATTACTGCCACCTTCACGTTTGGCAACCTGATGCACATCTTCAGCAAGAAAGGACTCTATCTCAAAAATGCAAATGTGATTGAACGCTTAGCAAAAGCAAACACCGTAGTATTTGATAAAACAGGGACATTATCTTCTTCCACCAACAGTAAAATCATTTATACTGGAAAAGAACTGAGTAAAATTGAGAGGGAAGCGTTAAAAGCTATCGTGATGCAATCCAGTCATCCTTTAAGCAAAGCACTCGCTGAATGGAATGAATGGAAATCGATTGACAAACTCCCGCCTATTAGAAGTTTTATAGAGGTAACAGGAAAGGGAATTGAAGCAACTTGTTATGAGAAAAATATTAAACTAGGAAAAGCAGATTTTGTTACACAACAATGTTTTTCAGCTGGGTTCAACAATAGCGGAAGCACTATACACCTTAGTATTGACGGGGTATATAAAGGAAAATTTAGTTTACAACAACAATACAGAGAAGGTATTTTTTCCATGCTTGATAGCGTCAGTCATCAATTGGGTGAAGTGTATATATTAAGTGGCGATAATAACAGCGAAGAGAACTTGCTTAAAAAATTAATTCCAGCAAATACAAGCTTAAATTTCAATAACAGTCCAGAAGACAAGCTAAACTACATCAAACAATTACAAGCCAAATCCAAGGAGATCATCATGATTGGTGATGGACTTAATGATGCAGGTGCATTACAACAAAGTGATATTGGACTAGCAGTGGCAGATAATTCCAACTATTTTACACCGGCCTGTGATGGAATTCTGGATGGGAAGTCGGTTGCAAAAATGGATAAGTTAATTGAACTGGCAAGATCTGGAAAGAAAATTATTGCTGCTGGCTTTGCCCTTTCTATATTATATAATATTGTCGGTATATCTTTTGCCGCCCAAGGTGCACTCTCTCCTATGATAGCAGCTATCTTAATGCCTACCAGTACGATCAGCATCATTGCAATGACAGCTATCGGTACCAGGTGGGCAGCAAAAAAATGATTTAAATCATGTTTTGCTTTGAGGATAATCACCATCCAACATGATGCCCAATTCTACATTTGGGGACAATTCTAATTCGTTGAGCGTCATACTAATTCTGATTATCGTTAGCCTTCTCGTAGCAACAGGTTTTTTGTTCGCATTTATCTGGTCAGTCTCCAAAGGTCAGTATGAAGATGAAGTATCTCCATCAATAAGAATGTTGTTTGAAGACCGCTCAACAGACAAAAAACCTTCCTCTAGCCAAAACCCTTAACATGCAAATAGAACAATTCTCTTACGACAACAAGATCGTTAGAAATTTTGCCTACGCTACCGTCATCTGGGCCATCGTTGGTATGCTCGTTGGTCTCTGGGTAGCTTTCCTCATGGTATTTCCAGAATGGAACATCGGTGGTATTCCAGTAGGAAAAGAAACGATCGGCCTCACCTTTGGTAGGCTCAGACCACTACATACCAATGCCGTCATTTTCGCTTTTGTTGGTAATGGTATTTTCATGGGCTATTATTATTCTTTGCAGCGCTTGCTCAAAGCAAGAATGGCCAGTGACCTGCTTTCCAGGATACATTTCTGGGGCTGGCAGTTGATCATTGTTGCAGCTGCATTAACCATTCCCCTAGGACTCACCACTGGTAAGGAATATGCAGAATTAGAATGGCCGATTGATATTGCCATCACCCTTATTTGGGTGGTATTCGGTTTCAACATGTTTGCGACCATCATCAAAAGACGTGAACGTCATTTGTATGTAGCCATTTGGTTTTATATCGCGACTTTCGTAACCGTAGCTGTCTTACATATAGTCAATTCAATAGAATTACCTGTCAGCTTTTTGAAAAGTTATTCCTGGTATGCAGGTGTTCAAGATGCTTTGGTACAATGGTGGTATGGACACAATGCCGTTGCTTTCTTCTTAACAACACCTTACCTAGGCTTGATGTATTATTTTATGCCCAAGGCTGCAAATAGGCCCGTTTATTCGTACCGATTATCTATCATTCACTTTTGGTCGCTGATCTTTCTTTACATCTGGGCTGGACCTCACCATTTGTTGTACACTTCCCTACCCAACTGGGCACAATCATTGGGTGTAGTATTCAGTTTCATGCTGATCTTCCCTAGCTGGGGCGGTATGATTAACGGATTATTGACACTTCGTGGTGCATGGGATAAAGTAAGAGAAGATGTGATTTTAAAGTTCATGGTGGTTGCCGTAACTGCTTATGGTATGTCCACTTTCGAAGGTCCGATGCTTTCCTTGAAAAATGTAAATGCCATTGCACACTTCACCGATTGGATCATTGCTCACGTACATGTAGGTGGATTGGGATGGAATGGCATGTTGACATTTGGTATTCTGTATTGGTTAGTCCCTAGACTGTACAAAACAGAATTGCATTCTAAAAAATTAGCCAACACGCATTTCTGGATTGCAACATTGGGTATTGTGTTTTATGCAGTACCGATGTACTGGGCTGGATTCAAGCAAAGCTTGATGTGGAAAGAATTTACCGAAGCAGGTAACTTAAAATATCCATTCCTAGAAACCGTAACGCAGTTAAAATCATTCTATGCCTTGCGTGCATTTGGAGGTACCCTATACTTTGCTGGCGCATTGTTGATGGTGTATAATTTATTCGCGACTATCAAAAAATCACAAGGAGTCGTGGATGATCAAGCTGAGGCCCCTGCAATTGAAGGCGCTTATCATGCTCACGAATCAGAACACTGGCATAGACCCATAGAAAGGAAACCAGTTCCGTTCCTTGTACTAACATTGATTATAATTCTTATTGGTGGTATTATAGAATTGATTCCAACATTCCTTGTAAAATCCAATGTGCCAACCATATCTAGTGTAGAACCATATACACCTCTTGAATTACAAGGTCGCGATATTTATGTACGCGAAGGTTGTTATACTTGCCACTCACAAATGATTCGTCCTTTTCGTTCTGAAACAGCACGTTATGGTGAATACTCAAAAGCTGGTGAATTCGTATATGACCATCCATTTCAGTGGGGTTCAAAAAGATCTGGACCAGACCTGGCCAGAGAGGGTGTTGGCAACAACAGAAAATCAAACAGCTGGCATTATAACCACATGGATGATCCGCAAGCAGTTTCAACAGGGTCAATCATGCCTTCCTATTCTTTCATGTTAGACCAGGATCTTGATACCGCTTCAACATCGGCAAAAATCAGGGCTATGCAAAAATTGGGTGTTACTTATGAAGAGGGATATGCTGATAAAGCTAATCAGGATTTGATGAAACAAGCGGATGAGATTACAAAGAACCTGAAAGAGGATGGCATTCAAACACCTTCCAACAAAGAGATCATTGC
>CAZDTN010000119.1:0-5002 GCA_964508355.1 uncultured Sphingobacterium sp.
ATTGAATCAATATCACTCTACAATTACTTTGATGTGTTCATCCTCGCCTTCGGCCAACATCCTGAACGCATAGACTCCCGCACCATGTCGGCGCAGGTCTACTTGGAACCGCGTTGTACGCGCTGGCACCACATACTCCTGTACCCTTCGGCCGTCCACTGTATAGATCTCCAGCTTCGCAGCAACCTCCAACGAAGGCGTCCGAAGCGTCAGCAGTCCGTTGCTAGGATTCGGAAAGGCCATCAGCGAGCCGCCTGGTGCTACAAAACCAGTAAGTAAACCCGGTTTGATATACAAATTCAGGATGTGGAGAACTCCATTTGCATCCACATAGTAATATGTTCCGCTAGCATTGTAAATACGTCCATTGACTGCCCATTTATAGCTTCCAGAATTTCCAACTGCTTGGGAGGTTATGTTTTCTGTAGAAGACTTAATCAGCCTTATCAAAATAGTTCCATCGCCTGTATTGCTGCCTGGGTATTGAGCCAGCGCTTCGGTGATTGCAGCAGGGTTGATATAGGATCCGCCGCCACCGCCACCACCACCATTACTGCCGCCACCACCTCCACTGTATCCACCTCCACCACCTCCGCTACCGCCAATATTAGATGACGTTTTTGCATTTGCGTTGCCACCTTCACCACCACCTCCCCAGCCACCATCTCCACCAATAGAATTTGGATGGCTACCACCATAGTTTCCGCTGAGGTAACATTGTCCCCCATATGCAACTATCGTTTGTTGGGAAATTTGTACATATTTTGTACTGCCGTCTCCAACATATCCAGCTCCACCTGCACCGCCATTTTCATCTGAAGTGACACTCCCCCCCCCGCCATTAACGCCACCCGCACTTGAACAGTTGGCAATTGTACAATTACCATTGGAGCCATTGTTTTCTGTTACTCCTTGTAACCCATCATTGCCAACTCCTGCACCACCACCGCCACCGGCAATCAATATCGGTGTCAGGTTGCTTCCATCCACCTTGACAATGGATGAAGAACCTCCGCCGCCACCACCGCTTGGAGTATTGTTACTACTGTTTTCTCCTGGTTGACCCGCACGGGCTACAGCAATGCGCAATTGTTCACCGGCTGTGAAATAATAAAAGCAACTCATGCTGGCCCCTCTTCCACCAACATGGTTAATTGCAGGGCCTCCCTGTCCGCCCCTGGCATCCAGTTTGTACCAGCCGCTGACTGGTATGGTATAATTTTGAATGGTGTTTCCCTGAAAGGTAAATGTCAGGGGGTCTTGTACAGTGTTCTGGGCAACAACGCCAAGGGTGCTCATAAAAGAGCAGGTAATGAGCAACAATTTTCTGATGTCAGCATTCATTTGGGAAAATATTTTATTGCATAGTATGATGGTCTGTAGTGTTCGCACCTCAGTTTTGTTTTTTAGCGATATGATTTAAATTAGTTTCAAACCCCTTTCACTTTACGATTCACCAATACTCATCAGTCTCGTTTTGACAAATTGAGACCAGATTGTTGCAATAGTTGAATTTGAATAAACCCCACCTTCAACAAATGGTCCGCTATAAAGGCTGTTTGCTGGTTTCTTTAATGGCAAAAAATAGTGTGGCAACCGATACCAGACCAGCTGCTGCAACCAGATAACCAGGTGCTTGTCCCGGCTCGAGGTATTCAGAGGCCCAGGTAATGAACAATGGAGTACACCCTCCAAAAATTCCCACTGATATGTTATAGGAAAAAGCAAGTCCCGTACACCGGATTTCTCGTGGCATCAGTTCTGCATTGGTGGCTGCCATCACTCCACCTACGATACCCAATGGAAGGGCAATCATCAATTGACACAAGATGGTCACCCACCGTATACCCTCTCCCAATAATCCGTACAGTGGTATTGCCGTTAACGCCATTAAGCCGAAGCCGATCCAAAGAAGAGGTTTTCGCCCATACTTATCAGAAAGTTTTGCCGAAATCGGAAAGATCAATAACGGCAAAATCATCGTTATGGTGTTGTTGCGCATCGCTTTTTCATAAGAGAAATGGGCAACCTGTTCCAAAAAAGTTATCGAATAGACAAAAATAGCATAATAGGCAACCGTGTGGCCAATGTTCAAAAAGGTTACACGCAAAACTGATCGCCAATGTTTGGTAAATACGTCTTTAATGGGAGTTTTTGTTTGGACAACATGTGTCTCTTTATTCTCTCCGCTCCGAAGATACAAGCCGAGGAATGCTATACTTCCTCCAAAAATGAAAGCCAAACGCCATCCCCATGATTCCAACTGCTCTGGCGTTAGTAAAAAGGCGATTAAAAATCCGACACCCGAACCCAAGAGTGTACCAACCGATGCACCCCAACTGCCCCACATGGCATTGTATGCTCTTTTGTTATCCGGAGAGCTCTCAACCAGAAACACCAGCGAACTGGTGTATTCTCCTCCAACAGATAACCCTTGAATAAGTCGAATAATAATTAATAATATAGGAGCCCATACCCCAACAGATGCATAAGTGGGCAATGCCCCAATGAGCATGGTGGGTAAGGCCATGGTCATAACCGAAAGATACATGGCACGTTGCCTTCCGATTTTATCACCAATGCTTCCAAATAAAATCCCACCAATGGGTCGCATTAAAAATCCTCCTGCAAAGGTGCCAAAAGAGGCAATCAAGGAGATGATCGGATCGTCCGAAGGAAAAAACTGGCGACCTAAGATGGAAACAAAAAAGCCATATACGGCGAAATCGTACCACTCCATGATATTCCCTACCACTCCTACAATCGTACGGTGGAAGAAACTGTGAGTTGCGACGGATTGACTCATGGTCTGAATTATTTTAGTGTGAGGGAAAAAGTAATTCAATAAAAATGCTAAAAAATAGAACCGTAACAATCACTTTTGAGATCAAAGAAGTCTCAAAACGTAGAAATCAGACCAATTAGATGGGAAATCGGAGTAAAAAGAAGCTCACGATAATTTTTATGCCTCGCCAGTTGCGGTATCCGAATGGGACTTAAGGTATTGCGTCGGCGTCATCCCGGTATTTTTTTTAAACGCATTGAAGAAGGTTGCCCTTGAATTGAATCCTGCATCAGCGCCAATGGCCTCTATGGTAATGATATCCGACATGCCTTTATTCAGGTTTTGAATCACATGGGCTACACGAAGCTCATTACGGAATTCCACAAATGGCTTTTTAATGATGTTCCTGAAAATATAGTGCAGGTGATACTCGGGGACGTTGATCGACTTGCTCAAGTCAGTTAAATTGAAGCCCGGATTCCTAAAGGGTTTATGCTCTGAAATATAATCGTTCATCACTGTAACCAAAATCCTGGCCTTTGCCATTTCACTCTCGTCAGGTTCAGGTTCCTGCTCCTCCTCGTTGGGAACATTAATCTGGGGTTTACCAGGAGCTGTTACTCCCAGCACTTTTTGGAAATGAGGAAGACCAAAAAGTACAACAGGGTTGAGTAAAGCATAGAGAATCAATAAATCATAAAAAAACAACATCGCAAACACAAAAAAACTGGATTGAGCCAGCAATAACTTTTCCTCTAAAAAGAAGATTTGCACTTTAATAATGGTTGCAAAAACAGAGAAAAATATAATGACAAGTATAAATAACTTGATCCACCGTATCGAAGCTGGAAAAAGGTCTTTATTGAGTCGTGTGAACTCCCGTAGTTTTTTGCTGAAAAATAACCGAGCTCCGAGAAAAATATAAAATGTACTCAGGGCCACTCGGAATAGTTCATGAAAGTAATCCGGTAAAAAGCCACCATTATAAAAAGTGGATCCGAGTTCAGATTCCTTAATCATGGTTGAAAAAAATCCAGGATCGCGCGCGAGTTGTATGTATAGAGGAAAGGTATACAAGATATGCAAGCTTATGGGCACGAAATGAAGCAGGTCTTTTTTATTCAATCTCGGCTGGTCATATAAATAGTACTTCATGTACAGGTATATAGCCGGTGGAACAAAATAATACAGTGGGAAAAGCGTACGAATCAGAAAAACATAATCAGGAATTACTCCCCTTATGTTACAAAAAACGAGAAACGAGAAAGCAGAAATCGAGAGTATGAATACAATAAATAATCCATTCAGCACCCTACTGCTGCGGGCACTAATTATCAATGAGAACGTTGAGATTAGTCCTAGCGTTGTAGAAAAAAGGAGTACAATCTCAAATAATATTTTCATAAGCTGATTGTGAAACTAATGAATTTTGACTTTTAAAGCAATAAAAACTGTCATTTGTCCTTGTCAAAATATGATTGTCATGGAAAAACAATCATATATATAAACGCAATAAGGTTAACAAGTAAAACAGTTCCATAAACCACATTGCTTCGTCCACTGTTCAACGATAACATAACTGTAATTACGGATAGCATCAGCAACACTATTGATAAATAGTCTAATCCAAGTACAAGTTTAATGTCATACAAATAGCAAACTATTGAAACAGCAGGAATTGTAAGTCCAATGCGGACACAATTAATAAACCTATTTAAAATATATGCATCTCTATTTCACTTTTATTTTGAACTTCCCCAAAAACTACATTTAACCTGATACCAAAATAGGTCACTTATAGGACTATTTCTATTTGAGATGGCTGGTTATAAATTCATATAATTTTCTCTATAATTCTCGTGAATTCACGAGAATTATAGAGAAAATACGAGAAAATGATGATTTTCTCGTGAACAGGTCAATTAAGACCTCATTAAACATTAGCCTGCCCTATCCTATCATTTTTAAGCTGGATATTTTCCTTCTCCATTTGGTTTGCATATTCGGCAATCTTCCTTTTCTCTGCATTTGAAATTTCAAGTTCAGACCTGGCAAAAGATAACGCTGAGCTAAATTCTCTGTTAGATAACTTTAACCTGTTATTATCTCTAATTGCTTTCGTGTACTTTGGTACCAATACTATTGTTGTTACTACGGCAACGCCTAATAGACATGCAAGAACTATGGTCGTATCTTTAAGCTGCCTGTTTTCACCTA
>CAZDTN010000120.1:0-4992 GCA_964508355.1 uncultured Sphingobacterium sp.
AGCGTTGGTTGTACTCCTAAGTTATGGAATTCGCAACAATCCACCCACTGGTCCAAGCATGCTGAAAATTATATCCTCCTGTTATTCCATCAACATCCATCACCTCTCCAGCAAAATACAACCCTTTTACTTTCTTACTTTCCATGGTATTGGCATCAATATCCTGCAAAGCAATACCCCCTGCGGTTACAAACTCTTCTTTAAAAGTTGTTTTACCAGCAGCATGATAAACATCATTGCACAATGTCTTGGATAATGCTACCATTTGTAGATGTGTCAAATCTCCCCAATGAGTTGTTGCGGCAATTCCAGACCTTGTCAGCAAATACATCCATAAACGTGAAACTAATCCTGCTAATGGTTTTGCGCTGATCAATCCTTTTGTAAACTGCTTGGCTGATTTTAAATAATCTAATGCAGCGCTTTCATGAAACTCAGGATACCAATTAACAGTTACATCAAATGAATAATCCAATTCATGAAGTTCACGCGCACAACGAGAAGACAACTTCAAGACAGCTGGGCCACTTAACCCCCAATGTGTAATCAGCATGGGACCTTCCTCCATTGCTTTTAATACTGGTATTTTAACAACAGCGTGCTTTACAGCAACACCCATCAATGCATGAAGATTTTTATCAGGAATATTGAATGTAAAAAGAGAAGGCACAGGCGCAGAAATGGTATGTCCTAATGCAGCCAACCAATCAAAGCCAGCTAGTTTCGGATAACCGCCAGTAGCCACAACTACAATATCAGCAGACAAGTTCAGTGTAGCTTGATGACTATTTTTACAACTTAATATAAATTGATTTTCATCTTGATGAATAGCTAGAACATCCACATTAGTTTGTATAGCTACACCATATTGTTGCGCTTCATGCAACAAGCAGTCAATTATTGTTTGTGAATTATTGGTAACGGGAAACATTCTTCCATCTTCTTCTACCTTCAATTCTACTCCTCTTTCTTTAAACCAATAAATCGTGTCATTATGAGAGAATTGATATAAAGTTTTTTTCAACAAACGCATACCTCTATGGTAGGCAGAAAATAATTCACTTACTTCATCTGCATAATGGGTAACGTTACACCTGCCACCTCCACTCACTTTGACTTTAGACAGTAACTTACTTGATTTTTCAAGAATAGTTACCGACAGCAATGGGTGCAACCTTGCAGCATTCACTGCACAAAAAAAACCGGATGCTCCCCCACCAATGACAATCAATTTTTTTCTATCACTCATTTTGATAAGAGCATAATAGATGCAAAAATCTCTAACCCATCCCAAAGATTTTGAATGCGTATATTTTCATTTTCCGCATGTTGGTTGTTATCGTAATTGGCAATTGGAATGGTAATAGGCTGAGCTTTCAACTTTTGTTCAAAAATGAACAAGGGAAGACTTCCACCAAGTGTAGGCATTTGTATGGGAAAATCAGGAAGTGCAGCTGCAACTGACTTTACAATTCTTTGTGCCATTGGATTGTCCATAGGTGTTTTTTGTGCATTGTATCCATCTGAACGTTTTACCATACAGATTTTGTCATTGTTGGCTCTTTCTTCATCAGTTGGTTCGTGATCAATTACAAAAAATCCTTGCGACTTAATATGATCAACTACTTTTTGCTGTTGTCTTTCCCAATCATTTCCTGCCACTAATCGTAAATCGATAGAAGCAATTGCTTTTGTCGGAATTACATTAGCAGATTGTTTTCCTACACCAGCGCTTTGAATACCATTTATATTTAGCGATGGCAAGTTTAAAGTTTGATTCAACGACTCCATTCTTTCAGGCTTTCTTATCCCCAACTCTTTTTTTAGCTGTGCTTCAACAGAAGGAACTTTTTCCAATGCAGTTTTTTCTGCTTCACTTAATGGAATTACATCATCATAAAAACCTTTGATTGTTACTTCACCCTGTTCATTCTTCATGCTCGCCAATAGCCTCGCAAGTTCCATTCCAGGATTAGGCACCCAGTTTCCATAATGACCGGAATGAAGAGGCCGCTTAGGTCCAAAGACAGTTAATTCTAAATGCGTATCTCCTCTTACTCCGAAAACAACTTGCTTTTTCCCAGATTGGTGAACCGGACCATCGCAGATAACCCATGTATCCGCCTTAAGGAGCTCTTTATATTGATCAAAAATTTCGGGTAAATGTGTGGAACCCGCTTCTTCTTCTCCTTCAAAGAAAAACTTGATGTTGACAGTAGGTTTGATTCCTTTTGCCCTTAAAGCAGCATAGGCATTCATAATGGTGAAAACACCAGCCTTGTCATCGGAGGTCCCTCTCCCATAAATTCTCCAATTTGGATCATATGCCCGAACACCTTTGGGCCAATCAATTTGTTTAGCCCCATTGGCTAATGAACCATCTGCAAGCTGTGGACGAAATGGGTGTAAGCCAGACAACCACTTGGTCGAATCAACAGGTTGTCCATCATAATGTGCATAGAACACAATGGTTTCCTTTGCCCCAGGTGTATTTACTTCACCATACACTGCTGGTGGCTTATCTTTTGTAATTGGATGCAACAATTGTACATTACCAATTCCAATATTTTTCATGTATTGCGAAATCCATGCAGCATTCAATCTTATGTTGTCTATATCAGCTGCTACATTAGGAATGCTCAAGAAACTACGGTAAGCTGATATCAGCTCTACTTCATTAGCAACTCTATATTCCCTTACTTGGAGGACTGCTGCTGATTGTGAAAGCCCTAAAGTAGGTATCAATAAAAAAATAAGGAGTTTTCTCATCAGATAAAGTTAATATATCCGATGGAAGTAGATTAGAAAAGATCAATAATCACTGAACAAATGAGGATTGTTTTTCTCATTTTTAATAATCTCATCGAAACTGGACAAAATATCCACTTTACCACGTTTAACACACACATCATGCTCATAGTGAGCAGAGAATTTACCATCTTTTGTTCGTACTGTCCAGCCATCTGCATCATAGATAACATCGCGTGTACCAACATTGGTCATGGGTTCTATGGCAAGGACCATGTTTTCACGCAATTTTGGACCAGTTCCTTTCTTACCATAATTAGGCACCTGAGGATCTTCATGTAATTGCTTACCCAGTCCATGTCCAACCAATTCCCTAACAACACCAAAATGATGTTTTCTCTCCGTAAAATCTTGAATAGCGAAAGAGATATCACCAATGCGGTTTCCAGCAATCGCTTTTTCTACACCCAAATAAAGTGACTCGCGTGTTACCCGCATCAACAGTTGATGTTCTTCCAGTACCGGAGCCAGTCCGAATGTATAAGCACTATCTCCGTGAAAGCCATTCTTGTAAACACCCACATCAACAGAAACGAGATCTCCTTCTTTAAGAGGGATTTGATTGGGGAAACCATGCACTACGGCATCGTTGACTGAAATACAGGTAGCAAATGGATAGCCACGATAATTTTTGAAAGAAGGAACAGCTTGATGATCAAGAATAAATTCTTCAGCACGTTTATCCAACATCGCAGTAGTGATACCAGGCTTGAGCATAGTTGCTAATTCAGCAAGTGTGCTACTGACCAATAGTGCACTTTCACGCATCAGTTCTACTTCAGCGTTGGTCTTGATGCGGATCATCTTAGATAGATGTAGAAGTTGCTGTCTGTCTGCCTTGAATTCTACCACCAGACATTAAACCATCATATTGACGCATCAACAGATGAGTTTCAATTTGCTGGAGTGTATCAAGGATTACACCAACCATGATGAGCAATGAAGTACCTCCAAAGAAAGAAGCGAATGATTGCGTTACACCTAATTGTTGTGCAATACCAGGCAGGATACCAATGAGCGCTAGGAATATTGCGCCAGGCAATGTAATACGATCCATTACTTGTCCAATGTAATCAGCTGTAGGCTGACCTGGCTTAACCCCAGGAATGAATCCATTGTTTTGCTTAAGGCTATCTGCCATTTGCTTAGGGTTAAAGATCAATGCTGTATAGAGGAAAGTAAAAGCAATTACCATTATCACATAAATAACCATGTACCAGATGTTGCTTGGATCATTGAAAATCCTTGCAATACCTTTTCCTGACTCAATATTGGTGAAAGAGAAAAGTGTAGGTAAGAACATGATAGCCTGAGCAAAAATGATAGGCATAACACCTGAGGCATTTACCTTCAAAGGGAGGAATTGTCTTGCTCCACCAACTGTTCTGTTACCAACCAATTGTTTTGCGTAACTGATTGGTACTTTTCTTACACCCTGAACAAGGAGAATAAGACCAAGTATAATAACAATTAAGAATGCGATTTCAATCAAGAACATCAAGAGACCACCACCACCACGTGTTTGCTTTGCAGCAAATTCACCGATGAAAGATTGTGGAAGACGAGCAAGGATACCCACCATGATGATGATAGAAGTACCATTACCCAAACCTTTATCTTGGATTTTTTCACCCAACCACATCACGAATAAAGTACCTGCAGTAAGCACGATAACTGTTGACAACCAGAAATATGGTTGATACGCTTCAATCAATGCATCTCTGCTCACATTTTTAAGGTAAGCAACGTATGCAGCTGCCTGAAACAAAGTAACGATAGCAGTGAGGTATCTTGTCCACTGATTAATCTTTTTTCTTCCACTATCTCCTTCTTTCTGGATCTTTTGCATTTGAGGAACCAAGATGGTCATCAATTGCATGAAGATGGAAGCAGAGATATAAGGCATGATACCTAGTGCGAAGATGGATGCGTTCGAGAATGAACCACCGGCAAAAGTATCAAATAAGCCAAGCAAACCAGACTTTGCACTTTGCAAATCAAGTTTGTTGGGATCAATTCCTGGAAGTGCTACGTGTGCGCCGAAACGGTATACGAGGATAAGCAAAAGGGTGATAGAAATCTTTGACTTCAGATCCTCAATACTCCAGATATTCTTAAGTGTTTGAATGAATTTCTTCACTGGAAACTTTTTTGTCCTTTATTCTTAACTGTTGACAGTTAAAT
>CAZDTN010000121.1:0-4959 GCA_964508355.1 uncultured Sphingobacterium sp.
GCTTTTTTCATCGTCTTCATTCTAGCACAAATTAACTCCTTCTTTTCGATAAACAAACAAGCCTGTTAATGGTTATTTTTGCAGAACAATTGATTTTTAACATTTCTATTTATGGGAACAGAAGCGATTTTGAAGGCATTGGGACAAGTACAGGAACCGGATCTAAAAAAAGACTTGGTAACACTAAATATGGTTAGGGATATTGTGGTAAGCGACAAGTCAGTCGAATTTACCATTGTCCTCACTACACCGGCCTGTCCTTTGAAAGAGAAAATCCGTCGCGATTGCGAAAAGGCGATTCATGAGCATGTAAGTGATGCCCTTGAGGTGATAGTCAATTTTACAGCCAACACCAGTTCAATCAGGGTCGATTTAACATCTGTTCTTCCAGGGGTGAAAAATATCATTGCAGTTGTGAGTGGTAAAGGAGGTGTTGGTAAATCGACTGTTTCCGCCAATTTGGCTCTTGCATTGGCGCAACAAGGTGCAAAAGTTGGATTGATGGATGCCGATATTTACGGGCCCAGCGTTCCCATCATGTTTGGCGTTCGGGGTCAGCGTCCTTTAATGGAGCATATCGATGGTAAAGATAAAATTGTCCCACTTGTGAAATATGGCATCAAGTTAATCAGTATTGGCTTGTTGGTTGATGAGAAAAGTGCAGTGGTTTGGCGAGGACCCATGGCCAGCAGTGCAATTCGTCAGTTTGTCACAGATGTTCATTGGGGTGAG
The DNA here is from genome assembly GCA_964508355.1 of uncultured Sphingobacterium sp. Lineage (GTDB taxonomy): Bacteria > Bacteroidota > Bacteroidia > Chitinophagales > Chitinophagaceae > Pollutibacter. Next base: position 733 of record CAZDTN010000121.1, read on the forward strand.
TTAGATTACCTTGTTATCGATATGCCTCCTGGGACTGGAGATATTCACTTAACATTGGTTCAGACCATACCTGTTACTGGGGCAGTAGTAGTGACTACCCCTCAAGAAGTAGCTTTGGCAGATGCTAAAAAAGCCATAGCGATGTTTGGTCAAGCTCAAATCAGAGTGCCCATTATTGGCCTGGTAGAAAATATGGCATGGTTTACCCCATTAGAACTTCCAGATAACAAGTATTACATCTTTGGAAAGGATGGTGGAAAAAATTTGGCTGATCAGCTTGATTTAAATTTTCTGGGACAAATTCCTTTGGTGCAAAGTATTCGAGAAGGGGGTGATCAAGGGGCTCCTGCAATGTTAGGTAATGATCAAATAACAGCACAAGCATTTACTGAATTTGCTTCATCAACGATTCGTGCTATTGCTATCGCCAATGCTGAAAAAGAAAAAGTTGAGGCTGTTTAATTTTTGACAAATACTTCTTTGTTCGGTGAAGTCAGTTTGTGGCTAATGGTATTGCCCTTCAAGTTAAGATGAATAATATTCGTTTGCTCCGGTTTGTATTCATACATTACATCTGAGATAATTTTCATCTCTTTGATGCTGTTGACTTTCTGAATATTGAAGTAAACCCATATTGCTTCTTTTTCTATCTCGTAGCCAAGAAAATTTAGTTCTTTTCTCGATTGATTGATTTCGATTTGTAAATGTTGCCTCAGGTAATTTGAAATTAGCTGGTTATTTTCCGATTTGTTTTTGCTGGATAAATCAATTTTTTTTCCTGCAAAAATGCGAATGGTCTCCTCCATATCGTCTGGGAAAGTTTTAAAGGCGATGCCTACTTCTTTACTCTTTGGTATGTATTCAATCTCTGTTGTTGAAACATAGAAAGGATGACTTCCTGCCATCAATATAAAAATTAACGAAAGGGCGAAAGCTAATTTTATTATTTTCATCACCTCAAAATTGAGATTAATTTAGCATAACTCAATCTGCATGCAAGATTTTATCTTTTATTTTCAAATTGGTTGGAAACATATCCTAAGCTGGGATGCTACTGACCATATTTACTTTATAACGGCTTTGGCTGTGATTTACAGTTTTCAAGATTGGAAAAAAGTGTTGGTATTGGTTACGGCTTTCACCATCGGTCATGCCATTACTTTATATTTAAGTGCGCTTGATTATTTTCGTTTTAGTATTGAATGGGTTGAGTTTGCAATCCCCTGTACCATAATTATTACAGCGGGCTCCAATCTTTTTATTCGCGAAGAAAGAAAGCAGCGCATCATGTTGCAATATTTACTGGCAATGTGCTTTGGACTTGTTCATGGTATGGGTTATGCCAATTATATCCGCATGATGCTTTCAAAGAACCAAGATATGGTTTGGAGCTTATTCAGTTTTAATGTAGGATTAGAGATGGGACAATTACTTGTCGTTTTGCTTGTACTGGGTATTCAATGGGTCTTGGTAAAGAATAATATTGTTAGTGCCAGAATTTTGGCTAGGATTATTTCAATATATATAATGGTGGTTTCGATTCTACTTGCACTAGAACGAATTCAAACTCTTTCTAGTTAATTCAATCGAGTCCATACGAAATACCCATTATTGTTTTTCCAGAAAACCTGCGTTTGCTTGTTAAATAGTGCGCCGTGTAAACCATCAGCCACAATATCCAAATCACCATCTTTATCAAAATCAAATAACCTCATCCATTTGATCCAGCTATCAGTTCCTGCCTCTTGATGCTTGTCGAAATACGCTCTGGTTACTTCAATAAAACTATTGGTTCTATTCAAGTAAAGTTGCAGACTATAACCCTGGTATCCATTAACATTATTGAGTGTTAATAGATCTAATTTGCCATCTTCATCAAAATCCAGGAATAACATGTCCAACACTTCGAGTTCAGGTTGAAGTTTGATGGATATAGCGTCTTTTTTATTGAATCCATTGTTTTTGAATGGTATAATTCTTAATCGATTTTTTCCTCCCAAGCATAAATCAAGAAGATTGTCGTTGTTTAGATCAAAAAGCTCGACAGTAAAATAATTATCATCATATGTGTTGGTAAAGTTTTTGAATAGGGTATTGGAAAGCTGAAAATTCAAATTCCCATTATTCAGATAAGCAGCAGGATGTATGGGAACTAGTTTGCTGCCACCTGAGAACGCTACTATATCTGCTAGTCCATCTTTGTTGATGTCTCCAGCTGCCCCACCCTGAAAGTATCCGATATCTTGGTTGAGGTATTTATATGTTTTTGTTGCTGACTTATATATGCCAATTGAATCTCCCGGGAAAGGCTGGTTGTCATATCCGGTTGAAAATAGCAAAATCTCTCTGTTTCCATCTTGATCTAACTCACACAATACAGCTTTCCTGACTTCGTGTAATCCTTCCTCCACATGAAAGTTAGTGCTGTCTCTTTCATATTCTGAAAACAGGTGGATCCCTTTTTCATTTGTTGGCCAGGGACTTTTAAAATAATAGGCCCACAAATCGTTTAACCCATCTCCATTTAAATCTGAATAGAGGTAAGTCCCTTTGCTAAACCAGTAATAAGATTTTTCCGGATCCCAGGTGTGGGCATTTGATCTGTTATAGGGTATTTTTTGATGTTGACTTGTCAGTTCAAAACCTATGAAATAAGATTGTTCCGGATTGAATAAAGAAGTAAATGAAGTAGTTGTTTGGAACCAGCTGGTTTTTTTATTGATGGCCGAATAGCCATCAAGGACAGCTGTCCCATATACTGTTGCACCTTCAGGTTTAACGGGGCGGACAAATATTTCAGCTGTCTCTACTGCGTTTTTTTTACAGCCTGATAGCAGGAAAAGAACTATTAATAAATTATATTGCAAAAGAGGAAAGTTAAAGAACCGTGTATTTTGTTTTGGTTTCATGCTACTTGTTTTTTTATGCATCGAACCTAAGTCAGATACGTGTATTAAATCATGACTTAATACCAAATCGGTTGATATTAATCTTCCTTATTTCTATTCTTTGTGTTATCATAAAAAGTAAATCTCTAATCATGAGAAAAAGTATTTTACTCACTGCTGTTTCTTTACTAATGGGAATAGTATCAATTGCTCAACCATTGCGTAACCCAGGCTCAAATCATGGAAATCGGTTTGAACAATTGGATTATTTAATGCAAGATCCAAATGAATACAGAACTGCAAGTGGTGCTCCTGGTCCTAAGTATTGGCAGCAACGTGCAGATTATGACATCAATGTTGAAATCAATGAGGTAGATAATATCCTTACCGGATCAGAAACTGTCACTTATTTTAATAATTCTCCGGATATCCTCACCTATATCTGGTTGCAGATTGATGAGAACTTCCATCATCCCAATAGTGATAACAATTACGATAAACCATCTACTATGGGTAATCGATTGACTCATCAGCAGCTTTTGCAGATGAATCCTAAAGAATACCTTAAGGGATATGGTGTAAATGTTACCTCATTGACAGACGCTACTGGTCGCCCTTTGAAATACACTGTTAACCAAACCATGATGAGGGTTGAGTTACCAATTCCACTTAAACCTGGACAAAAATTTATTTTCAAGGCAAGCTGGAATTATAAAATACCTGATAAGCTTACACGTTATGGCAGGGGCGGATATGAGTATTTTGCTGATGATGATAATAACCTTTATTCCATTACCCAATGGTTCCCTAGACTAGCCGTCTATTCTGATTTTCAGGGATGGCAAAATTTACAATTTACCGGCGGTGCTGAATTCGCACTCACTTTCGGTAACTACAAAGTGAATATCACAGTTCCTGAAGATCATATTGTTGCTTCAACAGGTGAGTGTAAAAATTTAGCTGCTGTTTTGACTCCAACTCAAATGGCCCGTTGGCAGCACGCACAAAATTCAAATGAACCTATTGAAATTGTAACCCTTGCAGAGGCCAATGAAAATGCAAAAGACAAGTCAAAGGGCAAAAAGACTTGGGTCTATGAAGCGCAGAATGTACGTGACTTTGCCTTCAATACATCAAGGAGATTGGTTTGGGATGCTATGGCCGTTGATGTAGAAGGAAAGAAGGTGATGTGTATGAGTTACTATGGTAAAGAGGCGTATCCGATTTATAGAAAGTATTCAACTAAAGCGACAGCTCATACTATTAAAGTATATTCAAAGTTTACCATTCCTTATCCTTACCCAGTGGCTATTTCAGTAGAAGCTGCAATTGGTATGGA
>CAZDTN010000122.1:0-4953 GCA_964508355.1 uncultured Sphingobacterium sp.
ATAAATACTTGATCTACAATACCTTTTTGTTCACTAACTATCCTACCCAGCTGATCAGTAACCCTGAAATTCATCTTTTTAGCTCCCGGATTTCTAGTAACAGTTACCAAACCCGTGGAGGACGAAACAGCAACATTAATAGGGGTGGTAAGATTGAATTTAACCAGCTTAATTTCACTTGGACTCATCTTGCCATCAATATCTTGCTGCAGTATTCTGAAATAGGCATATGTTTCTCCCTGTGGTATATTGAACGTAAAACTATAATGCAAAGGAGTGGAGGAACTGCCATTCAAGCCCTTTGAAAAAACATATGCGATATGCTGAAATTTCCCTTGTGAGGATAATGATGCTTTTTCAATTTGAAAGCCTTTGCATTGCAGTTCGTTAGCGGTGGACCAGTTCAATACAACTTTATTTCCAGGTACCACTCTTGCACTAAAATGAGTGAGGGTTACTGGAAGAACAGAAGCTGTTATTTCAAGCATGGTAAAACGACTAAAAGCAGTAACTCCATTTGCTGTAGCAAAACCCTCCACTAAAGTACTGCCCGCATCTGTACTATTCTGAGCAGCATCAAGTCCAACTGCCACTTCCCATGTACCTGTTACGTCACTATAATGTCCTACCTTATAATAGCTGACATTGGTAGCATTAGTAAAATAGTTCCCACCACCTGTACTTTTATAATGCAACTTAACATTCAATCCTGAAGTATTATTTGCTGTCAAAGACCCAGGTGTTATAGACCAATATTCAGGTGCAACTTCTCGGATATTGTTGTTCTTTTGGGATGTATTAAATGCAGCTTCGTGATAGGAAACAGTAACATCATCTGTACTAGATGTATTGGGGAATGTAATCCCAACTGGATCATATATTGGTAAAGTAGGTTTTCCAATTGGATAGCTAAAGGTGTAATTGGCATTTCCATTTGTCCCAATTTTTTTTACTGCACCTCTAACATATGAATTATTTGATGCACCTGAGACTGTTGCCCCATTTCCAATTGATACAAACTTACCTGCCGATGGCACCAGATAACCTGAAGTAAGTGTAAGATTATTGGTTACCTGGATGGATTGATTGAGTGTGATATTTGATGCTGAATTGACAGTAAGATTCACGAATGAAGTGATAGTATTACCATTAATTGATTGCGCTCCATTACCCAAAATGACACGGGTATTCGTCTCCATATTGAGCAATCCATCATTCGTCAAACTACCCATCAATGTTAAAGTATTGGCAGTCTTTAATAGAACCGATGCACCACTATTGATAGTCAAGTCATATAAAGTGTATGCATCACCTAATTCCGGTGAGTTATTTGATGGATATATTATAGCTGCATCTGCAGCTCCTGGCACTTGTGCACTAGCTAGACACCAATTTGCGGTATTGGTCCATGCAGTACTTACCGAACCATGCCAAGAGTTCAGTGGCCTAACACTAAGTGTGCCAGTCGTTTGATAGGTAATCTCATAATTTTCTGCAAGAAATCCATTTGCACCTGTTGCACCTGAAGGAACTATTGAATAAGTTCCTGTAACCGCAGCTGAAGATACACCATTACTGGTCATGTTTACAGCAGTTATGGTCTCACCAGGAACAAGGCCAGAGCTGGTAAAGAGTGCCGTATTGAATGTATGTGTTGTGCCAAAACATTTCAAAACATTATCGGCAGTAATTGTAAGTGCTTTTTTATTTACAGTATAATTCAGCGTTGAGGAATTTCCAGTCCCGTTTACATTCGTTGCACTCAATGAAATAGCATAGCTTCCGGCAGCTGTGTTTGCATCGACGCTGATAACACCGGTTGCTGCATCCAAAGTCATTCCAGTAGGTAAATTAACTGCAGAGAAACTGGTTGGTTCAAATGAGGCAGTTATGGTATAATTTGATACTGAACCATAATTAGAAGATGCAGATAATGAACTTGTAATTGATGGAACTTGGGGAGTTGTAAACACTGGCTTTAGCGCTAAAAGTATAGCTCCATATCGATTTGCAACAGATTGATCTACTAAACCGTTGCCGGTTGAACCAGCGTTAGTTTTTACCGCCCAAGCCATACCAATAGATAACCTATCATCTTTATCACGGCCATTAAAGGGAACATCATATATCTCCTCTAAAAAACCAGGACTAGTTGTTCTCCATGATGCAGGCCCATTAAGTGTATTATTCCATGTCACCTGTTCATCAGATTGAGTTAACATCAAAATACCAGCATTGTCACTAGAAGTTAGGAGGCCATTCGCTACTACAGATGCAATATTTGCAGAAGAAGAAGTATTAATAGAACCCGGAATCAAATCAAAGGGAGATCCACTAGAAGTATTGACATTTCTAAATGCTGCAATGGCCCCTACCGCTCCATTCAAATTGCTAACGAAATCGAAGGTATATCCCGCAGGACTTATATCTGCCTCATTCACAATTTTATACATGATCAAAGCGCGATAATTGCCCCTGTTACTATAACTCGCACTCGCAACATGCGTCCAATCTGTTGCTGTTGGAAGCGTTGCATCATTATTCGATTTTGAATAAGCTATGTTTAAAATTAATACATCTCCTAATTGAATCGAATCAGGTTTATCAATTGTTAGATAGCGAGATGTAGTGTTATTCGTTTTTGAAATGCTCAATTTTCGAATAGGCTGATCAACCCAATTTGTTCTTTCGTGTTCACTACTCAATAGTGTGAAGTCTGGACTAGAAAAGGCATTATCTGCTATTGAAACAAATACCAAGAAAGCCAATATGGACCGAATAATTCTCATAATCAGAATGGAATCAGTCGGATAAAGGATTTGCTTGCTCATTGAAACAATGAGCTATTCTTTTGGTATTAATAAGATGGCTGGATAATGTGGAAAATGAATATTTCCGTAAGTGTGTAAATATAACCGCCTAATACAAGAAATGCAAGTTGCGTGCCTAGCAGTATTACTTAACTTCAATAGTAACATTGACCCATTCCGGATCAAATTTTGCACCAAATTTTTTATAGAAATTTATCGCTGGCTCATTCCAGTCCAGAACTTGCCAGGTAATCCGTTTAAAACCTTTTTCTTTTGCAGCTGCTATGAGTCTTTCAATCAACATTTTACCAATACCCTTACCTCTTAATGATTCGGTAACCAAAATATCTTCCAAGTACATCACTTGACCTTTCCAAGTGGAATAGCGAATATAATATAATGCGAATGCTACAATTTGCTGATCTTGGTTCTCCACTACAAAGGCCCACCACACTGGGTTGGAACCAAAGCCACTTTCCTCAAAATGAAGAGGATCAACTGTTACTTCTTCAGGCGCTTTCTCATACAAGGCAAGTTCCTGAATAAGTGTTAGCATAGCAGGACAATCTCTTCTTTCTGCTTCTCTGATTTGATAGGGCATCATGATTTCAAAGCTTGGTCAAAATCTTCAAGAATATCCTCAATATTTTCAATTCCTACACTCAAGCGTATCAAACCGTCTGTTATCCCGTATTCCAATCTGTTTTCACGCGGCACAGAACTGTGCGACATAGAAGCAGGATGGGATAATAACGTATCGCAAGTACCTAATGAAACAGTCCTGGTACACATTTTCAATGAATTCATAAACCTAACTCCTGCATCAAATCCACCGCTTAGTTCAAAACTCATCATCGCACCTGCATGTTTCATCTGACGTTGTGAAACTGCATAATCCGGATGATCTTGAAGACCATTATAGTTCACTTTTGCAACAGCAGGATGTGCATTTAAGAATTGAGCTACTTGAGCAGCATTGTCACAATGTCTTTGCATCCTCACTTCTAAGGTCCTCATTCCATTAATCAATAAGAATGCATCAAATGCATTACTATTTCCGCCAAGCAAGCGGTGGGTTTTTGTTGCCCTTGTTTTCATAAACTCCAAATCAGTTCCAACCAATACACCACCAATTGCAGTTCCATGTCCGTTTAAAAATTTGGTAGTAGAATGTACAATGAAATCAATTCCAAACTTAAAGGGTTGTTGCAAATAAGGCGTTGCAAAAGTATTGTCGCAAGCAGTTAGCTTTCCATATTGCTTGGCTAATTTTGACAGTGCCTCCAAATCAACACACTGTAATGTAGGATTGGCAGGCGTTTCAAGATATATTAACTTAATAGCAGGATCATCTTTCAAACATTGTTCAGCTAATGCTAAGTCACGCAAATCAACAATTATTGCTTCAACTTCTAATGGTTCCAGCAATGATTTTAAGAAATCTTGTGTACCACTATACAAAGAAAAATGTGTGAGCACTTTATCGCCACGTTTTAATGTTGCGATAAAAAGTGAACTAATTGCAGCCATACCTGATGCATGCAAAATTGCTTTGGCTTCTAAAGGCTTCCCATCTTTTTCTATACCGAAGGTTTCCATTGCAGCCAACTTCAATTCTGCTTCATTCATTGTAGGATTACCCCACCTCGAATAAATAAACCCTTCTTCTTTCCCAGAAAAACGACGCATCCCTTGCTCAGCCTCATCATATACATAAGTTGATGACGCATAGATAGGTGTTAAGTGTGCATACATGGGGTCTTTAACATGACCTGCATGGACAGCTAAAGATGAAAATCCTTTGTAATTTTTTTTACTCATATTGCCCATTTTACCCAGGTTGCACCCCATGTAAAACCACCGCCAAAAGCAGCCAATACAATGTTATCGCCCTTTTTTAGTTTATCTTGGTAGTCCCACAAACACAGAGGAATGGTTGCTGCAGTAGTATTACCGTAGCGGTGAATATTCAACAACACTTTATCGTCAGACAATCCCATTCTTTTAGCTGTGGCATCAATAATACGTTTGTTAGCCTGATGTGGAACGAGAAAAGCTATATCATCTGCAGTAAGGTTATTTCTTTGAATCAATTCGTAGCTCACATCCGCCATTCCTGTTACAGCAAATTTGAAAACAGGTT
>CAZDTN010000123.1:0-4950 GCA_964508355.1 uncultured Sphingobacterium sp.
AAAAACGACAAGCGATTTCAGGTTACCACTGAACGCAGACTTGTAGAAGAAGTTACGGTATCCAAGCCCACCGTGAAGCCTTAATGTAAAAGGGTTGTGTGTGGTATTTTAGTAGATTGGGGTTATAAACTACTTTTAAAAGCACACAGCCCTTTTCCTTTTTATGCCCATAAAAATAAATTTGCAACATTGATGCATATTCCTATATTTGCAACATTATTGCAAAATCTAAATTTATGAGAGTATTAAAATTGACTGCATTAGTGTTATTGATTGCGATTTCGAGTTGTAAAAAAGATGCTCTTCCTCCAAATGAAGAAGAGTTGATTACGACAGTTGTTATTGAGCTTACAGACAATCAAGGTGTTAAGAGTACTTTCTCTTTTAAAGATCTTGATGGAGAAGGGGGTAATGCTCCATCTCAGTTTGATCCAATCGTATTGGGTCTGAACAAAACCTATTCAGGTAAAGTAAAATTCCTAAATGAAAGTGTAAGTCCGGCAGATGATATTACTGCAGAAATTCTTGCTGAGGCGGATGATCACCAATTGTACTTCACACCATCAACTTCAAATCTCAGTATTTCTATTTTGGATAAGGATACCAAGAATCTTCCACTTGGTTTAAATTCTACATGGACTACCACTGCTGCTGCAACGGGAACACTAAATGTTACCTTAAAGCACAAGCCAGGTGTGAAAGCAGCCAATGACCCTGTTTCAAAAGGAGAAACCGATGTTTCACTTGACTTTCAGTTGAGAATACAATAGCGCTATGATTAGTGTCTAAAAAGCCCCCTTAGTGGGGTTTTTTTATTTCATATTGCTTCAATGACGAGAACGCCTAACAATCCCATTACAGAAACTATCGTCTCCATCAGACTCCATGATTTAAATGTGTCTTTCATACTCAGGTTGAAATATTCTTTGAACATCCAGAAACCGGAGTCGTTTACATGAGAAAACATGAGGCTTCCTGAGCCTACCGCAAGTACCATCAGATTAGGGTCTGTATTTGTACTGATTACCAAAGGGGCTACAATTCCTGCAGTTGTTAATCCCGCTACTGTTGCTGAGCCCATGGAAACGCGAATGACTGCCGCGATAAGCCATCCCAAAAATAGTGGGGGGAAGTTCCATTTGTTCATCGCCTCACCCAGGGTAACACTGATTCCACTTTCCACAAATACTTGTTTTAATGCGCCAGCACCTGCAACAACCATGATGATCAGCAGAATATCTTTAATAGCTTCTGCATATTGTTCCATGATGTATTTGATGCTCATGCTTCTACTCACACCAAGCATGAGGGTTGCATAAACAAGTGATACCAGCATAATGATTCCCGGATCAGCTATGAATTTGAATACAGGATGAAGTGCTATATGATTTAATTCAAGCAGTGTAGTGGTTAAAAGGATAAATACAGGAAGCAAGCATGCTATGATGCTATTCAAAAAACCGGGTAGTTGATTTTCTGGTAATGTTTGTGGTGTAAAGGTTTGAAGCGGAGTAGTATTGATTTTTTTGAGTGTATGTGCAAATAGTGGTCCCGCTAAAATTATTGTGGGTACCGCGATGATAAAACCATACATCAAGGTCTTACCCATGTCAGCATGCAATTGGTTCACCAATGCAGCAGGAGATGGGTGTGGGGGAAGTAGTCCGTGTGTTACAGAAAGCGCAGCCAGCATGGGTATGCCAACATAGACTGCGGGAAGTTTTAATTGGTATACAATTGAAAAAATCAATGGGATAAGCAAAACAAAACCTACATTATAGAAAAGTGGAATGCCTACAATAAACCCAGTAAGCATCATAGCCCAGGTAATGTATTTTTCGCCAAAAACGTTTAAAATACTTCTACTTATTTGTTGGGCAGCTCCTGAAATTGCTACTAGTTTACCAATCATGGCACCAAAGAGCAGAACCATCATCAATGAACCCAGCATTTCCCCAATTCCTTTTTGTAGTGTTACTGGTATCTTAGTTAGTGGAATACCTAAGGCAATACCCGCTAAAATAGAAACGATGATAAAAGCCACAAAAGTATTGGTCTTGAAAACTGAGATGAGCACAATCAACAATGCAATACTTAAAATGATGATGAGTAGTGTCATGGTATGCTGACTGATTTGGTATATAGCAATCTCATTTGAAGTTAAAGCATTTAAAACACATGATAATTCTCAATTTTCGATAAATTGAGGTACTCGTTATTTGAGTAAACTTAAAATTTCATCATCATGTCAAATAGACGTTCTTTTTTACAAAGTATTTCAGCTATATCTGCTGCTGTAATTGCAGCTCCTTCTATTTTGGAAGCTGCAACCAGAAAGTATGAAAAGCCTTCCACTAGTGAGGCTTTGAGATTTCCAATTGGGTTTGCTGGTTATAGTTTTGTAAAGTTTGATTTGGATCAAACCCTGCAGATGATGAAACGACTTCAAGTACAGTATTTATCTGTTAAGGATTTCCATTTGCCCATGAACAGTTCTCCTTCACAAATGGAAACTATCCGAAAGAAATTTGCTGACCATGGTATTACGCCTTATACAGTCGGTGTAATCTACATGATGACAAAAGAAGCGGTTGACCAGGCTTTTGCATATGCAAAGTCTTTTGGTGTAAATATGATTGTTGGTGTTCCTGGTGAGCAATTGTTATCCTATGTGGAAGAAAAAGTAAAGGAGACGAATATCAAAATCGCTATTCACAATCATGGTCCTGAAGATAAATTATATCCCACTCCAAAATCTATCTATGATCGTATAGCCAAAATGGATAAACGAATGGGTTTGTGTATTGATATTGGACATACATTTCGTGCAGGCGTACTTCCAGAGCAAGCTATAAAACAATATGGTGATCGCCTTTTTGATTTACATATTAAAGATGAAGAAGCGATGAAGCCTGATGCTAAAACAATTGAAATAGGCAGGGGAGCAATCAACTTTTCAGCCCTTCTAGATGTTTTAAAAGAGGTTCGCTATGCTGGTATTTGTAGCATTGAATATGAAAAAGATATGGATAATCCAATTGTAGGGATGGCAGAATCTGTCGGTTATTTTAAAGGTCTGATGAGTAAATAAGTTATCTATTTTTGCATCAAATTATTCTACCATGAAAATTTTTCTGAAGTTATTGGTGTTGTCATTGGTCTTGGTTTCTTGTGGCAATGAAAAAGTGGACAAACTCTATATTAATGCCAAAATATGGACTGGCGATAGTGCTAATCCAAGTGCATCAGTACTTGCGGTGAAAGGAGAGAAAATTGTTTATGTAGGAAACGAAGCTTCTAAATACAGTGCAACAGAGACCATAGATGTTGGTGGAAAACTCCTTTTACCAGGATTGACTGATAACCACACTCATTTTCTTTCAGCAGGATATTCTCTATCTAGTGTAAAGCTGAAAGACGCTATGACCAAGCAAGAGTTCATTAATAGAATTGCTGAATTTTGTAAGAACCTGCCAGGAGACACCTGGGTGATGGAGGGGAGCTGGGATCATGAAAACTGGGGAGGTGAGTTGCCTTCAAAAGAGTGGATTGATTCTGTTTGCGGAGACCATCCAGTATTTCTTTCACGATATGATGGTCACATGGCATTTGCTAATTCAAAAGCCCTTAAGCTGGCTGGAGTAGATAGGAATACACTTTCACCTGCTGGTGGTGTTTTGGTAAAGGATAAGCAAGGAGAGCCGACTGGCATAGTGAAAGACGCCGCTATGAATCTTATTATTAATGCTATTCCTCCTCCAACTGCAGCGCAACTTGATCAATACTTTGATGCTGCCGCAAAGCATGCTGTTGAGCGTGGTGTGACCAATGTGAACGACATGAATTCTTACGGGGGATGGAGTGATTTGGAGACATATAAGAGAGCATGGAAGACTGATCGTATGATTTTGCGTATGTATTCTTTCGTGCCGTTGGCAACATGGGAGCGAATGGATTCTTTTGTACAAAAAAATGGAAGAGGTGATGATATGTTGCATTGGGGCGGACTAAAAGGATATGTGGATGGTTCATTGGGTTCTACAACTGCATGGTTTCATCAGCCTTATTTAGATGATCCAGGTACAAATGGATTGTTCATCACAGATACTGCATTACTGCGTAAATGGGTGTTGGGTGCAGATAAAGCAGGACTTCATATTGGTGTACATGCTATTGGAGATAAGGCCAATGATTTTATTCTATCTGTTTATGATCAAGCTGTAAAAGTTAATGGTGAACGCGACAGAAGATTTCGGGTAGAACACGCGCAGCATGTAAGACCGGAAACTATTGATCAATTTGCTAAGCAAGGTGTTATTGCATCTATGCATCCATACCATTTGTACGATGATGGTATTTGGGCATACAAGCGTTTAGATACCAACAGACTTAAAGGAACTTATGCATTCAAGAGTATGAAAGGTAAAGGAGTAAATGTAACATTTGGTTCAGACTGGCCTGTAGCTCCTATTGATCCTATGTATGGAATTTTCGCAGCAGTTACAAGAATTACGGGAGATGGCAAAAATCCAAATGGCTGGTACCCCAATGAAAAAATTAGTGTTGAAGAAGCTTTAAAATCATATACTTCTACTAATGCTTATGCATCATTTTTAGATGGACGAATAGGTATGTTGAAGAAAGGGTATGATGCTGATTTTACTGTTTTAGAAAATAATATTCTTGAAATTCCACAAGACAAAATAAAAGATGTTAAAGCGGTAAGAACAGTGTTGAAAGGGAAAGAAGTTTTTATAAGAAAGTAATTTAGGGCTCATAAATTAAAGAATGTTACGTATTTATACGTGGTAAACTTCCTTTATTTCGTCATGGTTTCATCATATTTTTTGTAAGAATCTGCTGTTCTGTAACAATATGCTGGTCTTGGATTACGTTATTATAATATGATAGCGACAATGCTATCTATCCTATAATCCAAGACCATGAAAA
>CAZDTN010000124.1:0-4854 GCA_964508355.1 uncultured Sphingobacterium sp.
ACGAATCATTAATAGCTATTGAAAATGATAAAGTAGTTGGAGAATGGCATGTAGCGGCAAGAAAAAGGAAGATCACCATTTGATGCCATACAGATTACTTAACTTTACACTTTAACCCCTAACAATGACTATACACAAAGAAGGATATAGAACAATTTCTATAACAGGAGCAGGCGTTTTCATTTTGATAATGCTCTCACTACAATACATCAACCCTACCCTGCCACTAGTACACAATTTATTATCCATTGTACTTGTCGCTTTTTGGCTGTTCATCGTTTCCTTTTTTCGCATTCCCGGTAGAAATTTTACTTATGATGAAAATGCAGTTGTTTCTCCTGCCGATGGAAAAGTTGTTGTAATTGAAGAAGTCGTTGATACTGAATATTTCAATGAAAAACGTCTTCAAATATCTGTTTTCATGAGTCCTGCCAATGTGCATGTCAATCGATATCCATTTTCAGGTAAGGTGTTATACAGCAAATATCATAAAGGAAAATACTTGGTGGCATGGGATCCCAAATCATCGACTGAAAACGAAAGACATAGTATAGTCTTGTCAAATGCAAAAGCAACTGTCTTGGTCAAACAAATAGCAGGAGCTCTGGCAAAAAGAATAGTGAACTACGCTAAAGTTGATGAACAAGTTGAGCAAAATACTGAACTGGGATTCATCAAGTTTGGTAGCAGGGTTGATTTATTATTGCCTGTCGGCACAAAAGTAAATGTGAAAATAGGAGATCAGGTTAAAAACGGGGTTTCAGTGCTGGCTACCTTTGCCTAGTTATAAGATATCCTTCAAGACGGCTAAGTTTTCAATTACGTAAGTAGGTACGATTTGTTGATCATGAGGCTTTGCAGGATTAAAGTAAATTGTATCCATTCCCATATTTTTCGCACCAAGGATATCGACTTCTAGTGTATCTCCAATCATTACGCATTGTTCTGCAGTTGATTGTGTAAGACCTAATGCATATTCAAAAATAGCAGCATGAGGTTTCATAATACCTGCCTGTTCTGAAGTGATAACATGGGTAAAGAACTTATCTATGCCGCTATTCTTGATTTTCTGATGCTGTGTTTTTTCAAAACCATTGGTGATGAGGTGCATAGGGTAATTTTTTGCAGAAAGATAGTCGAGCACTTCTAGGCAATGCGGAAAAAGATTGGTTTTTGTAGGCAAAATTTCTAGGTACCTTTCACTCATCTCTTTTGCCAAGGCCTCATCAGTAATTTTATAATCTACTAATGTTCGCCACATTCTTTTCCACCTCAGTTCCTCCCTGTTGATGTATCCTTTTCGAAACCTGTCCCAATAAATTTCATTGTGATGATGGTAGGTAGTATGAAAATGAGCAAAATCAGTAGTCGCCTTTTCGTTCAACTTCAATTCATGAAACAAATCCAGCAAAGTAGCTTCAGAATTGCTATCAAAATCCCAAATAGTGTGGTCTAAATCAAAAAAAAGCTGCTTGTATTTATTCTCTTTCATGGTTTACAAAGCTAAGCAAGGAAGAGTTCTTAACTTCGAAAAAAAATAGTTCATGAAAGTAGTCATCACTGGAGCATCACAAGGACTTGGAAAATGCATGGCAGAACATTTCGCAAAGGACGGACATGATTTGTTCCTCTGTTCCAGAAACATGGACAAACTACAGGCCTGGCAATCGAAATTAATGTCTGATTACGGTATTCAAATCACCAGCTTCAATTTCGATCTTTCCATCGAAGAGGAGGTTAAAAAATTTGCTGACCAAATTCTTGCAGCAACAGACCACATTGATATTCTGATCAACAATGCTGGTAGCTATGAACCAGGGAGCACCTACAACGAGGCAGAGGGACAGCTTGCTCGTGCAATGAATATACACCTGTTTGCTGCCTATCACCTATCAAGGGCCTTAATTCCCAACATGATCAAAAGAAAAAAAGGGCACATCTTTAATATGTGTTCAATTGCAGCACTCAAAGCCTATGACAATGGGGGATCCTATAGCATCAGTAAATGGGCGTTAACGGGCTTCACAAAAAACTTAAGAGAAGAAATGAAGCCATTCAATATCAAGGTAAGCATGATACATCCAGGTGCAACTTATACACCTTCATGGGAAAAGTCGGGAATTGAGCCTACTCGATTTATGAAACCTGAAGATGTAGCACAAATGGTACTTGTCGCTTGTAAACTGTCAGACCAAGCTTGTGTTGAAGAAATTACCATAAGGCCTCAGCTGGGGGATATCTAAGCCTATTCTTCACAGAATTTATAGCCTACACCTCTTACTGAGTGAAAATGTTTAGGCTCCCTTGGATCTGGTTCAAAGTATTTTCTAAAACTCAAAATAAAATTATCAATGGTTCGGGTAGTAGGAAAGACCTGGTACCCCCACACCGCTTGTAGAATTTTCTCTCTAGACACAACTTCATTTTTATATTCAATCAGCAATTTCAATAACATAACCTCTTTCTTACTCAAACTGATTTGCTCCCCTTTGTTGTTGGTAGCAGTTTGTGCTCTGAAGTCTATTGCATTTCCACCAAAACTAAATTGATCACCAATGCTGGAATTGACCTGCAGCTTGCGATTTTTTTCAATAAGCTTTTCAATCCTCAGCAATAATTCTTCCAGATTGAAGGGTTTAGTGAGATAGTCATCGGCACCTCGTTTGAGTCCAGTTACCCGGTCTGCACTTGCAGACCTTGCACTTAACATTAAAATAGGTGTGTCAATATTTTTTAAGCGTATATTTTCACAAACATCAAAACCATCAATTTCTGGAAGCATTACATCAAGAATAATCAAATCAAAATACCCTTCTTCTACTTTCTTAAGTGCTATTGCTCCGTTTTCAGCACAAGTTATATCATAGCCCTCCAATTCAAGGTTCAGCTTGAGGGCTTCTTGAAGATTTTCTTCATCTTCAACAATTAAAATAGCAGCTTTGGATTCTCCCATTAGGATTCTTGTTTTGGTAATACAATCTTAAAGATACAGCCTTGTGGTTGGTTATCTGTCACGGAAAGTTCACCTTTATGATCTTCAATGATTTTAGCGCTAAGGTATAAACCTAGTCCAGTTCCCTTGGTCTTTCTGATCTGCTCGTCTTCCAACCTGTAAAACTTCTCAAATACCCTTGACTTGTCTTTGTCGGCAATACCTTTTCCACAATCAGCAACTGCTATCTCAATTTGGTGATTATTTTCAACCAAAGTGACTGAAATGGGTGAATTGGCAGGCGTATATTTGATGGCATTTTCAATCAGGTTATTCAGGACCAGCCTTATTAAAAACTCCTCACCAAAACAATTCATTTCATCAGGAATAGACACATCAAATTTTCTGGTAGGATATCTTTTAGCAAATGAACCAATTGCCAGGCGGCACATGTTAGCACAATTGAATACCAGTTTATTCGACTGATAGCCCCCTGATTCCATTTGAGAACTAAGGAGGATATTGTTACACAACATATCCAATCGTTCGGTCTCATTAATGGCATCTCCAAGTAGTTTCTGTTGTTTTTCCTCACTCAACTGATGCCTTTTCATCGTTTCCAAACTGAGCTTAGTGACTGCAATCGGAGTCTTCAGTTCATGTGTTACTGCCAACATGAAGTTTTTCTGTTGTAAATGGTATCTGATTTGTCGCCTTACTGCACCATATACAAAAATTGCTCCCAGTACAGTGAATATCAGAAAGGTCATCCCCTCTCCTATAAACTGTTTTGCATTTCTATCATGTGCATCTTGTACTTCGGAGAGTGTAATAGCTCCACCAAAGCCTTTTTTGATTTGTTCTTGTTGATAAGCCAGCATTTGGTCGTTTTGCTGATCAAGTTCATAATACCACCATCCTAATGCAGCAATCAGATAAACAAGTAACAACCAGTACACATAAATGACCATTTTGAGGGGTATACGGTCGAACAGATTTTTCATCTTAATTGACTTTTTCGATTCTGAGACCTACATTAAATACATGCTCAAGAGGCTCTACCCTCATTTCATGGCCAATATTAATAATATACTGACCCGGTTTACGGAATTTCACAGGTTCTCTATATAAAAGCACACGGTGATCAAAAAGATCATCCATCCCAGTTCCGAGCCACTTATTTTGGTCTGCCAAAGGAATATCAAATCTCTCCTTTCGTCTAATGCTATCTCCTGGAAGCTGGCTTTTTAAGCTGATCCAGATGTTATTGAATTCATAAGCATCTGCATGCCTTATTAAAAAATAGACCTGGTACCTGGAGCTAGTATCTTTTACATCAAATACAAATTCAGGATTTTCTTCTACCGACCAGGCATTTCCTTTCATGAAATAGACCTTTTCATAAAGACCGGTTTCTTGACAACCCGATATAAATAACAATATAAGAATGACCTTTAAGGATCTGATCAGCATGAAACAAAGTTATGCATCATTTAGTTACACTATACAAATCAGCAGCATCAAAGAATATTCAATACCTGTTCTTTTGCTTTTTCTAATTCATCTTTCATCTCAACCACTGCTTTTTGAATAGATGCATCATATGCTTTTGACCCGGTTGTATTGATTTCTCTTCCTATTTCCTGAAGTAAAAAAGACAATTTTCTGCCTTTTGACAATTCTTCCTCCTGCAAAAGGGTTCTGAAATAATTGCAATGGTTGGTCAACCTTACCTGTTCTTCAGTCAGGTCGATTTTCTCAATATAATATATCAACTCCTGCTCAAATCGATTCATATCCACATGCTCCTTACCTACTTGCTCATCAAGTAGTTTAAGAATTGATTCACGTATTTTTATTTTACGGGATGGGTCCAATGCAATTACCTGTTGCTGACTTTTCTCAATATTGGCTATTCTGCC
>CAZDTN010000125.1:0-4819 GCA_964508355.1 uncultured Sphingobacterium sp.
TTTTTTTTATTTCTTCCCAGGCTTTTTCCATTCCTTCACTCCAATGAATATCATCAAAAACAAGGATGTCATCCTCGCTACATACTTGCATGACCTGATCGAAATAGGCTTTTGTAGCCGAATATTGATGGTTGCCATCAAAAAAAACGAATTTTCTGCCATTCATATTTGACAAAACAAGGGGTAAGACATCTTTAAAATCACCTTTCAAAACTGTAACATTAGAGACCCCTTCTTGTACAAATGCGTTTAATGTGTAGTCTGCTATTGCAGAAGCCCCTTCGATAGTTTGTACTTTAACATGCTCTCCAGCCATAGCCAAATACCTGGTTGTTAACCCCAATGAGGTTCCCAATTCCAAAACAGCATCAAATTTGTAATGAACAACCATATGATGCAATAGCCTGGCAAACTTAGGATGCTTGGCAGCGCCTTTTGCAATTTGAGCAACTGACCTTCTTGAACCTGCTTTTGAAAAAGAACCTGCACCCAAATCCTCTACCTCAATGATAGTCGAAAAATCCTTGTTGTATTTTTTTCTGATTTGCTCTATGGAATGAAATGCAGCTGTTGTTTTTTTTGAAGGAATCAACACGCTTTCTATAAAATCATATACAAAGGGAGAATGTACACCATGACCTTTACCATTGGATGCTTTCAACAAATAACCAAGGTATTTTATACCTAACTGAAAATGGTTGTACATAAGAGCGACTTAATGCTTTCTCTCCCAAATTTGGAAACTATACGAATAGGCATGTTTACTATCTGCCTGCATTATTGTCTCCTCTCTAAGTTCAAAGATTGACTTATCTATAGCAGGAAAAAATGTATCTGCAGTCGGGAATTTGGTATGCACACGGGTTAAATAAATCCTATCTGTAATCCCTAACACTTGTCGATAAATTTCACCCCCACCAATGACAAAAACTTCTTTACAATCAGCCTCTTTAGACAATTCTATGGCATGCTCAAGGCTTTTAGCCAAAACCAAGCCTTCTTGCGCTGCAGTCCAGTTTTCTTGTCGGGATATAACAATATTCAATCTTCCATTTAGGGGCTTAGACGACATAGACTCAAAAGTTTTTCTACCCATAATCACAGGCATACCCCAAGTGGTATTCTTAAAAAACTTCATG
This sequence comes from uncultured Sphingobacterium sp., assembly GCA_964508355.1. Classification (GTDB taxonomy): domain Bacteria; phylum Bacteroidota; class Bacteroidia; order Chitinophagales; family Chitinophagaceae; genus Pollutibacter. The sequence goes on from CAZDTN010000125.1 coordinate 1,140, forward strand.
TCGTTGGGCAATTTCCAGAGCAATGCATTTCTCTCCCCAATGGCATGATCTTCGGCTGCAGCTACAACAATGGATATAGTCATGTTCATATTTTATATCGCCACAGGTGCTTTGATGGCAGGATGGCTTTGGTATCCCTCTAGTGTAAAATCTTCAAAGGTAAATCCAAAAATATCTTTTACTGCGGGATTGATTTTCATTACTGGAAGGGGATAGGGTGTTCTGCTCAGTTGCAATTGTGCTTGTTCAAAATGGTTATTGTAAAGATGTACATCTCCAAATGTGTGAACAAAATCACCCAGTTCAAGATCACATACCTGTGCCACCATCATGGTGAGCAAGGCATAGGACGCAATATTGAAAGGGACCCCTAGAAAAACATCAGCCGAGCGTTGATAAAGCTGACAAGATAGTTTCCCATCAGCTACATAAAACTGAAATAATGTGTGACAAGGCATAAGGGCCATCTTGGGAAGTTCTGCCACATTCCATGCGCTCACAATTAACCTTCTGCTGTCTGGATTTTTTTTAATTTGCTGAATAAGATCAACAATTTGATCATGTGTCTTTCCATCTGCACCAGTCCAGCTTCTCCATTGTTTTCCATAAACAGGACCCAATTCTCCATGCTCATCAGCCCACTCATCCCAGATACTGACGCCATTATCTTTTAGATACTTGATATTGGTTTCTCCCTTTAAAAACCAAAGGAGTTCATGAATTATACTTCGCAAATGTAGTTTCTTGGTAGTAACCATTGGAAATCCTTCCTTCAAATCAAATCTCATTTGATAGCCAAACACACTTCTTGTTCCGGTTCCGGTCCTATCACTTTTATCTGTTCCGTTCTCCAGAATATGTTTCAACAAATCCAGGTAAGCTTGCATAGTATTTTATTTACTTGATCAATTCATGTATAACTGTTCCAACATTACCACTAGGCATCTGTATTTTCAATAAAGCTGCAATGGTACCTGCAATATCACTCATATAGACTTTCCTGTAAGAAAGTCCATGCTTTACCCCCCATCCCATCCAAACAAGAGGAATATGTGCGTCATAAGGATACATAGAACCATGCGTTGTCCCACTAGGATTATAGCTAAAGAAGTATCCAGGCTTGTAGACCAATTGCACATCGCCTGCCAATTTATTATGATAGCCTTTTTGAAACATCTCCTTGTACTCTTCAGGTAAATTTGCAAGACTGATACTTTGATTATCAAAAGCCAACAAAATATCCTCTTGCTTATTCAACTGATCTATATAAAAAGCCTTAACCACTTTATAATCTAATCCAATTGAGTCGATATAGGCTTTATCGAGATAGACCTGATAATTAGCCGAAGCTTCAACCAATCGCTTTAAACCAAACTTTGCCATCGTTGCATTCTCAGCTTCTTTAGCAGGCTTCATACCTTTAGCAGGGATTTGATTGGCTGTAAGAAATGAAGGCACATGTGCAACACCATGATCAGCAGTCATGAAAAATAAATATTGTCCCTTACCGACTTGTTTATCGAGAAAGTTAAAAAACTCAGCCAAATCTTGATCTAGTTTGATATAAGTGTCTTCAATTTCAACTGAATTGGGACCAAAACTATGTCCAATATAATCTGGAGAAGAGAGACTAATGGCCAGAAAATCAGTAATCGAATCCTTCCCTAATCCTTCAGCAGTCAATGCAAGTTTTGAAAAGTCTAAAGTCAGTGTATTTCCCCAAGGTGTAGAAGAAACTGCACCAAAGTTTTTACCAATATTACTTTCTAGGTTTCTGGGAAATGGATTCTTTGTATAAAGAGGGTTATCCTTATCACTCTGAATATAAGTTTCCAAAGGATGACTCAAGACCCAATTCTTTTTGTAAAAAGAATCAACGACTCTGCGCTGGTTATACGCTGTTGCCCAATTGGGTAAAGTGGACATGTACCAGGAACTCGACACAAAATTTCCAGAATTAGGCTCATACCAATATGCAGCATCGCCAGCATGCCCAGCCGGCAAAATACTTCCTCTATCTTTAATAGCAACTCCTATTACTTTAGACCTAAAATTGGTGGCCAATTCGAGTTCATCTGTTATGGTGGTTGAAATTAAATTTTTTGGCGACATCGGTTCGCCTTTTCCACTACCTCCTACAATTTTTACTGAATCATCTTCTACGCAATACACATCTCTCTTCAAAGACCTATCATACCACTCATTTCCCATAATCCCGTTCAATGCAGGAACAGACCCAGTATATACAGAAGCATGCCCCGCTGCAGTTACAGTTTGTGCATAAGGTATAAAAGTATTTTCACAACTAAATCCTTCCTTGAGGATACGCTTGAACCCGCCTTCCCCAAACCGACTCTGGTACCGGTAGATAAAATCCCACCTCATCTGATCCACCATCAATCCAACAACCAGTTTAGGGCGTGCAACCTCCTTTGGTTTCGCTTGCTGACCAAATATTGATCCAGCCAAAAGCATTGAAAACAAGAAACCAAACAAATTTTTCATGACCTGATTTTTGAATTTGAACAAAGTTATGGCAATGAAAGCCTTTTCTTTTGAGGAGTTTTAAACACTCTGTGATATTAAGGTTATTTCTAAAAATTTTATCTTTGCACAAATAACCTCATAACCTTTCTTAATATGGCAGACATCTTTGAAAGACTAATCAAAAACTATGGCCCAATTGGTCAACACCGCGAAAGAGCACACGGCTATTTTGCCTTCCCTAAATTGGAAGGAGAAATTGGCAGTCGCATGCAATTCAGAGGCAAAGAAAAGATTGTCTGGAGCTTGAATAACTATCTAGGCTTAGCCAACCACCCGGAAGTAAGAAAAGCAGACTCAGATGCTTCAGCAGCATTTGGACTCGCGTATCCAATGGGTGCTAGAATGATGAGCGGAAACAGCAATTACCACGAGCAGCTGGAAAGAGAATTGGCTGCTTTTGAACATAAAGAAGATGCTATTCTATTGAATTTTGGTTATCAGGGCATCATGAGTTTGATCGACCTGCTTTGCAGTCGACATGACGTGATTGTTTATGATGCAGAAAGTCATGCTTGTATCATTGACGGTCTTCGATTACATCCTGGACAGCGTTTTGTATTCAAGCACAATGATGTGGCAGACTGCGAAAAACAATTACAACGTGCTACGGCATTAATCGAAAAAAATAACAATGGCGGTATTCTGCTAATTACAGAAGGTGTATTTGGTATGGCGGGAGATCAAGGCAAATTAAAGGAAATTGCTGCACTAAGACCAAAATACCAATTCAGGTTACTGGTAGATGATGCCCATGGATTTGGCACATTGGGAAAAACAGGAGCAGGTGCAGGTGAAGAACAGGGAGTTCAAGATGAAATCGACTTGTATTTTTCCACTTTTGCAAAATCTATGGCCTCAATTGGCGCATTTATAGCCGGGCCAAAGCAAATCATTGACTACGTAAGATATAATATCAGGAGTCAGATTTTTGCCAAATCATTGCCTATGCCTATCGTCATTGGCAATCTTAAACGCCTGGAATTATTGAGAAGTCAGCCCCAACTCAAAGAAAAGCTTTGGGAAAATGCACTAAAACTGCAAAATGGCCTAAAAGAAAAGGGATTTGATATTGGCAAGACAGATTCAGTTGTTACCCCCGTATATATGAAAGGAGGGGTGGAAGAAGCAACACA
>CAZDTN010000126.1:0-4813 GCA_964508355.1 uncultured Sphingobacterium sp.
AAAAATGGGAGGAAAACAAAGCACGTGAGAAAGAAGCATTGGCCAGATCACGTGCAATTGCTAAACAACTGAACCTCGTTATGAAAATTTGCGAAGTTGAGTTCCAAGCAGACGGAAGAAAAGCAACTTTCTTTTACACAGCAGAAGACAGGGTGGATTTTCGTGAGCTTATAAAAATATATGCAAACGAGTTCAAAGTGAAAGTTGAAATGAAACAGATAGGTGCGCGTCAAGAAGCAGCAAAAGTAGGTGGCATTGGCAGTTGCGGAAGGGAGCTTTGTTGCAGCAGTTGGTTAAATGAATTCAAAAGTGTAACAACTGCTATGGCACGTTACCAGAATTTGAGCATTAACCAAACCAAATTAAGTGGTCAGTGTGGAAGATTAAAGTGTTGCCTCAATTATGAATTGGATACATACCTTGATGCGCTTCAACATTTCCCAGAACATGCTGATACACTTGAAACGGCTAAAGGAAGAGCACAACTCATCAAGAAAGATATTTTCAAAAATCTGATGTGGTATACGTTACCAGATAGCAATAAACAATATCCACTGAGTATAGAGATCGTTCGAAAGATCAAATCGATGAACGAAAAAGGCATCAGACCTGAAGAACTAGAAACGACTGATGTCACATCCGGCACAAAAGTAAAAGAAGTTGAACCGCAGTTTGTGGATGTAGTTGGACAAATCAGTTTACGTTCATTGGAAAGAAATGCTCAGAAGAGGAAGACTAAAGGGAATCGGGAGCAGGGAACAGGGAATAGAGAACAGGGACAAGGGAGAAGGGAACAGGGACAAGGAAATAGGGATAAGAGAACAGGGAATAGGGAACAAACTGGCGCCAGACCTACTGGACAACAAAACAATAATCAGCCTAGAACCAAGCCAACCCTTCAAATAAAAAAAGGCGAACAGTAGCTACTAACTGTACATCAAGTAACAAGTCAGCCAAACCATTGGTGCAGCAAATAAAATAGAATCAAATCGATCTAGAAATCCTCCATGTCCGGGCATGAAACTTCCACTGTCTTTTACACCTGCAATACGCTTAAGCCTACTCTCAGCAAGATCCCCTATTGTTCCTCCAACAGCACATATCAATGCAATTATAAAAACCTCATAATTGGTATTCCAGACTAAGCTGGCAACGAGTGAAATTAATCCAGCACTCAGTACAATGCCGCCTAAAGTTCCTTCCCAAGTTTTTTTGGGTGACCAGCTAGATAATGGCGTCTTACCTATAAACGAACCAACAACATAGGCCATAGTATCATTTATCCATATACCAATCACCAACAATAAAGCAATTAATTTACCACTAAACATTCCTATTGTCTGTGAAAACAAACTATCAACGCTTTCATGCGACCATATCCAGCCTGAACGAAGATTGACCAACAAAGCCAATGAAATCGATAAATAAACCACTCCACCTAATGATCTTGCTAAATGCCGAAATGTGTATTTTCTATCCACCAAAAAAAGTAATGGCAACAAATAAGAACCTGCAGATACTATCCAACCTCCTAATGTGCTTATTTCAAAACCATTTATAATCAATTGATCTGATGAAGCCATTAATAACCAACCCCATCCATAAATAGGAAAATAAAATTTATGTAACAATGAATGTTTACCATACGTTGGATCAATCAATGCTGATAATTTCTGGTATTCATACCAACACCCAAAATGAACTATGGAAAAGAGTATAAAAAAACTCCATTCATTCCATAACAATCCCGTCAACATGACAACTGCATAAATCAAAGCAGTTTTTGTTCTAGTTGCAAAAACTTTTTTGTCAAGCGCCATGTGCCATTTGTTTTTGGTATTTTCTGTAAATGAAAACAAATGCTGCTATAGCAAGTACTCCCCACCAAATCGGGAACTTATCTCCAACTCCATCTTCTAGGGATTGACCTGTACTTCTCAAATAAAACACCTCACCAACACCAATGGCATTATTGATGAAATGAGCAAGAATGGGTAACCATAAATTGCGTGTTTGAGCATAAAATAAACCCAGAACAATACTCAGTGTTAATCTTGTTAGGAAACCATAAAAAGAAAAATGAATGGCACTAAATAACAATGAAGTTACAATAATTGCTACCCAAAAATTACCTGTAGACCTGTGCATCATATTCTGAAAACCACCCCTAAAAAAAACTTCTTCTACAACTGCAGGTATGAACGCCATTACAATTAATGCAATACCAAAATCAGCCCATCCGCTCATTTGAGACATCACTTCAATCTGCTGCATATAATCTTCTTCCATTGATTTAAAATACAACTCCATTTGTGGGGTCAGTGGTATCATTTCATTTAATGTGGCCATTGAACCCCCAATAACAATTGTGAGCAACATCAAGACAACTGTTATACTATAGACAGTCAATGAAGCAGGCTGAGAAAAACCTAAGTAAGTCAAGGGTTTTTTACTCATTAGCCTTGCAACAATCATAGGTGGTATAAAAAAAATACAGATAGATAGAATAGTTTGACTTACCCGTACTGGATTTGAAAATGCAGGATCCGACATTGATAATTGCATCTGTGACATATCTTGTCCAGTCATGAACTGCCACACCAATATGGATAAGAATCCACCAATAACAAATCCCACACCCATCAACCCAATTAATATAAATAGGCCTGATTTCTCATTGATTCCTAATTTATTCTCTTGTTGTTCCATATTTCTTATTTGTAACTTTGCGCAAATCTGATGATAAAGATAGGCAACATAAAATTACCTGAGTTTCCATTGCTGCTGGCACCTATGGAAGATGTAAGCGATCCACCTTTTCGTGCTGTATGCAAGAAGAATGGTGCCGATCTTATGTACACTGAATTTATCAGTACCGAGGGATTGATCAGAGATGCTTTGAAAAGTAGACAAAAACTAGACATATTCGAGGAGGAACGTCCAGTTGGTATTCAAATTTTTGGTGGCGATGAAGAAGCAATGGCAATAAGTGCAGGTATTGTAGAAACAGTAAACCCAGATTTACTCGACATCAACTTCGGATGTCCAGTCAAAAAAGTAGTTTGTAAAGGCGCCGGTGCAGCGGTTTTAAAAGATATTGATTTGATGACAAGGTTAACCAAAGCCGTGATAAAATCGACTTCTATTCCAGTTACAGTAAAGACAAGATTAGGCTGGGATTTTGACAGCATTAATATCATGGAAGTTGCAGAACGTTTACAAGATATTGGCGTTCAGGCTTTGGCTATACATGGAAGAACTAGGAGTCAGTTGTATAAGGGAGAAGCCGACTGGAGTTGGATTGCCAAAGTGAAAAATAACCCAAGAATGCATATTCCCATTTTTGGTAATGGCGATATTGATTCTCCGGAAAAAGCATTGGAATATAAAAACCGATACGGAGTTGATGGCATCATGATTGGCAGAGCAGCCATTGGTTACCCATGGTTTTTTAGGGAAGTGAAACATTATTTTGCGACAGGCGAACATTTGGCGCCACCTTCATTTGAAGAACGACTTGAAGTAATCAGGCAACATTTACATGCATCTGTAAAATGGAAAGGTCCGAAACTGGGTATTTTTGAAATGAGAAGACATTATGCCAACTACCTCAAAGGCATACCAAATATCAAACCATTAAGAACACAACTTGTCACTTTAAATACGATTGAAGAAATTGAAGAAGCCTTATCGAGTTTTGAACTTGTATAACTTCGAAAAAATATTAATTACTGCTTCATACCTTTTATAACATGAATTTTGAACATATCGACTCCCCTGCATTATTGGTCTATCCAGAGATAGTACGAAAGAATATTGCAGAGATGATCAAGATAGCAGGGAGTGCAGCTCGACTTCGTCCGCATATCAAAACCCATAAAACAGCTGAAGGTATTCGCCTGATGCAAGAACAAGGGATATTCAAATTCAAATGCGCGACTATCGCTGAAGCAGAATTACTGGCCTTGAATAATGCAAAAGACGTTTTATTAGCACACCAGCCAGTTGGTCTGAAAATTGATCGACTGATCAACTTAATCAAAGCCTTTCCTGATTCGAAGTTTTCAACAATAGTTGATAATATAGAACAAGTCAAAATTATAGATGCAAAATGTAAGCAAGCATCTATCAACCTGGATGTATATATTGATTTAAATGTGGGCATGAACAGGTCCGGCATTGTCCCTAATGAGATGACAATCGATTTATATGAATTTATTCAAACTGCTGAACACTTGAAATTTCAAGGAATACATGTTTATGACGGACAACATAGACAATCGAACTTCGAGGAGAGAGAACAGGCTTGTGACATAGCCTTTCAACAGGTATATGCCTGGATTGAAAGATTAGAACAAAAAGGTTACGAACGTCCAGAGATAATTGCAGGGGGCTCTCCGAGTTTTTCTATTCATGCAAAACATCATGATAGAGAATGCAGTCCTGGTACCAACATTTTTTGGGACCATGGCTATTCACTTATTTGTCCTGAACAACATTTTTCTCCTGCTGTACATCTGTTAACAAGAGTAATTTCAAAACCATCCAGCAATAGAATTTGTCTGGACCTTGGACATAAAGCAGTTGCAGCTGAAAATGAAATCAACAAGAGAGTTTTTTTTCCAGCACATCCAGAATTAAAGCCAGTAGGACAAAGCGAAGAGCATTTGGTATTGGAAACGGAACATCCTGAAAACTATACAGTAGGTGATTGTCTCATTGGCATTCCCTATCATATTTGTCCCACTGTTGCCTTGCACGAATCATTAATAGCTATTGAAAATGATAAAGTAGTTGGAGAATGGCATGTAGC
>CAZDTN010000127.1:0-4759 GCA_964508355.1 uncultured Sphingobacterium sp.
ACAAGTGAATGCTTTTCGCTTAAGTTTATGACCATACAATGCTTAATTTCGGGTATTGAACAAATTTAAACATAATCTATGTTATATCGGGTGATTGGTGTCATGAGCGGCAGTTCTTTAGATGGATTGGATATCGCATTTGTAGAGTTGGAGGAAAAAGGAGGGAAATGGACTTTTTCTATTGGTGCTGCAGATTGTTATAAATACAATGAAGATTGGCATTCAAAACTAAAGTCGGGCCAGAGTCTAAAAGCCATTGAATTTGTGGAGTTAGATGCCGCTTATGGACATTACGTTGGTACAGTAATCAATAGGTTTATTGCTGAAAAAGGGCTTGATTTTAAAGTAGGTTTGATCGCTTCACATGGTCATACTTTATTTCATGCACCTGGTAAATATTCGATACAAATTGGAAATGGTGCTGCAATTGCTGCAGAGACTGCTTTACCTGTAGTATCTGATTTAAGATCGCTTGATGTGGCTTTAGGTGGGCAGGGAGCGCCGATTGTTCCCATGGGGGAACAATTGTTGTTTCCCAGTTACAACTTTTTTTTAAACATTGGAGGAATTGCCAATATTTCCTACAAAGGAATAGATTTCTATGATGCTTTTGATGTTTGTCCAGCCAACAGGGTGCTTAACTCATTGGCTGGCTTAAAAGGATTAGTATTTGATAGTGAAGGTGCATTAGCTGCTAATGGCAGAATTAATGAAATACTGCTTGATCAATTGAATAAGTTTGATTATTATCAATCAGATTATCCTAAATCACTTTCCAATGAGTTCGGCACCGAAGTTCTTTATCCACTTATGATGTCAAGTGAATATTCAACTGAAGATCTATTGGCAACCTATACCGAACATATTGCTATACAAATCAGTAATGCAATAGAACTTATAGTAAAAAAAAGAGGTACCTTAATTACAGAAGAAAAGATACTGGTAACAGGGGGTGGTGCTCATAACACTTACTTGATCTCAAGAGTATCCCAGCATCTGCTGCCTTTTGGTATTGAAGTGGTATTGCCCGAAAAAGAGATTATTGATTATAAAGAAGCCTTAATAATGGCTTTGCTTGGCGTGCTGAGATGGAGAGAGGAGGAGACGGTATTTAGTACAGTGACTGGAGCCAAACGATCCAGTAGTGGAGGAGCTTTTTGGATGGGACAACAGTAAAAAAAGAAAAGCCCCAATTTCTTGGGGCTTTATTTATGGTTGGTTATTTGTAACCCCATTTTTTCATAATCTCAAGGTCTTCTCTAACACAATCCAATGGTGCTTTGCCTTGGTAAGATTCTTGTTCAATAATGAAATGTTTGGTTCCCCATTTCCTGCCTAAATCAATGATTTCTTTAACTGGTACTATACCTACATTAAGAATTGTTGATTCATATTTCTCATGTCCAGCTTTTGATTCAATTTCTGCTTTCACATGCATTGATTCAAAACGACCTGGATATTTTTGCATGACATCCAAGGCTTTTGCACCACCATTGATCATGTTGCCAATATCCAGCTGCTGCATAACTAATTTTGGATCAGTTTCACCGAGGATAATATCAAATAATGTTTTGTCGCCCAATTTTTCGCTGAATTCAAAATCGTGGTTATGATACCCAAACTTCATACCATATTTCTGGCAGAGTTCACCTGATTTATTGAAGATCTCCATCATCCCTTTCAAGGCATTCAGGTCTTTTCTTACTGTTTCTTCCATCCAGGGACTAATCACAAATTGCTGTCCGACTGCAGCTGCATCTTCAACAGTGTGTTTCCATGCATCAGTAAAATCTTTCTTTGACGCATCCCAATGTTTAGATGTCATCACTGTATGTCCACTTGGCATAGTCATGCCAAGATCATTCAATAATTTTTTGAATTCACTGGCTGTCCAACCATAGAATTTTCTGTTGATGTAATTGGCATGTTCAACATGCTTATATCCCATTTTGGACAATTCCTGCAGTGTTGCCAAAGGATTTTTACTCATATCCTCTCGGATTGAGTATAATTGTATACCAGTTAGTTCTCCTTTTTTGGCTGCAGCAAATAAATCACTGCTGAAAAATGTTGCACCTGCGGCTGCAAATGCACTGTTGCGAATAAAACTTCTTCTTGTTTGGTTCATATGGCTGTTTTTTAAATTACCGGTTCAGTAATTTACAACAATCTTTTGAAAATTGAAGCCGTTCATTAACTGAAGCCCAATATCCTACTACTTGTTTTGGGTAATTTGAATAACTTATAGATAAGGAGCGGTTCTGCTTGCTTTAACTTTTTTTAGTTTTTCCGGAGGTCCTGCAAATACAAGTGAGCCACCATTTTCACCGGCTTCTGGTCCTAATTCAATGATCCAGTCTGCGGATTTGATAACATCTATATTGTGCTCAATTACCAATATTGAATGGCCTTGTTCAATTAGTGCATTAAACGAGGCTAGCAACTTTTTAATGTCATTGAAGTGCAGACCGGTAGTTGGCTCATCAAAAATGAATAAGATTTTATCGGTATTGTTTTTCCCTCTACCTAGGAAGCTGGCTAATTTTACCCTTTGTGCTTCTCCTCCGGAAAGTGTGCCACTGGACTGTCCTAGTTTTACATAACCCAGTCCTACATCTGATAATGGTTTGAGTTTGTTTGCAATGTCTTTTTCCTCCTTGAAGAATTCAATGGCTTCATCGACTGAAAGTTCAAGGATATCAAAAATATTCTTCCCTTTATATTGTACTTCCAGCACTTCATCCTTGAATTTTTTCCCATTGCAACTTTCGCAAATGAGTCTGACATCTGCAAGGAATTGCATTTCAACAACTTGTTCGCCCTCTCCTTTACAGGTATCACAACGTCCGCCATCTACGTTGAAGGAAAAATGTTTAGGTTGGTAGCCTCTGATCTTACTTAAGGGTTGGGATGAAAAAAGATCACGAACACTATCCCATGCTTTTATATAAGTAACCGGATTACTTCTGGACGATTTACCAATGGGATTTTGGTCAACCATCTCCACTTGTTTGATGGCATCAAGTGCACCACTTATCTGGCTGTGTAAACCGGGTCGGTCACCTACACCAGTGATGTGTTTTGTCAGTGCAGGATAGAGTATCTTTTTTACTAATGTTGTTTTTCCGCTTCCACTTACGCCACAAACAACCGTGAAGATGCCTAATGGAAAATCCACATCGACTGATTGTAAATTATTTTCAGATGCACCTTTTACTGAAATAAATGATTTACTGGTTCTTACTTTTTCAGGTGCTTCAATCTTTAATTCTCCGTTTAGGTATTTAGCAGTCAGGCTTTTCTTTGATTTAATCAATGTTTTGTAGTCCCCCTCAGCAACTACTTCACCTCCTAAATGGCTGGCCAATGGTCCCATGTCAATGATATGATCTGCCTGACGCATCATCATTTCATCATGTTCTACCACCACAACAGTATTGCCAAGATCACGTAAATTTTTTAATACTTTGATCAGCCGCTCAGTATCTCTGCTGTGAAGTCCGATAGAAGGTTCATCAAGTATATATAATGAGTTAGTCAGGTTACTACCTAAACAACGTGTAAGTTGTATACGCTGACTCTCGCCACCACTTAAACTATTCGCCAATCGATCAAGTGAAAGATATCCAAGACCAACATCAAGCATGGTTGCTAAACGCTGATTGATTTCCAACAGAACACGTTTTGCAATGGATGTTTCATGAGTAGTTAGGGAAATCTGTTCAAACCAAACAGCAAGATCTTTGACTGGCATCTTGCACAATTCTCCAATGTGTTTTCCATTGATTTTTACATACAGCGCTTCTTTTCTCAATCTGTATCCTTCACAGCTAGTACATGTGGTTCTGCCTCTGTATCTCGATAATAATACACGAAATTGAACCTTGTACAAGTTTTCTTCAACCTCTTTAAAGAAGTCGTTTATGCCATATGTTTTTTTATGTCCTTTCCACAGCAAATCTTTTTGTGCGGCAGTTAGTTCACCATATGGACGATGAATTGGAAAGTCTAATTCTTTTGCTCCTTTGATAAATTGGTCTTTCCACCAGCTGAGTTTTTCCCCTTTCCATGGTGCTACTGCACCTTCATAAATGCTGAGCCGATGGTTGGGAATAACCAAATCAGGATCTATGCCGAGAATTTGAGAATATCCTTCGCAAGTTGGACATGCACCGTAGGGGTTGTTAAACGAGAATAAATTAGGAACGGGTTCTTCAAAACGCATCCCATCTAATTCAAAGAGGTTTGAGAATTTCTTAGGTTGATCATTGTTCTTTTTTAGGAAAAGATTGCCTTCACCCTCATAAAAAGCAAGGGAAAGAGAATCAACTATTCTGTTTATTTCATCTTCGTCAAAGTCTTTTGCTACAAATCTGTCGATCAATAGATAATCAGCAGCTGTTGGTTTCCATTTTTTTTCCTCTAGCAACTCTTCAATTTGTGCAATATCTAGCGTATCACTATTGATTAACCTGGAAAATCCCTTTTGCATAAGAATATTTAATTCTTCATGTGGGTTTCTATTGGCATGTGTTTTGAATTTACAAAGCAGATAGAGCTTATCACCAGCTTTTGCTTTTTTCATAAAAGCCAATACATCTTGTATATCTTGTTTTTTTACTTCTTCTCCCGAAACTGGCGAATAGGTTTTACCAATTCTTGCAAACAATAGCCTGAGATAATCATAAATTTCGGTCATGCTGCCAACAGTAGAACGTGGTGTTCTCGTTACTACTTTTTGTTCAATGGCAACAGCTGG
>CAZDTN010000128.1:0-4678 GCA_964508355.1 uncultured Sphingobacterium sp.
CGAAGCTTCAAGTTGCTAATAACTTTGTTGTTAGCAAGGAACTTTTCATTAGATAGATTCCAAGCCAATGCAAAAGAAGGGAATACACCATATTTGTTGTTAGCACCGAACTTGCTTGATCCGTCCGCACGAACTGTACCTGTCAACACCAAACGATCTTGCCAGTTGATAACGGCACGAGCGAAATAAGATTGCAATTCAGTAATTGGACCAGCTCCAGAACCGATACCACGACGAGCATTCGGCGCATTCTGAAGATAGTTATAGTATGACAAGCCTGGGAAATCAGCATAATCAGAACCAGACATACCATAAGAAAGGTTGTCATATCTCATGTACTCATAACCAGCAACTGCATTCAAATTGATATCAGAAGTGATCTGGTTGTTATAGCTCAAGGTATGAGTCAATTGTTGTGTATTTTGCTCTGCAGTTCCTACAGAAGCAGAACCCAAGTTTCCTTGTAAGTTCAAGAAACGCTTGATTTCGTTCTTTCTAACACCAACACCCTGACGAACTGAGTACAACAAACGATACTCGAAATTGTCGTTAAACTTATAGTAAGGAGAAATACTTGCCAAAACCTCAGTAGTAGCAACATTATCGTCATATGCCTGAAGCATAGCCAATGGGTTGATACTTGTGTTACCAAACTGTGGCTCTACCCACAATGAACCATCAGCCTTTCTCAAAGGATGGGTTGGGTTCCATTGTAAAGCATGACCAATCAAACTTCCCTGGAAACCAGCGTCATTAGAAATTGGTGCAACATTTTCTTTGCTTTGTGAAGTGAAGAGGTTGAAGTCCAAACCAAGCTTCTTGCTATCCAAGAATTTGTAAGAACCACTCAAACTTGCAGTTACCCTGTTCAAGCCAGTTTCTTTAATGATACCTTGCTGATCAGTATAACCAACAGACAAACGATACTTACCAGCATCGTTACCACCACTCACAGATGCATTGTAATTTTGTGTAATTGCATTGCGAAGAATTTCAGATAATGCATCTACATTATCACCATAGTTACCACTGGTTGAACCATACTTAGTCAATGCAGCTCTGTACTCATCACCATCCATTACTTCAAAACGCTTCATGATGCTGGCAACACCAACACCTGCGTTGAAATCAATTTTAGGCGCACCAGCCTGACCCTTCTTAGTTGTGATCAAGATAACACCATTCGCACCACGAGAACCGTAGATAGCTGCAGCAGATGCATCTTTCAAAATTTCCATAGAAGCGATATCGTTTGGATTGATAAAGTTCAATGGGTTAGCACCTGGAATACCACCTAGGTTATTACCAAGACCTGGACGAGCATTACCACCATCCAAAGGAACTCCGTCAACAACGAAAAGAGGCTGATTACTAGAACGGATAGAAGAGTTACCACGAATACGAACAGTTGTTCCACCTCCAGGAGCACCTGAATTGTTTACAACTTGAACACCGGCAACTTTACCTTGGATCAATTGATCAGCTGCTGTAAGCACACCTTTGTTGAAATCCTTGGCCTTTACTTGAGCAACAGCACCTGTCTGATCTTTCTTACGTGCAGAACCGTAACCCACAACGACAACTTCGTTAAGGTTAGAGCCTGATGAAGCAAGAACAACATTCATGTTGTCTGAGATGTTAACCTCGATAGTACCGAAGCCAACAGAAGATACAACCAATACTTTAGCATTGGCTGGTACACTGAGCTGGAACGATCCATCAGCTGCAGTCGAAGTTCCTGTAGTGGTTCCTTTGGCAGCAACAGAAGCACCAGCAACTGGTGATCCATCTTTGCCATCTGTTACCTTACCAGAAACAGTTTTGTTCTGCGCAACAGCAACCTGAAATGCAAAAAGCATTACTACAGGAAGCAACATTGCTTTGAGTAAACGTTTTGGGGTCATATACAGTGGTTTAAAAGTTTTAGTCTCGCAAAATATGTATTTTTTACATATCCTAACATTCTCGTTTAATTTTTTATAAATTTTCTGTGATGAAGAACCTTGTGACAAAAACTTAAAAAAATTAAACAAAAAAGTAGTTGTTTGCCTTTCTCTAACATATTATACTGTAAATCAATAGATTACAATATTTTTAGAGACGTTGGCTCACCAAAGACAACCGAAAATCAAGAATTGCTGCATTCAAAAATTTAAAATTTCTGGAAAAATTGATTTTCCTATATTGCAAAGGTTTGCGAAAATGTTTTCGGTTAATAAATCAGAAAAATGAACACAAAAGCTACATTAAAAAATATTGCTACTCTGCTGGGAATCAGCATATCTACTGTTTCAAGAGCCTTGAAAGATCACCCAGATATTTCACAGGAAACCAAAAAGAAAGTCAGAGAGCTGGCAGACTTAATGGACTATGAGCCAAATGCATTCGCTGTTTATCTTAGAACAAATGAAAGTAAAGTCATTGGATTGATTGTACCAGAGATATCAAATTACTTCTACCATTCATTTGTTGCAGCTGTAGAACAAGAGGCAAGAAAAAAAGGATACAGTTTGATCATCTTGCAGTCGGCCAATGATGCTGCAGTTGAAGAAGCTAATCTAAAATTGTGTAAGCTGAATCGCGTTGCCGGAATATTTGTTGCGCTAACATCTGAAACCAGAGACATGGCTACTTTTGATCGGATCAAATCATCTGGTATTCCAATTGTCTTTTTTGATAAAGTTCCGGAAGACAATAATTACGTGAAAGTTTGTTTGGCAGATCGTGAAGTCGGTAAGTTAGCTGCAAGAACTATTGTAGAGAAAAAGAAAAAAAACGTTTTTGCGTTATTTGGTAACCCCAACATTTCCATCACCCGCAAACGCAAACAAGGATTGGTTGATGAATTGAAAAAACTTTCTCCTTTTGTTGAAATTGCTACCGCGACAGCCAACAATACTGAAGAAGCTATGCAAGCTACCTTGGAAATACTTACACAGCCAAAGCAACCTGAATTGATTTTTTGCATGAGTGATGAGATCCTGACAGGAACAATCATGGCGATCAATCAAAAGGGATTAAAAATACCATCAGATGTATCAGTACTGGCCGTGAGCAATGGCTTTATTCCTAAAATATGCAACCCGGTAATTACCTATATAGAAACAAGCGGAAGTATATTGGGCAAGAAAGCCATGAAAACATTCATGGAAGTAATTGAAAAAGGAATCACCAAAAAATTAGATGTAATCGAATCTAAGTTAGTAGAAGGTGGATCAATTTAATTAGAACTGAATACCGACAAAACTCTTTCTCTTGATCTGTTCGTAGGCTTCCTGATTGAAAGTATACAACTTACCTGGTCTGTGCTTTACGTTTTTTTCCATTTCTCCTACATCTGTCAACAAACCTGTAGTAAATAATTTTTTACGAAAATTTCTCCTGTCAAATTCAATGCCCAGGATTTGTTCAAACAACTGTTGTAGATCTCTTAGTGAGAAACGTTTTTCCAATAAATTGAAGATGATGGGTTCCTCCTGAATCTTTCGCTGCAATACCTGTAAACAAGTATCAAGAATTTTTTTGTGATCGAAAGCCATAGATTTCAAATCAGCAACTGCATGCCAGCTCAAGGCATTATCCATCGTTTTTAATTGATGGTCTTTAATATTTACCAACGCCAAGTAGGCTGTTGTAATTACCCTACCTGAAGGATGACGACCAACTGATCCGAAGGTTTTCACCTGTTCTAAAAACATATCTGTCAACCCTGTTCGTTCTCTTAAAACACGATAGGAAGCTTCGTCTAAATCTTCTTCAGGTCTCAATAAATCACCTAAAAGCGACCATTGACCTTTATACTGTGGCAAATCACTCTCTATCAGTAGAACTTTAAGAATCCCTTTATCATACCCAAAAATGACACAATCAACAGAATGTGCAAATTGAAACCTATGTTTCAATTGCGCTGACGGTTGACTAAGATTGGTTTTAAGCATATCGCTCATATGGCTATATCGTTCTAAGGTTGCCGCAAAAATAATTTCAAAACAGTATTCTCAAAAGAAAATCTATTATTCTACTTTTATCCTTCAAGTTCATCACATGTATTCTAAAGAAGAAATCAGGGATTTACTGGAAAAAAGTAAAATCTTCATCACTAAGACACAAGATGAGGATTTTTTGGTTCAGAACATCAATACGTTAAAGGAGTTGATCAAATTTCATGAACATCGCTACTACGTGATGAATGACCCTTTGTTGGCTGATATAGAATTTGATCAACTATACAAAGCACTTGAAAACATAGAAAAAAAGAACCCCGCGCTAGTAGCAATTGATTCTCCTACACAAAGAGTAGGACCAGGATTTACCAAACAGTTTAATACCGTTCAACACCTGGTACCGATGCTTTCATTGGAAAACTCCTACAATGAGGAGGATTTACTGGATTGGGATCGCAAGGCTAGAGAGCTATCAGGATTATCTGAAATAGAATATTGTGTTGAACCAAAGTTCGATGGTGCTAGCATTTCACTACTGTATGAAGATGATATGCTAGTAAGGGGCGCAACCAGAGGTGATGGTATTGCTGGTGAAGACATTACACTCAACCTAAAACAAATAAAATCCATCCCACTTTCTGCAAAATTTTCAGAATATGGTATTCAACAAGCTGAAATAAGAGGTGAAGTATTGATGAACAAGACCAGTTTCAAAGCTTTCAATGATCAGTTGC
>CAZDTN010000129.1:0-4618 GCA_964508355.1 uncultured Sphingobacterium sp.
AATCGCTAATCAAGCGATGATAAACGTAAAGACATACATAGACAACGATGGAAGTCTCGTTCAGGAGGAAAAGAGGATAATAAAAACAAAATACGAAACTAATCCCACAGTTGAGAATAAAATTGAAGAACTCAAGAATCACCTTAGTATCATAAACAAAATGAGTGATGACTGTGAAGAATATTCCAAACAAGAGGAAAAATATTCTGAGAATACTAAATCTTTTTGTAAGAGACAACGCGTAAATTCTTGCAGCGGAAATTACCAAGAAAATCAAGGATTTAATTATGGGCAGTACCGCCAAGCATCTTACTGAAAAAGTTCATTGCCCGTTGGTTATTGTTCCTTCTTTTGTTACGTTATAATTGAATATCAATTTGAATTAGCTTTGCTGCAATGAAAGCAGCACAACAAAGTCTTTTTGAACATGAAATAAGTTTGCCTTCCAAAGGAAAACCTGCTGACTTCATCAACATTATTGAAATCAATACAGACGAGCCTGCTCATGATCAAAATTTTCAAATTAACTATAGTTTCACTAATTCTAGTTTCGGAGAATTATTGATTGCATCAAGCGATAAAGGCATTTGCTTTGTTTGGTTTACTGATGATCAATCTTCAGCATTAACTGAACTTGGAAAAAGGTTTCCATCGGCTAAAATTGAACAAAAATCTACTCAAGAACATCTAGACGTGTTGTGTTATTTTAACAAGGATATTACCTCATGGAGAAAAATCGACTTACACTTGAAAGGAACAGCATTTCAAATCAAAGTCTGGCAATCACTTCTTGAAATACCATTTGGTAAACTGACCAACTACATTGAAATTGCCAAAGCAATCAACCAGCCAAATGCATCGAGGGCGGTCGGGACAGCCATCGGTAAAAATCCGATTGCTATGCTTATACCTTGTCACCGTGTTGTTCAAACAAACGGACAACTTGGTGGTTATAGATGGGGATTAAACAGGAAATCTTCTATCATTCAATGGGAAATAGAAAGAAACAGAAAGTGACTACGTTAAATACAAATTCTCTTTTCGAGGAATCCCAACATAAAGCCGATTATAACTTACTACCCTATGATGGTATAGTTCACTATCATGGGAAAATATTTAATGCAACAGAAATTCAAGATTTCTTCAATTTACTATCGACTGAAATCAACTGGGAACACGATGAAGTCATGATGTTTGGTAAGAAAATCGTTACCAAAAGAAAAGTAGCCTGGTATGGTGAAGAACCATTCGACTACACCTATTCTCATATAAAAAAAACTGCGCTTTACTGGAATGATACTTTAAAAAGAATAAAGAATACGATAGAGGATATTTCAGGTGAAACCTACAACTCCTGTCTACTCAACCTCTATCACAATGGTAAAGAAGGAATGGGCTGGCACACCGACAATGAAAAGGAATTGAAAAAAGAGGGAGCAATTGCATCCGTCAGTTTCGGTGCGGTGAGAAAATTTACCTTCAAGCACAAAAACACCCTAGAAAAAGTAGAATTGACATTAGATAATGGAAGCTTACTGGTCATGAAAGGAACGACACAGACCCATTGGCTACATCGGTTGCCTCCAAGTATTAATTTAACTTTCAGAACAATTATTACTTAGGTAGGTTGAACATTCAGAGTTTAATGAATTCAACCCTTCTGTTTTTAGCTCTGCCCTCCATAGTATTATTATCTCCTATTGGTTTAGCTTCTCCCATTCCTTCAGAGCTTAACCTAGATGGATCTATTTTATGATAATCAACCAACTCCTTTACAACACTCTTCGCTCTTCGTGAGGATAAATCTAGATTAGTTGCATCCTGTCCTACATTGTCCGTATGTCCAACTACCTTTAATTTAACGGAAGGATTTGCTTTGAGATACTCTGCAACAACATTGACTGCAGAAAGTGATGAAGGCTGTATTTTATCAGAATTTGTTTCAAACAAAATTGAATTGGTAACATATTTACCATCAACAAACAAGTCCTTTCTAGTATCCATCACCGTTTCAGCAAGAATTAGGTTTGAAATGAAAAGACCTGAATTGGGATCTTCTACATTAGACCGCATCATGAAATTCAAATTATTAAGCAAAGTATTTTTTGCAAATGCATTTCTAATATCAAATACTCTTGTTGTATTCAGATAACATACGAGTCTGCTATCTTGACGCACAAATGAAACATGTATTTTTTGTTTAGTTACATTAAATGGATCTAAATTATACTGATTAGGGCTTCTGATTTCAATATAAGTAGAGTTGATACTATCTGCATGACTCCAAAAGTTTTCATACTCTAACCAGGGCTTAAATAAGTCTATATCAACACTGAATCCTGAACTTTCAGATTTACGTATTGTCTTTGAAAAATTACGTTCTCCTGCTGTACTCGCAAATGTTACCACTAAATCGTTGTAATCAGATGTTGATTTGATATTTTGAACTACATCAAATTCAAAAGTAAAATTGAGTGGAAATTCTTGGAAATAATCAACAAAATTATTTCCAAGTTCATTAGACTTGAGCCACTTGCCTGGATAGTTGCTTAATGTGACGACTTCACCTCCAGCATCAGTCATCCAGCTTTTGGGGTACTCACCAACTTCCACTTCTTCAAATGCGTACTCATAGATGATATTTGATCCTCGCACAAATGCAAATTTTCGATAAGCTGTCATTTCAGCTTCTTTTGTGGCTGGTGCAACAGTAGTGTCTGCTTCCTCGGCTTTTTTTTCACCGGATTCCGAAGAATTAGAACTATCTGCAATAGTTTTTTTCTTCAATGATATATTATCAATTTTTTCCTGGGCCTTGGCCTTAACCTTATTAAGTATCCCTTGTCCTGAAGCAAAATGGCAGCACACAACCGCCATTAGGAAAAGTATTAGTCTCATGAACGTACTTTTAAAAATGAATATGTGGGAGCAGAAGTGTAAAGAAATTTACAAAAAATTTGAATTAATACCATCAACCTTACTATTTAAAGCCACTTTCCCCCTAAATCATTTACCTTTGCCTACCTCAACCTTAACCTTTCGTTAACCCTGTTGAGAATACTTTTGATACCATAAAATAGATCATGAAAAAGATATTCGGAATTCTGTTTCTTGCCCTGACAATCAATGGTTTCGCACAAGAAACAGCTGATTCAACCTCTCGTGCCAAAAAAGTAAAAGCTCCAAAGGCAGAAAAAGTGGCTACCCCTAAAACACCAAAGCCTAAGGTAGATTATAGCAAAATAGATCTTTCAAAAAGGGCCTCTGATCATTTCATGTTCCAGTTTGGCTTAGCAGGATGGGCTGGAAAACCAGCAAATATTACAACACAGGTCTTCAACAGGACTTTCAATGCGTATTTTCTATTCGACTTCCCCTTCAAAACCAACCCACGTTTAAGCGTAGCTGTTGGTCCGGGTGTTGGTACCGACAATATCTATTTTAAAGAAATGACCGTCGACCTTAACAACAGAAATGGAGTAACCTTCACGAAAGACACTATTGTTCAATACAAGAAGAATAAATTAGCAACGGGATATTTGGAAGCGCCTGTAGAATTGCGTTATTCCACGAATCCTCAGAACATGAACAAAGGATGGAAGTTTGCGTTGGGCGTTAAAGTGGGTACGATGATTGATGCCAAGGTGAAATCAAAAATCGACTTGGATGCTACTGGAACAGGCGGATACTTTACCAAAGAAAAAGACAAGCGTTTCTTCAATACAACAAGATTTGCATTAACTGGAAGGGTTGGCCTGGGCAACTTTAGTGTATTTGGAACTTATACGGTTACCGACTTTTTTAAAGAGGGACAAGGTCCAGTTGTTAGACCATTCTCTGTTGGTCTGGCTATAAGTGGACTGTAAAATCATTTTTATTTGTTAGATAAATCAAATCTTTTCCAATCATCAGAGAAAGCAATTCTAGTTGGAGTTGGCTTAAAAGATCAAAAAGACCATCAGGTTAATGAGTACCTTGATGAATTAGCATTCCTTGCAACAACTGCGGGAGCTGTAACCGCAAAGATATTCATACAAAAACTTCAGCATCCTGATTCTAAAACATATATAGGCAAAGGAAAGTTAGAGGAAATCAAAAACTATGCTGCTGGCAAAAACATCAGTGTATTGATTTTTGATGATGAACTCACTGGTGCGCAAATCACCAATATTGAAAAAGCGACCAACATCAAAACCATTGATCGCAGTGATTTGATTCTAGACATATTTGCTCGTCGCGCTAAAACAGCACAAGCGAAAGCACAAGTGGAATTGGCGCAGTACCAATACATCTTACCACGTCTTCGTGGTATGTGGAAACACCTCGAACGTTTGGGTGGTGGTATCGGGACAAGAGGTCCCGGTGAATCTGAAATCGAAACCGACCGTCGTATTGTTAGAGAGAAAATTTCGCTGCTTCGCAGAAAACTTTCTGAGATAGAGAAGCAGGCTTATACGCAGAGGAAAGACAGGGGTGAATTTATTCGTGTTGCCTTGGTTGGATATACCAACGTTGGAAAATCTACACTGATGAATTTATTGAGCAAGAGTGATGTACTCGCTGAAAACAAACTATTCGCAACGCTTGATACAACTACACGTAAGATAGTTTTTGAAAA